>DAOOGN010000022.1:0-45566 GCA_035415725.1 Anaerolineae bacterium | reverse complement strand
GCCCCCTGGCCGCGGCGAAAGCCGTCGGCTGAACCCACCAGGCCCTGCGGGCCGGCCGCGCAGCTCCCCTGGCCGAGGCTAAAGCCGTCGGCTGAACCCACCAGGCCCTACGGGCCGGCCGTTCAGCCCCCTGGCCGAGGCTAAAGCCGTCGGCTGAACCCACCAGGCCCGGCGGGCCGGGCGCTCAGCTCAGCCCCCTGGCCGCGGCGAAAGTCGTCGGCTGAACCCACCAGGCCCTACGGGCCGGCCGCTCAGCCCCCTGGGGGGACTTCGTGCGTTAAGCCGCAGGGCTTCAGCCCGCGGCTCGCTATCCTTCAGCCGAGGCTAAAGCCGTCGGCTGAACCCACCAGGCCCTACGGGCCGGCGGCTCAGCCCCCTGGCCGAGGCTAAAGCCGTCGGCTGAACCCACCAGGCCCTACGGGCCGGCCGCTCAGCTCCCCTGGCCGAGGCTAAAGCCGTCGGCTGAACCCACCAGGCCCTACGGGCCGGCCGCTCAGCCCCCTGGGGGGGGGCTTCGTGCGTTGAGCCGCAGGGCTTCAGCCCGCGGCTTCGGATGGTACAACTACGGCGCCAGGTTCTATTCACCGTCACTGGGACGGTTTGTGAGTGCGGATACCCTCGTGCCCGAACCGGGGAATCCGCAGAGTCTCAACCGGTACGCGTACACGCTCAATAATCCGCTCAGGTACACGGATCCCAGCGGGCATCGGCCATGTGGAGAATTCTGCGATCCCAGTGAAATGGGGACAACTGAAGACGAACCCAACCCTTATGTAGACTTGCAACCAGAGATAGATACGGGGTATGGTGAAATCATTGATTTTCTCGTGGAACCAGTGTTAGCTTTTGACTGGCCGCGTTTTGAAATTGAAGCCCGGGGAGATTCCAGGTACTTGGGGCACATATCATGTTGGGGTTATGATCTAGAAATAGAGTTCGGTCAAAGCCTCAGCGGACGACTAGGCCACGGTAGGACCTGGTTGCTGAAATCGGAAAAGTTGGATTGGCTTGGGCAGTATCTCCCGCTAGCCAGCACCCAGGCGGGTCAAATCTTGCTCAGAGCAGCTTTGATGTCTGTGCCTTTTGTTGTCGTATTGATTTACCAGTTATGTAAGCAGCGTTACCGCCGGGCGATTTGGGCACTTATACTCTGGGCAATTTGGGGAGTCCTTGTGTAGTACATTCCGCACCGAGTGGGAGTGTGGTAAATAGACAGTGAAGGACGCCCACAAAACTGGACATCAACCGACACATGTAAAACCTCTGCCACAACCACGGTAGCAGCACACACAGCCAGGCCTTAGTTTGGTGTATCGCGCACCTAAGACGCCGAAAACCACCTGACGACCGTAAACGGATGCCAAACCCGTAAGCGGGTCAGCCGCACTCCACCAGCCGTGGATTTCACCAGATCACCCGCCGTGCAACGCCTCAAACAGCGGGCGGAACGTCGCATAGGTGTCCTCCAGCGACTGCGGGATCACGCGCGTCTCGCCGATCACCGTCATATAGTTCGCATCCCCGGCCCAGCGGGGGACGATGTGCAGGTGAACGTGTTCCGCCACCCCCGCACCCGCCACGCTCCCCTCGTTTACGCCGAGGTTGAATCCCTGGGGATGAAAGACCTGACGCAGCAAGCGCAGACTGTGCTGCACCAGTTGCATCATCTCCAAAAGCGTCGCCTCATCCAGCGCTTCCAACATCCCGGTATGCATGTAGGGAACGATCATCATGTGACCATTCGTGTAGGGGAAGCGGTTTAACACCACAAAACAGGATGTGCCGCGATAGAGGATGTGTTCAACGGCATCTTCCTGCGTCACCTTGTGACAGAACAAACATCCTGGCACTTTTTCGTCTTCTCCGCGGAGATATGACATCCGCCATGGCGCCCATAATTGTTTCATCATTCGCTCCTCGGTCAAGAGCCACCGACCACCCCCTGCCCCAGCGAAAACGCTGGAGCAGGGGAATTTGACCATGCCTCACAAGCCTTCAGCCTGTGGACGATCATCATCCATGGCAGACTTGCGTTCCCCATCCCCTTGCCAGTATACCCACAGGAACCAATGAGGCAAGTTGAGAAGCATCTATTTTTTCGCCTCCCTCTCCTCCGCTTGCGGGGGAGAGGGAATTGGGGATGAGAGGGTAATCGTTTATGGCCGAAGTGTCAACCCATGGTAAATCCTCTCCAAAGTCCCGTTCGCCACCTGACAAGAGTAGCCGAACAGTTACTTGAGAACTTCATTGGACAAAATCACCAAATTAGTGTATGATTCATCTGGTCAACGTCGCAGGAGAGAAAGCATATGCCACTGGCAGAAGAATTGGGAGTCGATCTCGGAACGGTCAATGTGCTCGTTTACGTGCGGGGGCGGGGGATTGTGCTCCAGGAGCCATCCGTCGTCGCCCAACGCATCGACAACGGTGAGGTGGTCGCCGTCGGCGAAGAGGCGCGGGCGATGATGGGCCGCACGCCTGAAACCATTCAGGTGCGGCGCCCTCTGCGCGACGGCGTGATCGCCGACTATCGCATCACGCAAAAGATGCTTTCCTACTTCGTCAACCGCGCCATCGGCAAGGCGCGGCTCTTCAAGCCGCACATTTTCGTCACCGTGCCGTTCGGCGTCACCCAGGTGGAAAGCCGCGCCGTGCGCGAGGCCACCCTGGAAGCCGGTGCAAGCCGCGCTTACCTGATCCCCGAACCTCTGGCCGGCGCCATCGGCGCCGGATTGCCCATCCATACGCCCGGCGGACACATGGTCGTCGACCTGGGCGGTGGAGCGAGCGAGGCCGCCGTGCTTTCCGTCTACGGCGTCGTGACCTCGGCAGCCATCCGCGTGGGCGGAGTACGGATGGATGAAGCCGTCGTCGCCTATGTGCGGCGCAAGTATAACCTGATGCTCGGTCAGCCCACCGCCGAAGAAGCCAAAATCCGCATTGGCTCGGCCATGCCGGTCGAGGATGGAACGCGCATGGAAGTGCAGGGACGCGACCAGGTGACCGGTCTGCCCCGCAGTGTCGAAATCACCACCGACGATATTGCCGAGGCATTGGAAGAGTCGATTGCGCTCATTATCAACATGGTTAAGTCAGTGCTGGAACGCACGCCACCTGAACTGGCTTCCGACATCATCGACCGGGGGATGACGATGATCGGCGGCGGCGCGTTGCTGCGTAACTTTGACCAATTGCTCACCCAAGAGACCGGCGTACCGGTTTACGTCGCCGACGCGCCGATGGCGTGTGTGGCCGTCGGTGCCGGCAAAGCTCACGCTCTTCTCCCCTATTTGCAGCGTACACTATCCAAACTCTAACCTCAATTGGCTAAGTCCGTTTGTGGTATAATGACCAGGGCTAGCATGAAAGCCCTGGTCATATTTTGCGAGGAATACCCCATGAGAAAAGTTTTGACGTGGATTATCATCCTAGCGCTGATCGGCGGGGGCGTGGCAGCCTACTTCTGGTGGCGCCACCAACAGGCCACCGCAGTGCAAAGTCAGAGCATCTTGCGCACCGAGCAGATTGTACGCGGCGATTTGCCCATCGCCGTGGTTGCCAGCGGCAACGTGACGGTCAATAAGAAGCTCGATGTGCGCTTCAACACTGCCGGCAGTGTCAGCCGCATTTATGTCAAGGTCAACCAGCGGGTCAAGGCCGGCGAGGCGCTGGCGCAGCTTTCAACAACGGATCTCGAGCACGCCGTGCAGCAGGCGGAAATTGCGCTCGAACAGGCGACGCTCAATCGCGACATCCTTATCAAACCAGCCACCGCCGATGACCTGGAACTGGCAAAACTCAATGTGCAAAGCGCGGCCCAGGCCCTGGAAGCGGCGCGCCTGGGTAAGCAAACAGCGCAGGTGGATGCCGACGCGATGATCGTCCAGGCACAGCGTACCCGTGAGAACACCTTCAAGGATTGGCGCAGCCGCGAAGGCACGGAGGGCGAGGAAAACGCGCGTACCCTCTACGAGAACGCCGAAGAACAAGAGCGTATCGCCAGGATCAACGCCGAGGTCACCATCAAACAGGCGCAGGCGCAATGGCTGACGGCTTACACACGTTATCGGCAAGCCGTCGAAAGTTTACATCAGTTGGAACAAGGTCCTACCGCAGAACAAATGCGTCAGGCGGAACTGCAAATCGAACAAGCACAACTGAACCTGGAGCAAGCACAGGAGCGCCTGGCCGACGCGCGACTCACCGCCCCCTTCGCCGGGCTGATCACCGCCGTCAACATCCAGGAAAACCTGCAAGTGCTCCCCGGCGTGGCAGCCTTCACCCTCATCGACGATGCCCAGTTCTACGTGGAGGTGACGGTAGATGAAATCGACATCGGCAAAGTCCGCGTTGGGCAAGCGGCAGACATCACGTTGGACGCCTATCCACAAGATACGCTGACAGGTGCAGTGGAACGCATCACGCCGGCAGCGCTCGATGTGGGCGGCGTTATGGCCTATCAACTGCGGGTGCACCTTACGTCCCCTTCCGTCACCCCGGCCGCAGGGGGAGAGAAGGGGAGAATGATCCGCGACGGTATGACCGCCAGCATCGTCATTCACACCGACCTGATCAAAGATATCCTGCTCGCGCCGAACTGGGCGGTGCGCACGGACCAATCCAGTGGCGAGGCGGTACTCTACTGTTACGTGCTGGGCGGGGGCGGCGTCCTGGAACGCCGCGACATCACGCGCGGACGGTACAATGACACGTACACCGAGGTGCTCTCCGGTCTGAATGAAGGCGACACCGTCGTGCTCATCGCCGAAGAACGCACACTGCTTGATTTTTCGACGGTCGGCCAATAACTGCCGAGGCGTAGAGCGAATGGACCATGCGTCCTACACTAACCGGCGGTTTACCAACGGTTAAATGAAGATTTTTCACCACGCAGGGCATGCAGAATTTGTGTTTTTCTCTGTGAACTCGGGGTGCTCTGGGGCTATTTTCAGAGGAGTCAGGCATGAAAAAGGCCATTACATGGATTATCATCTTGGCGCTGATTGCCGCCGGCATAGGCGGTGTGCTCTGGTGGCGTGAGCGCCAGGCACAGTCGCCAGGCGCCGCCAGCGCTATCCTGCGCACCGGGCAGGTCGAGCGGGGACAGTTGGTCGTCACCGTGCCGGCCAGCGGCAATGTGGCCGTCAACCAAAAAGCGAATTTGAGCTTCAAACTCACGGGAAATGTAGCCGTGGTCAACGTGGCGGTCAGTGATCGTGTCAAGGCCGGGCAGGAATTGGCACGCTTAGAGACCGTCGATCTGGAGCGCGCCATCCGACAGGCCGAAATTGTGCTTGAACAGGCCCGCCTCAACCTGGCAGTGTTGCAAAAACCGGTAGCCGCAGAAGACATCCAGTTGGCCGAACTGGCGATCCAAAGCGCGGCGCAATCGCTTGAAGTGGCGCGCATCAGCAAGGAGGCCGCCAGCGCGCAGGCCAATATGAGCATCCGCCTGGCCCAAGAGATGAACGACAAAGCCAGGGAAGCCTGTGAAAACGTCATCGACATACTCGATGACTACCATCAACCGCTCGCTTATGCCGCCGGCGTCACCGCTGCGGCTATGGAGGCGGAGGGCAACGTCGGCATCACGCAACTCAAAGCCGACTATCAGCTTCAACAGATTCAAAGCCAGTGGACCTCGGCCTACCAGGCTTATCAACAGGCGCAGCAAAATCTCAAGACATTGCAGGAAGGTCCCGACGCGGAGCGCATTCGGCAGGCCGAATTGCAAATTGAGCAGGCGCAGTTGACCTTGACCCAGACGCAGGAAAGCCTGGCGAATGCCACCCTCGTCGCCCCCTTCGACGGCATTGTGGCGGCGGTTAACATCCAGGAAGGCGCCCCTGCCCCCACCACCCTACCGGCGGTCACCCTGCTGGACGATGCGTCCTTATACGTTGAGGCCAACGTGGACGAGATCGACATTGGCAAAATCGCCGTGGGGCAGCCGGTGAGCCTCACATTGGATGCAAATCCTCATATTCCACTCGGCGGAACGGTAGAGCGCATCGCGGCGACGTCCAGCAACGTCGGCGGCGTTATCACCTACAAGATACGCATCCTGTTGACCACTACCGGCACAGTGCCGATTCTGAATGGGATGACGGCCAGCGCCTTCATCCAAACCGACATTTTCACCGATGTCCTTATCGTACCCAACTGGGCCGTCCGTACTGATCAGTCATCCGGCGAAACCTATGTCTATCGCCTGGAAAACGGCCTGCCGGTACGCACCCCTGTCACCGTCGGCGAACGCAACGATGCCTACACCATCCTCAGCCAGGGACTGGCGGAAGGAGATACGGTAGTTCTGGTGGCGGAAACGCCGAGTCTCTTGAATATACAAGTGGCACCGGCACCATCTATGGGGAACTAGTCCTACACGGCACAAATAGTTCCCCAGTTGTAACTATTCAGCCACCTTGCCAGGTGGCAAACAGGACTTAGGGGATGATGCATAATAGGTTGACACTTCGGCTTATAGGCGCTGGCCCTCTCATCCCCCAACCCCCTTCTCCCCCGCCAGCGGGGGAGAAGGGGGCGAAAAAGAGGGGGTACACCCCCGCCCAAAATCCCCCTTCCCGGGGGGCAGGGGGGATGGGCTGATAGAAACACGCCTATCTCGTCATCCACAAGCACCAGGCATACCGAAATCCACGCCAAACCTGGTATAGGGGATAAGTTACTTCGTCAGGTTGACTAGCCTTAATAAGATACCCCCAGTTAAGGCTTGCCAGGAATCGGCAGATCCCGGCATAGCGCGCAAGAACCATCGAGAGTTTTATGGACAAACGTAAAACCGTCATCTGGATCGACAATATGCACAAAGTCTACAAAATGGGCACGAACGAAGTTCATGCCCTGCGCGGCATCTCATTGGGCGTGTCTCAAGGCGAAATTGTGGCGATTATGGGACCTTCCGGCTCTGGAAAGTCCACTTTGATGAACATCCTGGGATGTCTTGACCAGCCGACCTACGGGCAGTACACCCTCGACGGCAAGGATGTGAGCGCCATGAGCGACAATGACCTGGCGGCGATCCGCAATCACAAGGTGGGATTCGTCTTCCAGAACTTTAACCTGTTGCCACGCACGACGGCATTGGACAACGTCGTCTTGCCCCTGGTCTACGCCGGCATCGGCATCCGAGAACGTCATGCGCGGGCGCAAGAGGTATTGGAAGCGGTGGGATTGGGCGATCGGATGCACCACACTCCCAACGAGTTATCGGGCGGACAACAACAGCGGGTAGCCATCGCGCGAGCGTTGGTCAATGAACCCGCCATCATCCTCGCCGACGAGCCGACCGGCAACCTGGACAGCACGGCCGGCGAGGAAGTGATGTACATTCTCCAACAACTCAACCGCGAGCGCGGCATCACCGTCATCCTGGTGACGCACGATCCGCGCATCGGACGCCATGCCCAGCGCGTCATTAACCTGTTCGACGGGAAGATTGTCAGCGAAGAAAGCGTCGCCGAGCCAATCCAGGCCCGCCATGTCACCGATGAGGAGAACGCCGCATGAAATTCTGGGAAAGCCTCCGTCTGGCCCTCAAGGCGCTCACCACCAACAAGATGCGCGCGGCGCTGACAATGCTCGGCATCATCATTGGCGTCGGCGCGGTCATCACCTTGATGTCGGCGGGTGAAGGCGTGCAAGCGTACATCACCCGTCAGTTTCAATCCATTGGCAGCAACCTTTTTTTCATCATTCCCGGCTCCTTCGAGCAGGAATTAAAGCGCCCGGCGTATCTGACGCTAAAGGACGCCGAAGCCTTGCGCAACGTCGTGGAAGCCCCTCACGTGTTGCGCGTGGCCCCGCTTCTCCAGGGCACGGCGCGGATTACCACGCCGGGGAAGGACAAAACCGTCAACGTGAACGGTGTCACGGAGGACTATGCCATTATACGTGATTGGCCCACGCGCCTGGGGACTTTCATCACCGCCACCGATAATCAAGGGCAAACGCGCCTGGCCGTCTTAGGGCAAAAGACCGCCGCCTACTTCTTCCCCGATCTGCCCGATCCCAGTGGAGAGGTTATTCGCATCAACGGCGTCCCGTTTCGCGTGGTGGGGGTGATGGAAGAACGGGGCGGCAGCAATTTCGGCAGTGAAGATGAGGTCGTCTTCATTCCTCTCAACACGGCGCTCAGTCGCATTTTTCCACGCCGCACCAACACGGGCGAACCGCGCCTCACGTTCATCTACGTCCAGGCCGTCGCCGAAGATCGCATGAATGCGGCGATTGAGGAAGTTACCCAAATCCTGCGGCAGCGCCATCGCATCGCCCCCGGCGATCCCGATGACTTCACGGCCATCAGCCAATCGGAAATCCTGGGGACCTTTCAACAAATCACCGGCGTGCTCACCGTGTTTCTCGGCGCGATTGCCGGCATCAGCCTGCTCGTCGGCGGGATCGGCATTATGAACATTATGCTCGTTTCCGTGACGGAGCGGACCCGCGAGATTGGGTTACGCAAGGCGGTCGGCGCGCGTAAGCGGGACATCCTCGCGCAGTTCCTCACCGAAGCCGTTATGCTCTCATTGGTCGGCGGGATCATCGGCATCCTGTTCGGCGCCGGCGGCGCAACAGTGGTCTCGTATTTGCTGCGCGCGGAAGGATTCCATGCGGTCATCACCGTCGATGCTGTGTTGCTGGCGACGCTGTTCTCCGCCGGCGTGGGCCTATTCTTCGGCATTTATCCGGCGCAACGCGCCGCCGCACTCAATCCCATTGACGCCTTACGCTATGAATAGTGGGACGCCCTGAAGGGCGTCCCACTATTCAGGCTAGTAAACGCGGTGCTTACAACGGCAATGCCGTCGATTTCGACAGCGCCTTGACCTCGTCTGCCGTGACCTCACGCCCCAGTTTCTCGGAGAGATAGATGCCCTCGGAGATCAGCATCGTGTTCAGCGCCAGTGCGGCGGTCGGCAACAGTTCGACGCGGCCTTGCAACGCGGCAATCCAGTGATGCTGCGAACTATCGTAAACGTCGCCCACTTCGTGGACATTGTGCAAACGATAATTGAACTGTTCCAGATCGACGGTGCCGTCCACAGCCAGATCGCCGAGGTTAAAGTAATAGCCGAATGGATCCAGCCGCACACCGCCCTCCGCACCGACGATGTACGACCCATCGAAACCGCCCAGGTGGATTGCCCACGATTCAACGATATCCAGCGCGATATTGTTCTCCAGCCGCACAAATCCCATCCCTAACTCTTCCACATCGTAGCCGCTGATGTCCCGGCGGCGCGGGTCGATGGCCGTTTCCTGGTAAGTCTTGCCCGTAATCTTCAGAACCTGGGGATTGTTCAGCAAATAGAGGATCTGCGCGATGTGGTACACGCCCATATCGAAAAACGCACCGCCGCCGGCCTGGGCCTTTTGCACGAAGGGCACCGTGGCGTAACCGTCGACATAAGGACGCCCACGCCGTCGGAAACCGGAAGAGCGTGCGTGGTAAACTTTGCCCAGAGCACCCCGGTCGAGGAGATATTTTGCAGCCTTGGTTTCGTTGCTGTACAACGTCGCCAACTGAATATGAAGCATTTTGCCGGCCGCTTTGGCCGTTTCCACCATCGTCAAACCGTCCGCATAACAGCCTGCGATAGGTTTTTCGCAGTAGACATGCTTGCCCGCCTTCAGCGCCGCCACCGTCGCCGTCATGTGCAGATTGTTATGCAGGCACACGTCCACGGCCTCAATCTCGTCGTGGGCCAACAAATCGTCGAATTTCGTGTAGGCGTGCGGAATGCCGAACATGGCCGTCACACGGTTGAGTTCCGGCACATCAATATCCACCGCAGCCACGACTTCCACGTTACCCATCTGCTGATAATGGCGCAGGTGGCTTTTGCCGATGATGCCAACACCGATAATGCCTATACGTACTTTGTCTGCCATAGCTTTCACTCCTGTAAAATAGTTTGGTTTTGTCGGGCGAATGGGCAATTCGCTTAGCGCCGCGAGCGACCCACTCACGCTACATTTATCTATCCCATGTCTCGACGCCATACCCTTTCCAAAGCCTCGGCAGGGGAAAGGGGAGGCAACTCAAGACGGAAGTAGATATACCGGAACAAATCCCGCAGTCCGGCGGTCACTACAGGCGCGAGAAACAGTCCGATAACCCCTCCGATCTCACTGCCGATGGCCAGAACCACCATCACCAATGCCGGATGGAGTTTGACGCTTCTGCCAAGGACGCGCGGGGTGATGAAAATGTTCTCCACCTGCTGGATGACCACCGCATAGATTGTCGTAGCCAGTGCCAAGGTAGGGTTCTGCGCCAGCGCCACCAGGATTGCCGGTATCGCGCCGAGAATGGGGCCGATGTTAGGGATCAATTCAAAGAGACCGGCGATCACACCAAGAATCAGCGCAAACTGTACTCCGGCAATTCCAAAGAAAATCGTCGAGGCTAACCCGATGGTCAGGGCCAGAAGAAGCTGTCCGCGCAGATAAGAGGCGAAAACAGCATCGATGAGTGCGGCTATTTTCAACACATCCTCACGAATCGGAAGAGGGATCGAACGCACCAGCGTCTGCTTCAATTTGTGTGAGTCCAGCAGCAGATAAAACATCCAAAAGGGGATAATCAAGATCGCCAACACCAGGCCGAAGGTATAAGAGATCACGACCGCCGTGCCTCCCATCGCCTGCTGGATGATTTTGCCTACCTGTTCACCGAATTTGGTGAGGTTTTCATCGATCTGGGCGCGCACCTGTTCCGGCAACAAGCGGTATTGCGTGATCACATCGTCACCCAGGCGAGAAATATACTGCCAGATCGTTTCTCGTGATGCCCAGAGCGCTTTACCTTGTTCGATCAAGATCGGCACAAAGACGGCGAAGAAACCAACCAGGGCAGCCAACACCAGCAGGTAGACGACGCCAATCGCCAAGCCGCGCGCCACGCGGTGCAAAAAGCCCAGGTGTCGTCGTTGGCTCAGCCACAAGAACCGTTGCTCGAAGAATTTGACCAACGGCGCGATGACATAAGCCAAAACCAGCCCCAGGATGTAGGGGAGTAAGACCGTTCGCGCCGTCCAAATCACCGCTCCAATGAGCAGCAATGCTGCCGACAGCAAAATTAACTGTCTGCGCCGCGGCAGGGGGATTTTACGCCATGCCTCACCCAATGCACTCATCTAACCTGCCTCAATCCATAGACTAATACATAGATTTACGCAAATTTCCGTTTATAGTGGCGGCTTCCGCCGCTCTTAGCCCACATGAGTCCTGGGACAACTAATCTTCGTCGAGACGCAGCATCGCCAGGAACGCTTCCTGGGGAATGATCACATTGCCCAGCGCCTTCATGCGTTTCTTGCCGGCCTTCTGTTTTTCCAACAATTTCCGCTTGCGGGTGACGTCGCCGCCGTAACATTTTGCCAGCACGTCTTTGCGCAGCGCCTGTACGTTGACACGCGCGACGACTTTTCCGCCGACCACCGCCTGGATCGGCACCTCGAACAACTGGCGCGGAATGGCCTCCTTCATTTTGCGGATGAGCAACGAGCCTTTCTCGTAGGCTGCATCGCGGTGCACGATGATCGCCAACGCATCGACCGGTTCCTTGTTCACCCATACGTCCACCTTCACCAGATCATCAGCACGGTAGCTGTCGAAGCTGTAATCCATCGAAGCATACCCCCGCGTCGCGGATTTGATACGGTCGTGCAGATCGATCACCATCTCCGCCAACGGCGTCTCGAACGTGAGAAGGACACGCTGCTGGTCCAGTGTTTCGGTCAGCAGAAAGTTGCCGCGTTTGCGGCGGAAAATCTCCATCAATACGCCGATGTATTCATTTGGGGTAATGACTTGCACTTTCATCCACGGTTCGCGGACTTCGGCAATCACCGCCGGATCCGGTAAATCGGCAGGTCGATGAATCTCGATCTCCTCACCGTTCGTCAACAACACCTGGTAAGCCACGCTCGGCGCGGTTACTACGAGGTCCTGCGCATACTCGCGCTCCAACCGCTCCTGCACGATGATCATATGGAACAGGCCCAGGAAGCCGCAGCGAAAGCCAAATTGCAGCGCCTGTGAGGTCTCCGGCTCATACGTCAACGAGGCATCGTTCAACTGCAACTTTTCGAGCGCGTCGCGCAGATTTTCATAATCCTCCGCCTCCGCCGGATACAGACTGGCAAAGACCATCGGTTTGGCGGGACGGTAGCCGGGCAACGGTTCCGCCGCAGGACGGCGCTGTTCTGTCACCGTGTCGCCTACCCGCGCCTCGCGCACCGATTTGAAGCCGGTGGCGATATAGCCCACTTCGCCGGCGGAAAGCCTATCCACCGGCACCATCTCCGGCTTGAAGACGCCGATTTCCACCGGCTCGGTCTTCGCACCGGTCGCCATCAGCAGCAGCGGCATTGTGCCGGTCACCTGTCCTTCATAGAGCCGCACATACGCGACGACGCCCTTGTAGGAATCGTAATGCGAATCGAAGACCAACGCCTGCAACGGCGCTTCGACGTCGGCGGCTTTGGGCGGCGGCACACGGTCGACGACGGCCTGCAGCACTGCCGCAATGTTCGTCCCTTCCTTCGCCGAGACAGGGATAACCTCCTCTACAGCTATCCCCAAGAGCGCCGCAATGTCGCGCGAAACCTTTTCCACATTCGCCGTCGCCAGATCGATTTTGTTGACCACCGGCACGATCTCCAGATCGTTCTCCAACGCCATGTACAGGTTCGCCAGTGTCTGCGCCTCGATCCCTTGGGTGGCATCGACGACCAACACCGCGCCTTCACAGGCCGCCAACGCGCGGCTCACTTCGTAAGCAAAATCCACGTGACCGGGCGTGTCGATCAAATTCAGCTCGTACTCTTCGCCATTCGCTGCTGTCCAGTGCATCTGCACTGCCGAAGCCTTGATGGTCACGCCCTTCTCCTGCTCCAGGTCCATGCTGTCGAGCACCTGGGACTGTGTCGAGAATTTCCGCGACTCCACCGTTCCGGTCACTTCCAGCAGACGATCCGCTAACGTCGATTTGCCATGATCGATGTGCGCGACGATGCTAAAATTCCGAATATGCTGCGAATCCATTCTGCTCCTCAATGCAGTCAGTAGTCCGATAGCCGGGTAGTCAGGTGGTCAAGCGTGTCGAAACATCCCGCAAAGTTTGCTCAATCCACGTCTGGATGTCGCCGGATTCTGCCCCCAACTCCCACCAGCCCAAAAATTCCACGTTGCCTGCCGGGCCGCGGAGCGGAGAAACCATCAATCCGCGCAGCCCTAATCCCAAGGCAGCCACATCTGCCGTCACCTTCTCCAACACCTGGCGGTGTATCGCCGGATCGCGCACCACACCGCCCTTGCCGACATGCTCACGTCCAGCCTCAAACTGCGGCTTGATCAACGAGATCACCGCACCGCCGGGTTTGAGCCAATGCACCGCCGTCGCATAGATGAGGCACAATGAGATGAACGACACATCCGCTACGATCATGTCGACCGGCTCCGGCAAGGTCGCCAGATAGCGCGCGTTCACCCGTTCCAACACGATCACGCGCGCATCCCGGCGCAATTCCCAGGCCAGTTGTCCGTAGCCCACATCGATGGCATACACCTGCGCAACACCATGCTGCAACAGGCAATCCGTGAAACCGCCGGTCGACGCACCGATGTCCGCCACGACTTTGCCCGCGACGACCACCGGAAAACGTTCCAACGCCGCCGCCAGCTTCTCGCCGCCCCGACTCACGAAGCGCGGTTGGGCTTTGCAGGCGGATGTCCGCCTCTGCCGCTACCTCAGTGCCTGGTTTATCGGCCTGTTGTCCGGCGACCCGCACCTCGCTGGCACGGATGAGACGCTGCGCCAGCGAGCGGCTCTCGACCAGGCCACGCTCAACCAGCAAAAGGTCCAAACGCTGCTTTGCCATGGACAAAGGATACCCGAATTTGCCCTCATCGTCAAATGCCGTTCGGAGGGTTGAAATACAGGGCCGACGCACGCAGGGAAGGGGAATTTTTCGGAGAGAACCACAGGCTCAAGGCGCGTCCACTACAGGCGACAGCGAGCGCAAAACAACCTTCAAGTCATCCGGCAGAGGCGCGAAAAAGACCATCTTCTCCCCTGTGGTGGGATGCAGCAGCGTCAACAAGCGGGCGTGGAGGAACTGACGCGGCGCCGGCAAGGGACTGCGCGCCGGGCCGTAGACGGTATCCCCCACAATGGGATAGCCAAGCCAGGAAAAATGAACGCGGATTTGATGCGTGCGTCCGGTCAACAGGCGCACATCGAGCAGGGTGTACACGCGATGATCGTCGTCGCGGTAACGACGGCGTACCCGCCAGCGTGTGCGCGCGGGTTTGCCGTCCGCGACGACGGCCATGCGTTGCCGCTGGAGGCGATGGCGTCCAATCGGCGCATCGATCATCCCTTCCGCCGGCTCCACATGGCCGATCACCAGCGCGAGGTATATCTTGTGGACCTCGCCGGTTTGGAACTGCCGCTGCAACGCATGGATGGCACGGTCGTGTTTGGCGACGACCAACACGCCGGACGTATCCTTGTCCAGACGATGCACGATGCCGGGGCGCAACGCCCCTCCGACCCCTTGAAAATCAGCACTATGCGCCAGCAAAGCATTGACCAGCGTACCGGAAAAATTCCCCGCGCCGGGATGGACCACCATTCCCGCCGCTTTGTTGACGACCAGGATATCCGCGTCCTCATAGAGAATATCCAGCGGCAGAACCTCCGGTACAATCGCCGCCGGCGCCGGCGGCGGGACATGCACCGCAATAGCATCCCCCACCCGCACTTTATACGCTGCGCGCGTCGGCCTGTCATTCACGCACACCTGCCCGGCGTCGATCAGACGCTGCACCGCCGTGCGCGACAGATCGGGCAACGCCGCGGCGACAAAGCTGTCAAGGCGCTGACCGCCCTCCGCCGCGACCAGCGTGTAATTCGCGCCGCAAGCGAGGGTCATGCCACCACCCGCTGTCCGTTCACAGCAACAACCTCGCCACCTTTGACCACCAGCGTTACAGGATTCGTGCCAAAGCGATAGCCCAGATGACGATAATCGGGTATGTCCAGGAGCAACAGATCGGCGGTGTAGCCAGGCGCGAGGCTCCCCACCCGCTCCCCCAGACCGACGGCAAAGGCCGCGTTCAGCGTCGCCGCGACCAGCGCCTGCGCGGGCGTCAGCCGCAAATAGCGACACGCCAGGGCAATGACAAAGGGCATCGACTCGTTCCAGGCGGTGCCCGGGTTGCAATCGGTCGCCAACGCCAGCGCTCCCCCGGCCTCCAGGATCGCCCGCGCGGGGGTGTAGGCGCTTTGTCCCAGGCCGAAGGGGGTACACGGCAACGACACCGCTATCGTGTTCGAAGCGCCCAGCGCCGCGATGTCTTCCGGCGACGTAGCTACGAGATGATCTACCGAGGTGGCTCCCAGGTCCACCGCCAGCCTGGTTCCGCCGAGCGCGACAAATTCATCCACGTGCATCTTCAACGGGAAGCCCAGGTCACGCGCGGCCTCCAGGATACGGCGGCTTTGCGCCAGGTCGAAAGCGCCGTCCTCACAGAAAACGTCACAGAACGGCAAACGCGCCAGCCCCAAGGCCGACGACTTTTCAACCACGGCAGGCAACATCTGATGAATGACCAGGTCGACGTAAGCGTCGGGGCGAGTTTGGTACTCGGCAGGGATGGCGTGCGCCCCCAAAAAAGTCGGCACCAGAGTCACCGGATGCGTCCGGTCGAGCTGCACAATGGCCTCCAACTGCCGCAATTCGGCGTCGGTCTCCAAGCCGTAGCCCGTCTTCACCTCCACGGTCGTCGCGCCGTGGGCGAGCATCCGATCCAGGCGAGGGCGCATCGCGGCGACCAGGTCTGCTATGGCAGCGTCGCGCGTGGCGCGCACGGTGGACATAATTCCGCCGCCCGCCGCCATGATCTCCATATACGTCGCGCCGGCAAGGCGCTGCTCGAACTCCGCCGCGCGGTCGCCCAGCCACGCCAGATGGGTGTGGGCATCCACAAAGCCGGGGCAGATTACCTGGCCGCCGGCGTCGATCTCGCGTGCAGCGCAGAAATGCGCCGTCAGCTCGTCGGTCGGCCCCACGGCCACGACACGCCCGCCGGCAATCGCCACCGCCCCACCGGCGATGATCCCCAGCTCACCCAAACGCACGCCGCGCTGCGGTCCAGGGGAATGCGGGGGAACTACATATAATTGCCCGGCCGAATGGACCAAGAGATCGACTTTCATCGTCTGCATAGAGTGCAGCTTTCCCGCTTCCGGGTGCACCGGTTGGCTTTTTTCAGGGGAATTCATCATGAAGGGGGCGGTTCACCAGCGGTAGAATGAAAACTTTTCACCACGAAGGGCACGCAGGGCACAAAGAATTTGTGTTTTGCTCTGTGAACTCTGGGTGCTCTGGGGCCATTTTCAGAGGAGTCATTCATTGCTATCCGGCGGTTTGATGAATACACCGACGCGCACGGTTTCGTTTCCTGACATGACCACGGCCGTGCCCACGATATTGGCCGCACGGTTCGGTATGTGAACCTCAAATGTGATGCCGTCCAGCCGGGGTCCACCGACTACATTCTCCTCTTCATTCCAGGCATAGGTATAGACACAATTGCCGCCATGTCCACCGATATAGACGACGGCCATCCAGCCGTCGGCGGTGTTAGCCGTGCGCAGCGGCCAGGCTTCCGCCCACAAGGGTTCTCCCGTACACGCCACCGTCGGCGTGGCCGACGGGGTGGGTGTGTCCGACGGCGTGGGAGTGGCCGTTAGGGTTGGCGTCAGGGTCGGCACAGGAGTCATCAACGGCAGAATGTTCAAATCGTGCTGCAACTTGAGAGTGGCAGTCTGTACCCAACCCCGCACCGTATTCTCCCATGTGCTCACGTAAACCCAATCCGGCGTAGCGGGATTATAACCGAGCAAACGCAGTGGCGTCCCGGCCGCCAATGTCGCTACGGGATCCCACCAGCGGGTCGCCCCCGGGCGCACGTCGGCGCCACCATCGCGCACCACGGCCTCCGCCGTGGGCCCTGTGGTCCTTCGTGCAGCCGGCGTCGCCGTCGGCCCAGGCGTCACCGTGGGCATGGAGAAAGCCGTCGGTGGAACCACCGTAGCCGTCGGCGTCACCGTGGCCGTCCCCGCCGCAGCCGTACAACGGCTCCAGACATTCCGCTGCACTTCATACAACCAGATTCCTACTTCCTGGGGCGAGCCGGTATCCGCCGCATCGAAGCGCGCCACCACTGCTGTCGGCGGCACAGAAGGAATGAGGGGCGTCCCTTCAAGCGTCACATTGGTCTGACCGAAGAAATAGACATCCTGGCGGGCCGAATCGGCCACCCAAATCGGCCCGCGGATGATATAACCCTGCACGGCAAAGAAAGCAACCCAGCGTTCACTGACCCCACAGCGCGTAGCCACAGCGTGCGCATAATCGCGCAAAATCGTGGTGGCAAAGCTATGCGGACGGCTATGGGTACTCTTTTCCCACCCGGCATTGTAGGCCGCCAGGGCATGGAAGACATCACCGTCGCCCTGCTGGATGACGGTCGCCAGTATGCGTGCACCCCAAAAAAGATTCAGGCTGGGGTCCAGAAGGGCCTGCGTAGAGGGACGCCAGGAAAATCCTTTCTCTTGGGGCATCACTTGCATCAAGCCGACCGAGCCAAGCGGGCCAATCGCATTGGCCTCGCCGCGCGACTCCATCCACACCAGGGAGGCCAGGAAATCGGGGTCCAGGCCACGGTGGTTCGCTTCCTGGAGGATGAGATCCTCCCAGCGCAGGATTCTGTAGCTCCAGTAAAAGGACAGGCGGGGGGGGTCCGGGGAATGCGACGAGGAATCCGGGAAAAACGCCGCCTCTGGACGTCCGGTGATCAAACCTGCCAGCAACCCCAGCGCGATGAGCGCCGCTACGGCTCTATGACGCACTCTCTCCCCCTGCCTGCGCTGTTCCACAATGATTTCTGACTATAGAAGATTTCGGGGATTTGTCAAGGAAACGATTGAAATCACACCTGATGAGCCTGCGGCTGGTCGCCCGCCGGCGCGAGCGGGAAAGGGCGACCTCAATCACCTCGTTGATTTGTTTCGATTTCCTCACAGGTTTCTTCAAACTCCTGCACGAGTTCACGGGTCCGGTGGTGTTCTTTCTGACGCTTGATGTACCTCTTGATCTTGTCCACATCCCATCGGCTAACCGTGAAAGCGCCATAACTGCCTTGCCATTTGAATGGCGGCGGCGACAATGTTTCGTTGACAAAGTGCGATGATACGCCCTTGATCTGTTTAAGCAAGTCGGCAATCGTGAGGGTAGCCGGGATCGTCCCCAACAAATGCACGTGGTCCGCCGTGCCATTGAGCGCCAGAACCATGCAATCCTGTTTTTAGGCTTCGCTTTCAATGTTGCGATAAAGACGCCGCTCAATGTCCGGCGTGATGAGTGGCAGACGATCCCACGTTGTCCAGACCAGGTGCAGAAAGAGCGATAGTTTATTGCGTCGCATCATGAGCTCCAAATCACAGAAATGACAGCGATTAGAAATTGCCCCTCAGCGGTTACAAACCGCCCCTCGATGGCTAAGGCTGACCGTCCGCCGGCACAGGGGGGGCGTCCACACCCCGGTGGACGCCCAGCCGCAGGCTCACTTGGCGCGACTTCAGTCGCCAGTCCTTTTCCCCCGCTCAAACCCCCCAAACATCTCGTTGGGAAGAGAAGCACAATTCCTACGGGTAATTCTTGAGCACCGTAGGCAGGTAAACCCAATAGCTTTTCCCCAGGACGGCGAAGTAGGAGAAGTGATCGGGGTTAGCCGTCACAATGTTCTTATCCCAGTCGGCGCTGCTCGTAGACTCCTTGACCCAGGCGTTGCCGTCCCAGTGATAGAGCCCCAGCCATGCATCTTCGACCACTATTGCTCCCGAATAGTCCACGGTGATGGTATAGTGAGCGCCAGGAACGATGCTGGCCGGCATGGCGGTGTCGCTGTAGACCGCTGTGAGCGCAAACATTCGGTAGCCCGTCAGATCCCCCGTCGCAGGCACCTGCGATGCCGTTCTGGGAGTGTGGGTGATTACCACCGTAGCAGTCACCACACCGGCAGGGAAGATCAGGCTCGTGCTCCCATCGCTGGAGAAGATGGCTCCACCCTCGGCTAAGGTCACTGTGCCGGCTACCGGAGCGGTGGAATCCGGCCGGTTGGAGAGGACCATCCCATGGCTGCTACCAGCCCAGATCACAGGGCCTCGTCCCCCACGGAAGGCGTGCACACTCTGCAGCAAAGCTGCATCGAGGGGCAATTCCTCCGGCAGCCACGTGATCCCCTGATCGCCCGTGACCAGAATCAGGCTTTCATAGCTGACAGTGTCCATGCCCACCACCCATCCCCACCCCGGCCCGTTGAAATCCACATCGGCGAAGGTAGCGTGCGGGTAGCCACTGTCCTGGACGAACCAGGTGTTGCCGCCATCTCTGGTAGCAAGGATGGTGCTGTCACCTACAGCCCAGCCAAGTTGTCCATAGCAGTAGACACTCGTAAGGGTCTCGGTCGTGCCGCTGGTTTGGGTAAACCAGTTAGTACCGTTCAGCGTGGCCCAGATGTTGCCGTCTACGCCTACAGCCCAGCCGTGGGTGGAATCGCTGAAGCAGACGTCGTACAAGCAGCCGGAGCCGTCGATGTACTTTTGAGATGTCCAATTATTCCCCCCGTTCGTGGTGCCCAGGATCCAACCGTTGCCGCTCTCCGCTCCGCCCACCGCCCAGCCCTTTTCGGAGTCGATAAAGTGAATGCCTCTCACAGGCCCCGCTACAGGAAGAGTCTGAGTAATCCAGTGGGTTCCGCCGTCGGTCGTGGACAGAATAGTGCCGTCCCCATAAAGTCCCCCCACGGCCCACCCATGGTATGGCGTGACGAACTGGACATCGTTGAGGTAAGGAACCCCGCTTTTCTGAACGCTCCAGGTTGCTCCGCCGTCAGAAGTATACAACAGCTCACCGGGGAAACCACTCCGTGACCAGCCTACCGCGGCCCAGCCGTGATTCTCATCAATGAAGTAGAGCGCGTTGACTGCTCCGGTGGTAGAGCCGCTGCGACGGTGCCAGGTCACACCGCCGTCGGTCGTCGAGAGTACGGTGCCGGCAGCACCAACGGCCCACCCCCGCTGCCCATCCACGAAGTCGAGGTCGTATAGGTTAACATCTACGCCACTCGCCTGCTCGGTCCAGGAGCCATTCTCATAGTGAGCAATAAAGCCGCCTGCGCCCACGGCCCAGCCGTGCTGCGCATCGGTCAACTCCAGGGTATAGAGATCGCGGGTCCATGCTGACAAAATCCACTCTCCCCAGTTCGCGCCGCCGTTGGAGGTTGTCCAGAGCGCGCTGCCCCAGCCTACGATCCAGCCGTTGTTCCGATCCACGAAGTCCACGTCATACAGGGCATGAATTTCACCACAGGACTGCTTATTCCAGGTCGTGCCGCCATCGGTGGTAGCGATGACGGTTCCATTCCCGCCCACAGCCCAGCCGTGAGTCTCGTCCACGAAATCTACACCGTAGAGATCCTCGGTTGTGTTGCTGGCCTGGGATGTCCATTGGACGCCGCCGTTTTGCGTGGCCAGGACGGTTCCACCCTGGCCCACCACCCAGCCGCGAGCGGCATCGACGAAGTGCACGCGATGCAGGTCCGCACCGGTGGGGGTGGTCTGAACGTTCCAGGTCGAGCCGCCATCGTCCGTAGCGATGATGAGGCCATCATCGCCCACAGCCCAACCATGGTCGTTGTCCAGGAACTGCACGTGACGTAGATTGAGCTTCGTCCCGCCGACAAGAGGACGCCAGGTCACACCGCCGTCCATGGAGCGGATGATCAAGCCGCCATCTCCTACGGCCCGGCCAGAAGTGCCGGTGGCAAAAGAGACGCCGCGGAGCGTGCCGCCGGCGACCCAATGCCAGCCTGGCAGGTTCTCATACCCGGCTGTTGATGCGCCTCCCGGACTTACCCCCAGCACTATCAAGACCAGAACCAACCCTATGACAACTCGCAGTTTCTTAGCCATTGATATATCTCCTTTCTCTGGAACTTCGCGTGATGATTGAAAATAGGTATCTATTCAGGCTAGTAAACCTGACGAAGCCACTTATTCCCTATGCCAGGTTTGGCGTAGACTTTGGTATGCCAGGTGCTTCTGTATGACAAGATATTCGTGTTTCTATCAGCCCATTCCCCCTGCCCCCCTTCCCCCCAGGAAGGGGGATTCTGGGTGGGGGTGTGGCGGGCGGCGAAGCCGCCCGCCACACCCCCCTCTTGCCCCCTTCTTCCCCGCTTGCGGGGGAGAAAGGGGTTGGGGAATGAGAAAGAATTTGTGTTTTTCTCTGTGAACTCTGGGTACTCTGGGGCTATTTTCAGAAGAGTCAGACCAGACAAGAAACCAGCATTCATATTAGCACGCCAACCTGAATTGCAACGGGTAAGTGTAATGCCTCAAGTTGCACAATAGCTAGCGACGACCAGACCTTCTCATTTTATTATTCGTCTATTTACTCTTCACGCACCAGAATGACACTTGCCGTATCTTCGTAGACTACTCTCCACCGCCCGGATGCACGGGCCGCCGCGACCAACCCGGCCTGTGTCTGCGGACTGAGCATCAGCGTGCGCACGCCATACGATTCGAGCCGTTCATCCCAACCCGGCGCGGCGACAGAGATGCGGATGTAGTCCAGCCACAGATCCAGCGGATAGAGATCGATACGTGGGTCCACGAAGACCGGGTAGGCCGGTTGTGCTGCCCAGATCAGGTAACTGCCAAAGCCCACTTCGTTGAAGATGGGCGTAGGACAGCCGGATTCCAACAAATATGCCGTGGCCTGGATGGGCGTCTCGGCGGAGATCAGCCCCGCTTTTTTCTCCGGCAGTGCAAGATAGGATTTGAACCACGGCAAGGTCCCCACCACACACACGGCTAACAGCGCCAGGTAGATCCGATTGATGCGCAGGCTGGTCGTCGTTGGCGGGCTTTCTGCCAGGTGCAATCCGCTTTTTACCAGCAGGGGGGGGCAGCAGGTCGGCGACGATGGGCGCCAGCGTTATGCCAAACCAGGGAATGCCGCGCGATGTGCGCAGGCTCAATGCGCCAAAGGCCGCCAAGGTCAGAACGTGGGAGAGACGCAGGTTGCGCCGTGAAAAGAACAGCAACAGGCCGCCGAGCGCGAGCACAACGTAGAATGTGGCGCCGTCTACACCGTGGAATGTGGGCGCGGCCCATTCCGGGACAAGCTTTTGTACTGCCGGATTTTGCCCCATGCCGACCAGATAACGGACCATTCCCACTCCTTGCGGATTGAGCAAGCTGGCGAGCGCGGTCGAAACCAGGGCCACCAGGGCGTCGGGCCACAGCGGACGTGGGGTTTTGCGTCGCATCGTCCACCCATCCACCAGCCAGATACCCACCAACAGAATACCGAGGGGAAAACTGCCGTGACTGTTGACCCACACGAGCATCCCCAGCGGGAAAACGGCCAGCAGCGCGGGGCGCGGTCGGCGTGTGTAGAGCGCCATGGTGCAGAGATATACCGGTCCGAGCAAAAAAGTGATGGTTTGAGGGCGTACGTTCCAACTGTTGATGCCGAGCGCCGCCGCGACAAAGACGCACAATGCCCCGATGCGCCAATACCCGCTCTGCAGGCGACATTGCCACAAGAGCAGTGCGTACCCGGCGGTGATCAAAACGCTGTGTAAGAAAACGCTGAGTGCCGGACCGCCGAGTGTGTACACGTGATACATTACGACTTCCGCCAGCCAGTACACCGTGTAGTTGTAGGGGGTCCCACGCACCGTGCTGGAATACGTATCGTAGACGGGGATGTGCCCCGTAGTGACGATCTCTTGTCCGGCGCGCACGTGCCACCAGAAATCGTGAGGTCGGATGGGATGCGTGTTGAGGAAGATAAAAATCCCTGCCAGTAGGGTGAGCCCCCACAGTTGGGCAATGGATAGGTGGGTGATATGCTGGATCCACGTTGCCAGTGCCGATTTTCTCTTCATAATGACCTTCATATAGTACTTTTTTCCTATTGCTAGATTTTGGTAAGAAACTATAATAAGGTTAGCGTTTGGTAAGGAGCCCCGCCCTCCTGACCATAACGCAGTTGGTTACCCTCCTTTCGTAGAAACACGCCCCTGCTCAGGGGCGTGTTTCTGTTTAAGGCACGGTGATGCGTCAGGCGACGAGCAGACGACGACAGCCATCACAATAGGCCTCCTCACCGTTTCTGACTTTGCGCTGGGTTGGCTTCAGCACTTCTATTCCACACATGCTGCATATATCACCGTTGAGCCGCGCGACAGGAATGCCACCGGTTCTGCTGGTCAGATAATCGTAAGAATCAAGAATGGCCGGTGGAATCTTCTCTTTGACGTGTTGTGCTTCTTGGTGCAGTGTTTGTCTATGCGTTTCGAGTTCCTCGCGTTCGGCGGTGAGATGACAACAAAGCGCTTCCCGCTGTACGGTCATCTGTTGTAGATCGGACGCGGCAGTGGCAGCGGTCTCGTCGGCCTCCTCGCGCGCGACCATCGCTTCAAGCAGGTCGTCTTCGAGTTTAGCGATCCGCCGCCGCAGGGACTGCGCTTTGGCCTGCAGATCCTCGAGTTGCCGGGGCTGGGTGACACTGCCGCCGTAAAGGCGCTGCTCGGTCTGTTGGAGATCGGTTTGCACTCTTTGCAGTTCAAACTCGATGTCTTTCTGCGCTTTGTTCGCCTCATGCGCTGCCTGGGCTGCTTGTTCGGCATGTTGTCGGGCCGACGATAGCTCGGATTCGTCCTGGAGGATGGTTTGGATTGCGGCCAGCCTTTGGTCAAGCCGTTGTAGCTCGAGATCGATCTCTTGAAAGTGTATCAACGCTTCTGCCCAGGGCATGCCGTCCCTCCTATGAGTCGAAAGTCCACAGCCGAAAGTTGAAGGTCACATGGTCCACGGGTGCTAGCGCGCTTGGCGTGGAAGCCACCCATGACGCACGAGCAGATAGGCGGCTCCGGTGATGAAAAAGATCAAGGCAAATAATTGAGCGGCAGCGATGTTACCGACCATCCAGGCATCGGGGCGCAGCATTTCGGTGCAGAAGCGGATGACGGCATAGCCCATCAAGTAACCCACCAACAAATCACCTTCCTGCAACTTGTCGCGGAAGTGTGTGGCGATCCATAACAGCAGCAGAAAAAGCGCCAACGCCGCCAGGGACTCGTAAAGGAAGGTGGGATGGAACAGGGTGCTCTCCGGATACTGGATCAAGTCCGTGTAAGGCGCGATACGGTAACGCGCCGGCACCCGTAGCCCCCAGGGAAGAGTGGTCGGTGGGCCATACAGCTCGATGTTGACGTAATTGCCCCAGCGCCCGATGGATTGCCCGACGGCCATGCCCGGCGCGGCGAAATCCAGCCATTGAAGCGGCCGCAGTTTGCGTCTGGCCGTAAAGAGGATCACACCGAGTATCCCGCCGATGATGGCGCCGTAGATGCCCAGTCCGCCGTTCCAGATGTAAAGCGCCTCCAGGAGATTGTCCTTGTAGTAGTTCCAACCGATCAACCCCTCACTCGGTTGGGAAAAGACATGGTAGATACGCGCGCCGATAATCGCCAGGATGACGACGATAATCAGCATATCCCAGATCGTCTCCGGGTCTTGCCCGGCGTTTTTCGCCAGGTACGCGGCAACGTTGGCGCCCAGAATGATGCCGGTGACGATCAGAATGCCGTACCAGTGCACGCCAAGCGGGCCAATTTGGAACAAGACTGGATCAACAGGTGGTATCATGTGCTGTGACCTCCCATGGTATGTCCGCTTCGCTGAATTTTCGCTGAAGCGTGTGATACACGTCCTCAAAATACTCGTTCAGGTAGGGATAAGCAGTGGCGACGATCCCCACCCCAAAAAATATGCCGGTGAGTGTCCGCATCAAGGGCGTGGTTTCGAAAGGTTCGGGAATGAGGGACGGAAAGAAAACCCACATAAAGTAAGAAAGCCATTGGATGCCGCCATCGAGCAGCATCGGCAGGATGCCAAAGATGAAGTATTGCCACATAGGCCAGGGACGGGGGCGTTTGCCGGTGCGCAACACGCCGTACAGCAGCCCGGCCAAAAGGATACATCCGTAGATGGCAATGTCGCGTTGGCAGAGTGCCGTCTTGTAACCGATCTGCGCGTCACCGTTAAAATCGCTCAGTTTGTTCATGGCAACGATATGAATAGGGTTGGTCAGAGGATAGGCCATGTGCGGTCCGAAAAAGAACCACGAACGGAAAGGATATTGGTGGCATACTCGCGCATAGATCATGTAGAGCAGATGGGCCATTCCTGACAGACCGATTTTCAGCAGAACCGGCGCCAATAAGGCGCCTCCCAAGAAAAGCCCTGTCAGGGTGTTGAACACTGCCAGCCAGTGGCGTGCCAGCCAGAAGACGAGCCGGTTTAATTTCTTAACCAGAGTGCGTCGTCGCGGAGGAACTTGCTGCTGCATCCGCTCCTTGATACGGCGTTGCGCTTCGTTCAGAATGTCCTCTGCGTCCGGTGTGTGTTGGTTCAGATTCTCAGATTCCATCCGCTCCCTCGTCGCTCAATCCCCAGACTGCTGACGCTGGGGCCAGGCAAGAAGAATCTCCCTTCGCGTTTTTCTGACCATGGGTGTTGCGCTTCCTGTGGTAGAAAGGATGCACTGGCTACCCTCCCCTCTGCTCATTGGCGTCATTATACCACGAGCCGGGGGAGAGAACAAACAAAAAGAGAAGGCCACACCCTTCCCCATTGTTTTTGTTCCCTGTGCAAAAGCCTGCGCCAGGGAGCAAAGTTTCGTTCAATGCTCGTAGCGGAGCACAGGATGACGCGCTGCTCTGACTTCGTCCAGACGCCGGACAGGGGCGTTGTGCGGCGCTTCCTGGAGCAGTTCCGGCGTATGGCGCGCCTCGTCGGCGATGGTGAGCAGGATGTCGGCGTAGTGGTCCAGCGATTGCCGGCTCTCTGTCTCCGTCGGCTCGATCATCAGAGCTTCGGGCACGATGAGCGGAAAGTAGTTGGTGGGCGGATGGACGCCGTAATCGATGAGGCGCTTGGCGATGTCAAGCGCGTGAATATCGGGCGCGTCTTTGAGATGGCCTTCCACCACGAATTCGTGCTTGCAGAGGCGGTCATAAGGCAGGGGGTATGTTCCCTTGATGCGGCTAAGCAGGTAATTTGCATTGAGCACGGCGTGTTCGGCGGCTTGTCGCAGACCTTCCCTACCCAACATCCGCATGTACGTATAAGCGCGCACGATGACGCCGAACTGCCCCCAGAAGGCTTTGACCCGTCCAATGGATTGAGGAGGATCGTAGAAGGTGAAGGTGGGGGATTCCTCCGCCGAGGATTCTGGATCGAGCACGACGATGGGGGCAGGGAGATAATCCGCCAGGCGGGCAGCAACGCCGACCGGGCCACTGCCCGGCCCACCGCCGCCGTGCGGCGTGCTGAAGGTTTTGTGCAGGTTGAAGTGCATCACGTCGATCCCGGCATCGCCGGGGCGCATGATGCCGGTAAGAGCGTTCATATTCGCGCCATCCCCGTACACCAGCCCCCCACACCCGTGGACGATCTCGACCACTTCTTCCAGGTGCTCTTCAAACAGTCCCAGCGTGTTGGGATTCGTGAGCATCAACCCCACGACGCGCTCACACGCCTGGGCGCGCAACGCGTCCAGAGCAATGTTGCCGCGCGCGTCGGAGGGGATTTCTACCACGCGCAGGCCGCTCATACTCGTGGACGCGGGGTTGGTCCCGTGCGCCGAGTCGGGCACCAGAATAGTGTCGCGGGCGGCATCCCCGTGATCCAGGTGATACTTCCGCATGATGAGCACCCCCGTCAGCTCGCCGTGCGCGCCGGCAGCGGGCTGCAGGCTCACGGCAGCAAAACCACCGATTTCTTTGAGGTACTCCTGGACTGCGTACATCACGTACAGCGCCCCCTGGATCGAGTTCACGTCTTGCAGCGGATGGATACCGGTGAACCCGGCCAATCGTGCGGCGACTTCGTTGACTTTAGGGTTGAACTTCATCGTGCAGGACCCCAGCGGATACATGCCCTTGTCGATGGCGTAATTCAGTTGTGAAAGCCGTAGATAGTGGCGCACCACGTCAATCTCGCTAACTTCGGGAAGCGGCAATTCCTCGCGCAGCAAGCCGATAGGCAGGGCACTCTCCGGAACATCCAGGTGGGGAGGTTTAACGCCTTCACGTCCCGGCGACGACAATTCGTAAATCAAGGGTTCGGTCATCGGTCATTCCTCCTGTTCTCGGCGGGAAATGCGCCCAGCGCCTCCGCAAACAGATCGATTTCGTGGCGCGAGTTCATCTCGGTCACGGCGACCAGCATGTGATTTTTCAGACGGGGATAAGCGCGCGCCAGATTGTAGCCACCGATGATCGCCACTTCTTCGATGTCGTTGAGGAGGAAAGCATTGATCTCGTCAACCGACGCCGGGCAGCGGACGATGAACTCGTTGAAGAAGGGGCGGTTCTTGATGACGGAGAATCCCTCCAACTCGTCGATGACGTCGGCGGCGTAGTGCGCTTTGTGGTAATTCAACGCGGCGATTTTACGCAGCCCATGTTGACCCAGAGCGGCCATGTAGACGGTCGCCGCCAGAGCCATCAATCCCTCGTTGCTGCAGATGTTCGAGGTCGCTTTGTCGCGGCGGATGTGTTGCTCGCGGGTGGTGAGCGTCATCACGTAGCCGTCTTTGCCCGCGACATCCACCGTCCTGCCGACCAACCTTCCGGCCATGTGGCGGGCGTATTGCATCCGGGTGGCGTAAAAGCCAAGATACGGTCCGCCGAAGTTAAGCCCCAAACCCAGCGGCTGCCCCTCGCCGAGGACGATGTCGGCACCGTAGGCGCCGGGCGGTTTGAGCAATCCCAGGCTGAGGGGATTGACCACCACGGCCACCAACGTCCCCTCACCGCGCGCGTGGACGTGGTCGGCGACACCTTCCAGGTTGATCAACCGTCCCAGAAAGTCCGGCGTTTGCAGGATGAGACAGGCCGTTTGTGCATCCACCATGTCGAGCAAGTGCTCCAGCGGCGTGGTGGGATCGTCTCCCCCGACGATTTCCAGCCCCATCCCCTGGGTGTATGTGTGGATGACCTGCCGGTAATGGGGATGGACAGCAGGCGCGATCACGATTTTGGTGCGCTTCTTGCGGAAGACATTGTACGCCTGGATGACGGCTTCCGCGGCTGCCGTCGCACCGTCGTAGTGGCTGGCATTGGCGACTTCCATACCGGTGAGGTCGCAGATCATGCTCTCGTATTCGAAGATGGCCTGCAGAGTGCCTTGACTCACCTCGGCCTGATAGGGAGTATAGGCGGTGTAGAATTCTCCCCGGCTGATGACGTCATCCACGACGCTGGGAACCCAATGGCGATAGGCCCCCGCGCCCAGGAAGGTGGGGGTGGTGTTCGCGTTCAAGTTCAACGCAGCGAGAAATTGCAGTTCTTGTAAGATCTCCATCTCCGATAGCGGCTCCGGGAGATCGAGCGGGGGATAGCGGAATCCTTCGGGGATGTCCTGGAAAAGGTCCTCCAAGCGATTCACTCCTATCGCGGCTAACATTTCTCGACGTTCTACATCAGTATGCGGTACATAGACCATCATTGGACTCCTCGTATACAATCAGTGGTTCTGTAGGGTGAATGGGCAATTCGTCCTACACCACAAGTGACCAACCCGATGTCAAAGACGACATCGGCGCCGGCCAGACGCCGGCTCTGGATGAGTTGCGCCACTCAGTGCGCGGCCTCTTCTGCTTCGACAACCTTTTGGTAGGCTTCCGCATCCAACAAAGTCTCCCATTCGTCTAAGTGGGTAGGACTGAGGCGGATCATCCAGCCGCTACCGAAGGCGTCCTGGTTGACCAGTTCTGGTTTGTCCTCAAGCTCTGTATTTACGGCGACAACTTTGCCGCTCATCGGCAGATAGACGTCGGCAGCCGCCTTGACCGATTCGACGACGCCGAATTGATCACCCTTGGCGAGCATGTCCCCAACTTCGGGCAATTCCACATAGACGATGTCAGAAAGTGTGCTCTGCGCGTAGTCTGTAATCCCAATGACGATTTCAGCACCTTCCCGACGTGCCCACTCGTGAGTCTCCAGATAACGAACGTTTGTATCGATATTCATGCGTGTCCTCCGTATTTGATTCGCTTTGATTTGCGATGATAATGCACCTGGTCCGTCGCTGTGTCCTCTAGGGAGCCGTCACAATGGAGAGCAACTGTGAGAGAGGAGACGGCTCGTGCATGGCCTGGAAATTCTGGGTGTAGGGGATGAAAATATCCGGTGTACGGGGTAAGCCCAGAGAGATGTCAGCCGGTTTAGCATTGGTCGCATCATTGAAGATGAGCAATAAGGCGCGTTGCCCGGTCTCCTTTTTGAACACGGTGTTGATGGCAATACTCGCCAGAGCGCGCGACGTCGTGTCCGCCGAGGTGACGACGGCAAGCCAGTTACACTGGGAATGAATGTGCCATTGCAACGGGAGCGTTCCCCGGCCCAAATCCATAATGATGAAGTAGCCTTCATCACGCAAGACGTTGAGCAGACGCTGCAGGGCTTCGGGGCGAATACCACTAAGGTCGATGATTTCCGACGGCGCGGGGATAAAGGAAAAACCATGCATATCTTGCAGACTAAAGCTCTGGATCAGCGGCAGGTTGATCTCTGCCGCATTGCGCGCTAGAAGTTCCGCTATGTGGCGCGTGCCCTCGATCCCGCTCCACAGGCCAATACTGCCGACGGGGAAAGCCAAATCAAGCAAGAGAGTGGGTTGGTCAAGCCAGTCAGCAGCATGGCGCGCCAGGTTGAGGGCCAGGGTACTGACGCCAACACCGCCGCGCAGTGACAGCAACCCGACGGAACTGCCCTGTTTTTTCGTGCGCGGCTCGGCTTTCAAGCGTTGGACGCGGTTCAGGGCTGCCTGGATGCGTGCGCCCAGCTCTTGATATTCGACCTGCCCTTTCGTGATGAAATCGTCGCCGCCGATGGTATACCCTTTGATGCGATCATCTACAGCGTCTAAAGCGCTAAAGAAGATGATGGGGACGGTGCAAAAGGACGGGTCGGAACGGAGTTGTTTGCATACCTCGTATCCATCGATATCGGGCATCATAATGTCTAACAATATCAAATCGGGCTTGAATTGCCGGGCAATGCGGAGGCCATCCTTTCCGGTCGTCGCTTCGGCGACCTCGTGCCCCCAACTGCGCAGCATAATGCCGTACATCATGCGCGCATCATCATCATCTTCTATGACCAGGATGCGAGTTTTGGGCATAGTTCATTCCCTCCTTTTCCTTTAGAAACACATAATGACAGCCGACCGAGGGCTGAAGCCCCACGGCTCAATGCACCAAATCCCTCCAGGGGGACTGAGCTGCCAACCCGCAGAGCTTAGGGGTTCACCCGATAGCCTTAGCCCCGGCTAAAGCTTATGCGCTCCACATTCTTTAATTGGCTATGGGGATGGCGAAACTGAACGTGCTACCTTCTTGATACGCACTGTCAACCATCACCTGCCCGCCATGCATCTCGACAATGCTGCGTGTAATCACCAATCCTAGACCTGTTCCCTGGACGCTGCGCACAGCGGCATTGTTGGCCCGGAAATACTTGGTAAACAGTCGGTTGAGTTCATCCGATTTCATCCCAATCCCGTTGTCCTTGACGCTCCAACGCACATAGTCTCTCCCTTTGTTGCCCCATATCTCGGCGCTGACCACGATGGTTCCGCCTTCGGGCGTGTATTTATTCGCATTGCTGACCAGATTCGTGAGAACCTGGATCAGACGCCCGCGGTCGCCGACCACGGTGGGCAGGCTCGGGGGCATCAACACCTGGATCGTTTGATTTTTGACGGCGATTTCCTGTTTAAAAGCCTGTACCGCTTCACTGACGATCTCCTCCGGCACCACCTGTCCCATTTCCAGACGCAAACGCCCGGATTCAATGCGCGATATATCCAGCAAATCCTGCACCAGGCGATCCATCCGCCCGATGTTGTTGCGCACGATTTGTAAGAATTGCTGTTGTTGTTCGTTCAGTGAGCCGCTGATTCCCTTCATAAGAAGGTCGATGTACCCCTTCATCGACGTCATCGGCTGTTTAAGTTCGTGCGAGACGAAGGAGATGAAATCGGTTTTGGCGTCGTTCGCCTGTTGCACAATCTGGAACAGCCGGGCGTTCTCGATGGCGATGGCGGCATGATCCGCCAGACGCACGATCAGCGCCACATCGCTATCCCGGAAACTTTCGCTTTGATCGGATTCCAGAGCAATGACCCCGATCACCCGCTCCTCACGTTTAATGGGAATGGTGAGTTGAGCTTGCATCCCCGGCACCACTTTCTTATAATAGGGATCGTGGGCCAGGTCGGTGACCAGGGAGGTTTCCCCACTGCGCACCGTCATCCCTAACAGCCCCTCTGTCAGAGGCCAGAGGTTATCCATCGTATAACGCTCAAACACTTCCGGCGGATACCCCCGGTGCGCCAGGAAGCGTAACCCCGGTGTGCCATCTTCTTGCTCCTGCAAGGCTGCAATGAGACCGATGGTCGCGCCGGTGATGCGAATGGCCCATTCGAGCGTTTGACCCATCACAGCGCTATAATCCAACGTGGCATTGAGCTGGCGGTCGATCTGTTGCATCATCGTCAGTTCTTCCAGCCGTGCCTGCAACGCCTGGTCGGTCATGGTGAACAAGAGAGCGTTCTCGATAGCGACGGCAGCCTGCGCACCGAAGGCCAGGAGCAACTCAGTATCCTCTTGATTGAACGAACGCGCATCTTTACGGTTGATGACTTCCAGCACGCCGATCGTGTGTCCGCGCGCGTTGAGAGGCACGGCAATGATCGATTGCGTGATGAACTCCGCTTTTTTATCGAAGCTGCCGTCCCAGCGTTCATCTCTGCGCGTGTCGTGTGTGATGACCGGCCGGTTCTCGGCGAAGGCCGCGCCGGCAATACCTTTGCCTGCCGGAATCCGCATTCCTACCAGCTTGTCCCCGGCCGGCCCGCTGGAAATGCGGAAGACGAGATCGCCGCTCTCGTCGTCCAACAGCAAGAGCGATCCGGCCTCGGAGTTCAGCAGATTGGCGGCATGATGCACTACCAGCTTGAGCACTTCGTTCAAGTCAAGGCTGGAGGCCAACAGGTTGCCGATTTCGTTGAGGATGCCAAGTTGACGCGCGCGCGCTTCCAACCGTTCGTTGAGAGAGTAGCGTTCAATAATCGCGGCAGTATAGGCGGCGACGGTCACGAAGAAGTTCTCGTCTTCTTCACTAAACGTCGCGCCGGGGTCAAACGCCGAGGCGACCATCACCCCTAGAGTTTTGTCGCCCGCCGTGAGCGGCACACCCATCCAGGCCTTGCCGAACTGCAAGCCACCGGGTTCCACGTGGCGTCTTTTACACTCTTCCACATAGTCCGTGGTGCGGATAGTCAGCCCGTTGGCTATGGCGACGCCGGTGAGACCTTCGATGATGTTCCAGGTATAGTCGGGATACAGCCGTTCATCCCCTTCGACATAAAAGGCAAACCCCAGCCTGTCCTCGTCAGACTGTCGCAATGCAATGTAGAAGTTCGGCAGGTCGATGACGCGCTTGAGTTGGGTGTAAATTAACTCCATCAGATCGTCAATTTGCGTCGTAAAATTGATGGCCTGGGCAATCCAGTAAAGAGAATGTAGCTCCTGGGTACGTTTAGGCTGGCTCTCGGCGATAGCAGCGCGCTCCAGTCCAACGGCTACCGGATGGGCGAGGTGCTGAAGCAGTGTCTGCTGCACCGCATTGTAGGTCCCGCCGTCATGGGGAGCGCCGATGCCCATCCATCCTTGTTTGCCAAAGGGAATGAGCAGGACGAGGCCGCGTTCCAGCATCTGCGTTTGTTGTGGCCGTGCCTCAGCCGGCAGATGGACGACAGGCAGCGCGAGGGGCAGGTCCGCCGGTTGGACGATGAGCCACTTCACCAGGGGATCGTCGGCAGAAAACGAAATGTCCGTTTCCGCAATACGGTAGTTGGAGGACGGCTGGAGCAAAGCGATCTCAATACAGCGGGGCTGCAAAAGCGCCTCTATTTCGGTACGAAGCGCCGCGACGATTTCCTGGCGTGAGTTACTGCTGGCGGCGACCCGGGTGACATGCGCCGATGCCTGCGGCGTTTTTTGGATCAGGGGGTTCTTCTCAATCGTGAGCGTTTCGAGATGGTGATACCCCCATCGTCCTCCTAGAATCGTCACACTCAGAAAAATGGCCGTGACGACCAAACTCATAGGACGCGCCGGAGAAATGACGCCACCAAAGAAGGTAGCCAGAAGCCACAGTCCAATGAGCACACCAATAACCAGAAGCGGAATCAGAGCGTAGCTCCAAAGGCGTGTTCTTTGGCGGACTTTCTCTTTTAATAGCTCGGCGATGGATTCTGACGCGGCTGGGCGCGTACTCATTGTTTATCTCCAGCGTTAACGTTATCCCGACTCTGGTTCTATTGTAGCATGGCGGAAGATAGTTGCAACTGGTGATTGCCTGCATGGTGCAAGATACGCCGTATTCATGGATCGCCAAGGATGCAAAGTGCGCCCAGAAAGCCGTTTTGTATCTATTCAGGCCAGTCAACCTGGCGCAGCAACTGATTCCCTATAGCGGCCTCTTTTCCCCCCACGCCTACAGGTTTACTAGCCTGAATAGATACAATATCGTAAAGTCTGCGCGCCACTCATCTGCTAACGTAAGACAAGATGCAGGCACAGCCAAGCCGTCAAGGCGGGTATGGCAATGGCGGCGATGAGAAACAACAGGATGAACACGCTATAATTGAAGAAATCGGCCCATGTAAAGCCGGTTTTTTCGTCCATCACTCGCGGCTGAATCCGCGCCCCGCACGCCGGACAGCGTACCGTTCCATCAGCAACCCTATTCCCGCATTGCGGACAAGATTCCGGCATCTCCAGGCCCCTCTACTTCGATGATCTGCCGTCCCATCCACGTCCACTGACGGCGGAATTCTTCAACTTTCTGCCATGTCACCCCCGCCCGCTGGGGTGTAGCCGGGTCGACAAACCCGAACTCCCGCTCCGGCTCCCAGGCATAGAGGATTTTGTAGTGCGACCAGCCACTCCATTTATGATTCACGAAACGGAGCGGCTCTCCCACAATCACGAGCGTCGTCAGATTGCGACGCAAGAGGCCAAACAACTGCGTCAGACGCGCTCCTCTGCGCCAGCGTGCGTGTAATCCCAGGCGGCGGAAAGTCGCCACGACGCCCCACGGGAACAGCGCCCAACCGGGAACACGATCCGGCAGGCCACGCCGATCCAATTCACTCGCCAACGCCGCCGCGTTCACCAGAGGTATATCGTATAAGCCATTACTGACCATGGCGATACAATAAGCACCACAATCGTTCGTGCGACCCTGGTAAACGTGATAACGCTCAAAAGGATACGGCAACTTCAGCACACATTCCGGTACAGCCTCTTTCAGGCCGCCTCTTTGCACTCTCTGGCTCCCCATACGACCCATGCACTCAACGCCAATAGCACGCCAAAGTGTAAATGCACGTTGTTCACGAGGATATTATCCACAAGATTATGGACGGCAAAGTGTATCCACGCTCCATTGAGTCCGAGCGCCAGACCGCGTATCCAACCGGTCCTACGCCGCGACGCGCGCCACAAGTTCACCATCACACTGCCAAGCATCACCAGAAAAGCCGCCAGGCCTAAAATTCCAGTCTCGGCGAGGAGATTGAGGTAATAGTTGTGCGCGTGTCCCAACGCCAAAGGCCAGTTGATCAATCGATAGGTAGCATAGGCCGGTTCGTAACAGCCAAAGCCCACGCCAAGCCAAAAATGCTCACGCCACATCGACAATGCCGCCTGCCAGTGTGCCATGCGCTCGATGACGGCATAGTTGGCGTCGTTGATACCTACGCCGCGCACATCCTCGAAGCGCGTGTATTCCAGGAAACCGGTCAGCCGTGCCTCAATGGAAGCGGGTAACAGATCCACCGCATAAAGGCCGAGTCCACCGACGACGACCACTATCACCAAAGCCACACCCCACCGGGTACGACGTGGCAGCCCCACGATGATGCCCAGGAGCGCAGCCGCGAAACCCATCCACCCGCCGCGCGACCACGAGGCCACCAAGGCTGCTACGGTGACAAGCAGAGCCAACAGCGCCAGCAAAAAAACGCCTTTGTCGGGCGTAAAACGCAAAACGTGGCCCGTCGTGCAGGGTACATCATGAGAGGTGCGGGAGGCATCATTTTTTATTCGCCACGCGCCGTTCGTCAGCCAATCCCACCCCCACGCCAGGACGATGCCCGCCAGGAGCGCACCGACCAGTCCCAGAAAGCCGGCATAGGGGTTGGGCTGTTCGAAGGTGCCGTAGGCACGATAGAACCGCGCGTCGATGGCAAAAGACTCCGGTACATCCTCACTAAAGCCAAACTGCCACAGCCCCACGAGCGCCTGAAAAACGGCCACACCAGCCAGCCCGACGACGAGCAAGATCGCGCGTCGGCTGCCGTCCGCACCGCGCAGGCGGTCGTAAACCAGCAGAAACATGATCACGATCTGTCCCCACTTGCCCCACTCCAATAGCCCCGTCCATGGATCAAAGGGCTGCCACAGCGAAAGCAGCGTCACCCCCATAAAACCAAGCAACGGTATAAGCAGGGGCGGCAAGGGGATGTGCCAATCACGGCGCAGCAAACCACGGGCGATCCAAATGCCCACCACCACCCAAAAGACGATTCGCCCGATCGTCGCCGGAATCCGCGGAAACTCCATGCTCAACCACGCCTGCAGCGGCCCCAGAAAGAGCACAGCGACGACGCCCGCCAGCGGTTCCCCCACACTGCTCACAAAAATGAAGGCCAGCGCCGTGAAAAGCAGGCCATTCCACAGAGAGAACCGCGCCAACAGCAGACCCCACCCCGCGCCGGCCAACGCCAACACCGCCGGGATGGCCCATGGGGGGAGATCGTTATGTTGCGACCGACTTAAGCTGAGTATTCTGTCCACGTCACCCGCTCGAGCCCCTCATCAGTAGGCGAACTTCGTCTTATGCCAGGCCCAACTTCCTACGAAAGTAGTCTGCCGTTTTGAGCAAGCCCGCGCGCACCGGCACACGCGGCTCCCACCCCAGTTCGGCCCTGGCCTTGCCGATGTCGGGGCAGCGTTGTTTGGGATCGTCAGCCGTCCGCTCATCGGTGGGTTGAATAAAAACAATTTCAGAGGCACTGCCGGTCACTTCGAGCGTCAATCGGGCAAACTCCAGGATCGTGAGTTCAACAGGGTTGCCGAGATTCAGCGGCCCTTCGACCTCCCTGGCCATCAAGCGCACGATGCCTTCCACAAGATCATCGACGTAGCCGAAGGACCGTGTACGCGACCCATCACCGTAGACGGTCAACGGCTCGCCGCGCAGCGCCTGGCAGATGAAATTCGGCACCACGCGCCCATCATCGGCGCGCATACGCGGCCCGTAGGTGTTGAAGATCCGCACGATGCGCGTATCCACGTGATGGTAGCGGTGATAGGCCATCGTCAACGCTTCGGCGAAGCGCTTGCTCTCGTCGTAAACGCCCCGCGGTCCCACCGGGTTGACATTGCCCCAATAGGTTTCATCCTGGGGGTGGACCAGAGGATCGCCGTAGACTTCAGAGGTGGAAGCCAGCAAGAACTTCGCCTGCTTGGCTAACGCCAGCCCCAGCGTGTTGTGCGTGCCCAATGCCCCCACCTTGAGCGTCTGAATGGGATAATTCAGGTAATCCACCGGACTGGGCAACGAAGCCAGGTGCAGCACCATATCCAACGGTCCGGCGACATAAATGTATTGCGTCACGTTATGCTTGATGAACGAAAAGCGCGGATGTCCCACCAGATGTGCGATATTGTCCGTGCTGCCCGTGCTCAGATTATCCATAGCGATCACGTCATGGCCCTCCGCCAGATAGCGATCACACAGATGCGATCCGATAAATCCCGCTCCGCCGGTGATGAGAATACGCATGGAACCCCCTTGAGAAATGAGAAATGAGATAAAAGCCGGACCTGGCAAACCGCCCCAACAAGTTGGGGGGTCCCCACGCTGGAGACTCCTCACGAGGGGAATTTCTCACGATCTGGAGTCCTCCGCCAGGCTGCCGGGATGTATTAACAATCAGACCTTTTATGCTACACCACCTCAACGATAGAACCTCCCTCACCCTTCGTCACCTGAATTTGCGTAGGGAAGGCTTCGCGCAGTTCGTCGATGTGGGTGATGACGAGGATCAGGTCGAATTCATGTTGCACGGTTTTGACGGCTTCCACGAGCCGCTGCCGCCCGTCGGCGTCCAGGGAACCAAAGCCTTCGTCCACAAACAACGAGCGTAGACGCACCCCCGCGCGCTGCGCCAGCATGCGCGAGAGCGCTACCCGGATGGCAAAGTCGACGCGGAATTGCTCGCCGCCGGAGAAGTTCTCGTAGGGACGCGCTCCCTTTTCGTCGCTGATGATGATGTCCAGCGTCTCGCGCAGATTCCCCGTTTTGGTCTCGCGCTGGGTCTCGAAGCGGACGTGCATCCGTCCACCGGTAAGGCTTTGGAGGATGTAGTTGGCCTCGCGCTCCAGCTCCGGCAGGGTGTGCTCGATGATCATCGCCGGGATGCCGTTGACGCCGAAGGCGTCGCGCAGTTCGGCGAGCCGTCCGACGCGCAGTGCCAGTTCCTCGTGCTGGGCACGCATGTCCGTCAGACGACGTTCCAGCGTCTCCAGGGCGGTGAGATTTTGCCGCGCCGCCCCTACGCGCTGACGGGCCATGGATTCTTGCTGGCGCGCCTGGTTCAATTGATATTCCAGACGCGGCCCCTCCGCGAGGGCGGGGCGCAGGGCGTCGAGGGCGGCTTCTTGCGCGGCCCGTTCTGCATTGAGTTGGGCAATGCGCCCTTGCTGCACTTCGATCTCCAGGGCGAGACGCTTGAGCGTTTCGGCTTCTTTTTCCAGGCTGACGCGCGCCTTTTCCAATTCGCGGTAGTCCGCTTCGGCGCTGCTGAGCGCCTGGATGCGGTTTTTGATGATTTGGTGGGCGGCGGCATCGTAGCCGAGTTCCGCCAACGCCGCGAGAACAGCGGCGAGCGCTGCGCGTGCTTCACCGGCGTAATTTTCTTGATCAAGGCAGGCTTGATGCGCGGTCAACGTCGCCATGACGCTCGCGCGCTTATCCCGCTCGGCTTCAGCATAGGCTTCGGCGGCGATTTGCTGCTCGAGGACCTCGGCGTGTGTTTGTAAATCGGCCATGCGCTCGCGCGCGATAGCGCTCTGCTCTAGCTGCTGCTGGAGACGGGCGACGATCTGCTCCTGGCGAGGACGCTCGCGGAGCCATGAGTCGTTTTCCTGGATGCGCCGTTGAAGGGCATTTTTTTCCTCTTGCAGGGTTTGGATGCGGGTGATATTGGCGCGAAGTTCATCCCCCAGAGTTTCGCCTTCGGCCTGAATTTCCGCCAGCAAGCGTTCCTGGTGTTCCGGTGTAAGGGGTTGGCGGCACAGAGGACAGACTGCTGCGGCTTCGGCGAGGACTTCCAGACGGTTCTTGACTTTGTCCCTCAGTTCACGAAGCTGGCGGTTGCGTTCGATCAGCCGACTGCGCTCGACTTCGCCGGCTTGTAGCGCTGCGCGGTCGGCTTCCTGGTCCTGGGCGATCTGTTCCAGACGCGCCAGTTTGGCCTGGGCGGCTTCGAGGTCGGCCAGCAGCGTCGGAGCGGCGGCGCGCTCCTGGAGGAGAGCGATTTGCCCCCGCGCGTCACTCAGCGTGCGCTCCAGCCGGGCGCGGTTTTCGGCGATGACCCGCTCGAGGCGGGTGATCTCCTGTTCTGCCGCCCGAAGCTGCTTGTTAAGCGCCTCCCGTTCGGCGGCGATGACCCCTTCCCAGTGCGATTTTTCGCTTTGCAGGCGGGCCGCCTGACTGAGTTTCTCACCCCAGGCGCGCTCCTCACCGATGGCGGCTTGATAGTCCTGGTAGTTCGCTTCGATGGTGGCAGATTGTTCCAGCATCGCCGTGTAGTAAGCATGCTGGTCTTGGCGCGTTTTCTCATCGTGCTGGAGTTGCACAAGGCGCGTTTTTTCTTGCTGCAGACGTTCATCCAGGTCGGCGAGTTGACGACGCAGGCCCAGCGCCTGTTCCTGGATGCGGGTGATTTTGTCCACTTGCGTTTGGATTTCGGCCAGGCGCGCTTCGGCCTCCTGCGCTTGCACTACAGCTTCAGCAAGCTGTGCTTCGTATTCCGGACGACGGGCTAACTCCTGCATGGTCTCGTCCAGGCGACGATCCACTTCTTGCAGGCGCCCTTGCACGCCGGAAAGTTGTTTCTTGGCGCGTTCCTGGTACTCGACCCAACGATCCAGTCCCAGGATCGTACTGAGGACGCGCTTGCGGTCAGCAGGGGATTGAATGGTAAACTCATCGGCGTGTCCCTGGCGCAGGTAGGCCGAATTGATGAAGGTATCGTAATCCAGCCCAAGCTGCTCGACGATGCGGTTTTGCGTCTCGCGGATGCTGTCGGCGGTGAGAATATGCCAGCCGTCATCCCCTTCCACCTGGAAATCGAGGAGTGAGTTGGCGGCACGGCGTCCCCGATGCTCACGGCGGCGCAAAATACGACAGCGGCGTTCGTCTCCGCCCTGGTATGGCATGCGAAAGATGTACTCGACTTCGACGGCGTCCTCACCGTGGTAAACGAGGTCTTCATCGCGTCCGTAAGGCGCACGCGACCGGCCCCACACGGCCCAGGTGATGGCATCGAGCAGCGCAGATTTGCCCGCGCCGTTCTCGCCAACCAGGCTGGCGAGATGGACGCCGCGAAAGTCCAGGTCGGTCTCACGGTGAGAAAGAAAATTGCGCAAGTGCAGTTCTTCTGGGATCATAGGGGCGCTTTGAACCCTCGAGCGATGATAAAGGATTCCCAACTTTCGTTGCGGGTAGCCGGTGGGGTGTGGACTTTGACCGGGTGGAAGGCCATTTTGACATCGTGGAGCAGGCCGGGCAGGTCTTCACCCTCGAAAACTTTGATCACCAGGTTGCCGCCGGGAACGAGAAGGTTTTGAGCGACGGCAAGCGCAGCGCGGCCTAGCTCGATGGAGAGCACGTGGTCGCGCAGCTTGATGCCGGTGGTGGAAGGCGCGGCATCGCTGAGCACGACGTTAGCGTGCCCGCCGGCCATCTCCATCACTTGCGCCTGAATGGCCGGATCAGTCATATCGCCTTGTAGCGTGGTGACGCCGGGAATGGGGGCGATGGCTTGCAGGTCGAGGGCGATCACGCGGCCGCTGTTGCCCACCAGTTTCACCGTTACCTGGCTCCATGATCCCGGCGCGGCGCCCAAATCCACCACGATGTCGCCGCGGCGGATGATGTGAAATTTTTCCTGGATCTGCAAGAGCTTGTACGCCGAGCGGGCGCGGTAGCCCTCTTGCTTCGCCTTTTGGAAATAAAGTTCCTTACGTTGTTGCTTGCGCCAATGCGACAAATCATTTCCCTCGTATAAAACAAACCGCTAATCTCGCTCATCCACGCGAATCTCTTAAAAAGCGGTTGTGTTCACTATCATCCTGACGAGTCCAGAATCTCTTAAAAATTCGTGAAGATTGGTGTGAGGCGCCGTTAAGAATCTGCCTGCACTTTAGGACGTCGGGGAGTGCGGAAATCGTCAAATTGTAGAGCCAGGGTTTCCGGAAGTCGCCCCAGGATGCGCGTGCCTGCCTCACGGTATTCTTCTTTATCGATCAGTCCACGCTCGTGGAAAAGGCCAACCAGGTCTCCACGGTTGAAGGGGATGAGCACGTCAAGACGCTTCATCTCAGCTTCCAGGACTTCTTCGATGTGCTGAAGCAGACTATCCACTCCCTGGCCGGTCAAGGCGGAAACGGCGACGCTATCGGGCAGATCACGCAAGGTGGCGCCGGCGGCGGCCGGGTCAGGGAACCGGTCGATTTTATTCAGCACATTGATTATCGGGATGTCTGCCGCTTCGATTTCCTTGAGGGTGGCATAGACGGCGTGAGCCTGCTCGAGCGCCTGGGGATGACTGGCGTCGATAATGTGCAGCAGCAGGTCAGCCTCGATCACCTCTTCTAACGTGGCGCGAAAGGCAGCAATCAAAGTGGTGGGGAGCCTTTGGATGAACCCGACAGTATCGGTCAACAACACTACCGTGCCGCCCGGCAGGGTAACACGGCGCGTCGTCGGGTCGAGGGTAGCGAAGAGTTGATCGGCGACGTAGACATCGGCGCCGCTGAGGGTGTTGAGGAGGGTGGATTTGCCCGCGTTGGTGTAACCGACCAGCGCGACGGTGGGCAATCCACTGCGGCGGCGTTGACTGCGGTGCCGGGCGCGCTGCGCGCGCACATTCTCCAATTCGTGCTTGATCTGGGTGATGCGGTGGCGGATCACGTTGCGGTCCATTTCCAGCTTCGTCTCGCCGGGGCCGCGCACGCCGACGCCGCCGGTGCTGCCGCCCGCGCGCCCGCCGGCCTGACGGGTCAGCGCCTGTTGCGTCCACGTCTGGGTCAGGCGGGGCAGGCGATATTCGTATTGCGCCAGTTCGACCTGGAGCGCCCCTTCGCGGGTATGCGCGTGCTGGGCGAAGATGTCCAGGATCAGCCCGGTGCGATCCATCACCTTGACATCCTGGCCGACAATGTTTTCCAATTCGCGTTGATGACCTGGCGTTAAGTCGGCATCGAAGATGACGACATCGACGCCGAGTTGTTGCGCGGTGGCAGCAATCTCGGCGGCCTTGCCCTTGCCGATAAAGGTGGAAGCGTTAGGACGTTCTAACTTTTGGGTGGCGTGTCCCACAACGACCAGGCCGGCCGTATCGGCCAGACGTCCCAGCTCGTTGAGGGATTCTGCGGCCGGCCAGGCTTCAGGCGCATATTTCCCGTTAGGAATAGCTTTCCATTCCACACCGACCAGATAGGCTTTTTCCGGCGGGGCGATGGTCTCCTTAATCGATTCGCGTTCGGTCATGCTTTCCTTATGAAAATAATGAAGTATCTATTCAGGCTAGTAAACCTGACTAAGCCACTTATTCCATACCAGGTTTGGCGTAGACTTTGGTAGGCCAGGTGCTTCTGTATGACATTTCTATAAGCCCATCCCCCCAGCCCCCCTTCCCCCCCCAGGAAGGGGGATTTTGGGTGGGGGTGTGGCGGGCGGCTTCGCCGCCCGCCACACCCCCGCTTTTTCGCCCCCTTCTTCCCCGCTTGCGGGGGAGAAGGGGGTTGGGGGATAAGAGGGTCAGCACCTGCCGAAGGGATAACCTATTATGTGCCCTCCCCAAAGTCCCGTTCGTCACCTCGCAAGGGTGGCTGAATAGCTACATAATGAAAATAGTCTGGTAGTCTTCAGTCTTGTAGTTTGGTTTTATTGGGTCAACAAGGTCATGATAGCCGGAAATCAGAGATGGGCAAGGTGCATCCATCCAAGCGCAAAGAGGTATAAGACAGATTATCGGAAAAAGGAAGACGTTCATCGCAAAGTTAGAAGTTTCTGTGACCTATGCTAAAATGGGAGTCACTATTCAGCCCCCTGCCAGGTGGCGAACGGGATGAGACTTTGGGGATGGTGCATCATGGGTTGACACTGCGGCCATCGGCGCTGACCCCCTCAACCCCTTTCCCTGAGGATGAAGGGATGGGCGTCACCGCCGGCCCAGGCAGGGGCGGGCACAGTCAGAGATCGGCCCGAGCGCCTGAATAGATACACGAACTCTTTACCACGGAGGACCTTGTGCGAATTTTGGTGACAGGTGGAGCCGGTTTTCTGGGCAGTGCGCTCTCTAACGCTCTGGTGCGCCAGGGCCATGAAGTTCTTGTGTTGGACGATCTCAGCGCCGGAGATCAAACGCGCCTGGATGCGCGGGTGTTTTTTCATCGGGGGGAAATCACCAACCGGCCCAAACTATGGACGCTCTTGCAGGGCGTGCAATGTGTGTACCACCTGGCCGCGCGTGTGTTGGTGGCAGAGTCGATTCTCTATCCACGGGAATACAACGAGGTGAACGTCGGTGGGACCGTTGCTCTGCTGGAGGCGATGCGCGATGTGGGTGTCCCACGCCTGGTCTTTACCTCGTCCGGCGCGATCTATGGAGCGCAGACGACCCAGCCGGTGTCCGAAACGATGACGCCCAGCCCTCAATCCCCTTACGCCGTCAGTAAGCTGGCAGCGGAATACTATGTCCACACAATTGGGGCGCTCTGGGGCACGACGACCGTCGCGTTGCGGATTTTCAACGCTTATGGGCCGGGACAACCCCTGCTTCCGGCGCATTCTCCGGTGGTGCCACGATTCATGCATCAGGCATTGGGCGGCGGTTCGCTGGTGGTTTTTGGGAACGGCGAACAAACACGCGATTTCGTGTATGTCGATGATGTAGTGCGCGCCTTGATGGCGGCTTTAACCGCCCTGGATGTGGATCACCGCACGATCAACATCGGCAGCGGCGAAGAAACCTCGATCCTGGCATTGGCGCAGCAGGTGTTGGCGTTGACCGGTTCCTCAAGCAACATCATCCACAGCCCGGTAGAGGGTGGCGGCGTGACGCGCCTGCGGGCGGATGTAACACTGGCGCGCCAACGGCTGGGGTACGAACCCCAGGTGACGTTGCAAGAAGGATTGCGCCGAACGTTGGCTGAGGATTCACGCTTTCGCCAACGCTAGCCGCTGTATTTCCAGTTCTCAGTAGATCACAAATGTAGGACTTACGCAAATTTCTGTTTGTAGTGACGGCTCCTAAGAGACGCCTGAAGGCGTCACTACAAATCCTCCGTCGCTTGATTCGAGCCAGACTTGCGTAAGTCCTGAAATGGCGCCGCGGGGGGCATCAAATCCCCGTTCCGGTCTAGATCTGGCGATCCAGACCAGGCAAAATTAGATCTACTGATTCTTATGGGGAGGACATTATGTTAATCACTCATGCTCGTGTTGCCACACTTGGTGATAATCCGCAGGTCCTTGACGATGGCGCCTTGCTCATCCGCGCGGGCAAAATTGCCGCCTTAGGAACGACAACGGCTCTGGTGACGCAATATCCCGACGAGGAACAGTTGGATGCGGCAGGACAACTGGCCCTGCCGGCGCTGTTATGCGGACACACCCATTTCTACGGCGCATGGGCGCGCGGATGGGCCTATCCGGGGCCGCCGGCCGCACGCTTCGGCGAAATCCTGGAACGGCTGTGGTGGCGGCTTGACAAAGGCTTGACGCCGGAAGACATTCGCTATTCTGCGTTGGTGTGCCTGGCGGACGCTATTCGTCACGGCACGACCACCCTTATCGACCATCACGCCAGCCCCAACGCCATCGACGGTTCGCTCGATGTGCTGGCCGAAGCGGTGATCGAGTCTGGTATCCGCGCCTCGTTGTGTTACGAGGTCTCCGACCGTGATGGCCCCGCGCGCGCGGCGGCCGGCATTGCCGAGAATGTCCGTTTCCTGCGGCGGATGCGCGCCCACCCCCATCCCCAGTTGGCAGCGACGTTTGGCTTGCACGCTTCGTTGACGCTGAGCGACGCGACTTTGGCAAATGCCGTCGCTGCGGCAGCCGCTCTGGAGAGTGGATTCCACATCCACGCGGCAGAAGGGGAGGAGGATGTGGAGGACAGCCTGGCGAAGTCCGGCAAGCGCGTCATCCACCGCCTGCATGATGCGGGTATCTTGGGACCGCGCTCCATCGTGGCGCATGCCGTCCACATCGATGCGTCCGAGATGGACGTGCTGGCGGAAAGTGGCACGTGGGTGACACATCAACCGCGCTCGAATATGAACAACGCCGTCGGTTTTGCACGCGTGGAGGAGATGCTGGTGCGTGGTGTGCGGGTGGCGCTGGGGAATGACGGCTTCAGCAACAACATGGTTGCCGAGATGAAGGCAGCCTATCTGGGGCACAAGCTCATGCGGCGCGATCCGCGGGCGATGCCCGGCGACCTCGTGTTCCAGTTGGCCTACGACGCCAACGCGCAGCTCGCGCGCATTTTCTGGCCCGCACAACGGCTGGGGGTCCTGATGCCCGGCGCAATGGCGGATCTCATTCTTGTCGATTACAAACCGACGACACCGTTGACGGCGGAGAACCTTCCGTGGCACATCCTTTTTGGCTACGAGGCCTCCGCGATCACAACGACGATCAGCGCTGGGCGGCTTTTGATGCGGGATCGCCAACTGCTTACGCTGGATGAAGAGGCCATCACCGCAAGGTCACAGGAACTGGCGGCGGCGCTCTGGGGGCGTTTGCATTAAAAAGAATGACGTTTTACAAAGGTTCATTTATCATCTTGTCGATTCAGGGGGCTATGTTAGAATAAAAGGGTTCTCTGGAACTTTGGCGTAGTGATGGACAAACGGCGTTGGTTTTGGCCACGGATGGCACTGATTTTTTATTGGACTTTTGACAAATGCCTCGATAAACAGGGTCCGGTATTGACAAAAAAC
>DAOOGN010000021.1:2116-46183 GCA_035415725.1 Anaerolineae bacterium | reverse complement strand
TCTGCTTCAACTCGACGTCAGTCAAGTCAAGTTTACGTTGTCAAAAGTCCAATTTGGTATGTCAGGTGCTTTTGTATGACAAGATATTCGTGTTTCTATAAGCCCATCCCCCCTGCTCCCCTTCCCCCCCCAGGAAGGGGGATTTTTGGTGGGGGTGTGGCGGGCGGCGAAGCCGCCCGCCACACCCCCATTTTTTTCGCCCCCTTCTTCCCCGCTTGCGGGGGAGAAGGGGGTGGGGGGATGAGAGGGTCATCATCTGCCGAAAGGGTAACCTATGATGTACCTCCCCAAAGTCCCGTTCGCCACCTGGCAAGGGTGACTGAATAGTTACGAAAGTCAAGTAGCCCTGCCAATTCCCGTTGTAGGGGCGGTTATAGAGGCGGCTTTAGCCGCCTCTCTGCCGCTCTAAGCAGGCCTGCGTAAGTCCTGTATTTTTTATTCTCCCTCGTGCGGAACTTGCTTGCTGCTGATGGCGCCGGGCAAAATGTCCACTTCAACGCCTTCAGCCAGGCGGATGCGGGCGATGTTGGCCTCCGGGTCGTAACGGGTCAACGTTCCTATAAAACCGCCGATAGTGATCACGCGATCCCCCACGGCCAGTTCTTTCTCCTGCTGCCGTCGTCGACGCCGTGATGCCCACTGCGGCACGTAGAAGAAGACGATGATCAAGAGCATGGCAATGATCCAGAATGTCCAATCTGTTCCCTGTCCCATACGACCCTCCTTGCAACCGGGTTTGGGTGTGCTATTTCCAGCTTCTATGACATACTTTGATTATAACCGCGAGAACGCAGAAGAACAAGTCCGCATGTTGAACATTGGAAGTTGTCAGTGCGCCCGGCAACGGGACCCGTCTGACGCTGCGTTTTCCATTTGTGAGTCGTATCTATCAAACAAGAGCTTCGATTTATGGGGAAATCTCCACCACGATACCCAGGCCGCGCTTCTCTGACCGGTGTAAGAGATCGAATAGCTCTAGCATATCCTCATCGTTCAAGGCGATACACCCAAGCGTCCAATCGCTGTGTGCTCCTCCGCCGTGTATCAGGATGTCATTCCATATCCGCTGTTCCTGGTTGGCCTCATTGAAGTCGTACACTTCCCAAATCGTGTCCAGCTTGCCATGTTCAGCTTCCCACGCCGCAATGCGTGCGGCGCCTTCTTGCCCGTACTGGGCGATGTAGTCACGCAACGATGGCGCCGTTGTATCCAGCAGCATTTGGCGAGGACCAAAGACCGATTTGTACTGCATACTTGCGATCAGGAACTCCCCTTCCGGCGTTAGCGAATCCGCCCACACCTTGCGCGGTGCTAACCCGTAACGGCTCAAGGCAATGGGATACTCTGCTATGGGTTCTCCATGGTCATAAACTTTAAGTCGGTGCTCGGACTTTATGACGACGACGCGATAGTCGTCCACCCGCTGGACAGGCTGCTTGAAGGTGACCATCCAGCGCCAGATGGCATAATCCACCACGTGCCCATCGGACACTTTGTACAGGGCCAGCCAGAGAAACAGAGCCAGGAAACACAGCCCGGCAAGACAGCTCGATTTCCGCAGACGTCGTTTCATTTTGCTATTTCGTATAGTCAATGTTACCCAGCACGGCTACGTTATCCCGCGCTTCTCCTGATGTGACCGGCAATCGCTCCATCGTCAGCAAATTGTAGAAGCCGGTTGCCAGGGTATAGGTGCCCGAGGGCATATCCGGTGGCAATTGGAGGGTAATCGTATCCTTGATGATTTCACCAGCTTTCCACAGCGAAGTCGGATAGAAGGCATGACAGGGTTCGCTATCATTCTGCGCCCACAAAGGGCTGCCGGAAGCTGGATCGGTGGGACCGAGCAGGTGTACGAAGGCGGTGTAGTTGATGGCTACCGGTGCATTTCCCTGGTAATACAGATTCAGACGGACGGTATTGCCGGGGAGAAAGGCAGTCTCATCCATATCGTACCCCAGCAGTTGGATAGATGGCCCCCATTGTATCGAGAGCGGGTGGGTGGGCGTGATATAGACTGTACTTTGTGCCGGGACGCGAAAGGCGCGGAAGTAAGGTTCCCCATAGTTTCCAGGCCCGTTGTAGACAATTTGTCCTTGAGGGTAGTGGGCTTGTAACTGCGCCAACCCTTGTTTATCCTTGCTTGGCGCAATGATGTAGGTGGTGTGGGTCGTCGTCTTCGCGGGCATGACGATGCACACCCGTCCGTTGTATCCCTCTACATTGTCGCGCAGACCGGAATGAAAGCGAATGCCTGGATGGTCAGGTGTGTCGGGGGAAACGTAAATCTGTTCGTCGGCGGGAAGGGTGCGAATATACTCCCCGATCATGGAAATCCCTACTTCGAAGTGGGTAAAGAGGTTGGGATTGGCGGCCCAGGTGACAAAGTAATCGTGGAAGGTAACCATGCCGCTGTAGACAAACCCACCGACCAACAGACCGGCGTACATAGGTTGCATATATCGGCGCAGCCGCGGAGAAGCATTTGTAGACCGGCGTGGCACGATTTTCCATAGACTGACAACAGTGATGGCAATCAGGAGAGCCACGGCCGGCAGTGTGCCGATAGCGCGCTTGGCTTCCGCACCTCGCCCGGCCAGAGCAGCCGGAACAAGCATGACTACCCACCAGGCGAGCACGAGCATATAGCGGGGTTTCTTGTATTGAATGAGGCAAATGACAAGACCTACGTAGAACAGTCCGGCGAAGAAAATGTTCAGTACCGGACGCCCCGGAATGGTGCTGTAAGGTTCGGCATCGCCGCGGATGCCGAACAACAGGAGCGCATTCATGAGCTGTTGCCTGAAAGCTTGTTCATTTTCAGCAGTGCTCTGTGAAGGGCGGAGAACAGCAGCTTGCTGGATGCGCTCAGAAAAGGCGCCGGGATGTTCTATAAAAAACCAACCCAACGGCGCAAATATCACCATCGAAATGCCCACGATAATGAGAAAGTTCTCTACATCGCGGCGCGCAAACGCGCGCCGTTGTACAAAGTGGCATATAAATCCTATGACCACCAGCACCGGCAACAACCGAGCTGCCTGATACGTATACAGGCTGAGTCCAAGCATGACGCCGCACGCGCCGCAGACCCACCGTGACTGAGTCCGTAGCCCCCGCCAGAGGAAGTAGATGGTCCACGCCGCGAAAAACGGCACCAGAATGGCGCGCACACCATAACGACTCCAGTTGAGATGCCAATAAGAGACAGCTACCATAAGCGCGGCACTGACACTGCCCAAAAATCGAACCGGCGGCGTTTCTTCAAAAAACAGTTCCTCGGCAAGGAAATAGATCGCCGGAATGGTCAGAATACCGACAACAGCCGAGGCCAGATGAACCGCGAGCGCCGTAGGTCCAAAAATAAGTACCCATACCGCAACAAGATAGCTGAAAAGTGCTTCTCGCCCAAAGTTGGTCAATAAAAAGATGGGGCGTGCCCCGCGAAGGATTTCCAACGCATCTATCCCATAATACGCAGGATCGTATCCGTCACCGGGAGGCAGGCGGTCGATGTGGTACAGGCGCAAGAATGCAGCAAGCAAAGTGATAAGGATGATGGCCGGCACCCGCAAGTGGGCCGGCGTGAGCCTTGACCGATTCATTGATGTCTCCATATTTTACGATAACTGGAAGATGCTCGGGCCGGTCTTGGACCGTGCCCACTCATCATTTGATCCTGCAGTGGCACGGTCAGAGACCGGCCACAGCCAGTCAAGTGCAATTCCCAGATGGCTATTTACTCTTTTCCAAGAGTCTGTCGTATACTCTTGAGCGCGCTCACCGTTGGGTTTGTCGCTCACAGCGTTACCTCCAGCGTCTCGAAGGGCGGGACGCCCAGCATTACACTGCGGCGGATGGGATCGCTCACGACGATGCCGTAGGCCACGCCGTCGGCGCGGACGTGGCGCGGGGCGCGTTGGAGGCCGTTGAGCGTCAGTTCGATGTGTTCGTAGGGCGGTTGGTAATCGCCCTCACGTGCCCACGTCACGGTCAGGTGGTCGTCCGTCTGCCGCAGGACGAAGCGGTTCAGACGATAGTCTCCTTGCCGGTAGCCGAAACCTTCCCCGGCATCTTCGTACAACTCGCTGACGGTTTCGCCCGGCCCGGCGAGCGGATAGACGCTCAGGCGTAGGAACTTCTGCCCCCGCTGCTCGACACTGGAGCCGTATTCACCCATGGGCAGTATGCTCCCGGCGCGGACGAAAAGCGGGATAGTTTCCAGGGCGGCGAAAGTGTCAACGCATTGAACGGATGCAGTGGCCTGGCGTTCGTTGGTCCAGAAATCGTACCAGACACCGGCGGGCAGGGGGACGGGGCGCGAGGTGGCGCCGGGTGCGCCGATGGGAGCGACGAGAAGCGCGTCGCCGCACAAGAAGGCGTCATCAACGTTCATCAGCGCTTCATCTGCATCATTCCACCACAGTGGACGGACGACGGGCCAGCCGCGCGTCGTCATCTGCCAGACGGCGGTGTAGAGGTAGGGCAGCAGCTCGTAGCGCAGTTGAATGAAGCGCCGCACGATGCTCAGGTAGGGTTCGCCGTAGGACCAGGGTTCTTGATCGGGTGTGCCCGCGACGGTGTGGGCGCGGAAGAAAGGCATAAACGCCGCCATCTGAATCCAGCGGGTGAACAATTCACCATCGGCGGCGCCTTTGAATCCACCGGTGTCCGGCCCGCTGAAGCCCAGCCCTGAAAGACCCAGCCCCATCACCATCGGCATGGTCAGCCTGAGCGAAGCCCACGTGCTCTCGTTGTCGCCGGTCCACGAGATGGCGTAGCGCTGCACGCCGGCCCATCCCGCGCGGGTGATGAGCACCGGGCGCACGTCCGGCTGCTGCGCGAGCAGTCCGGCTTGACCGGCGCGCGCCATCTGCATCCCGTAGACGTTATGCGCTTCACGGTGATCGCCGCCGCGCCCTTCGAGGCTGTGACGGATGGGGTGGGGCAGTGTCGGGTCCCCGTTCGAGGCGAAGATGGCAGGTTCGTTCATGTCGTTCCAGAAACCGGCAATGCCCGCTTCCAGCAGGGGTTTGTACTGCGCGCCCCACCACTGCCGGGTCTGCGGAGCGGTGAAGTCGGGGAACGCGCTCAGGCCGGGCCAGACCGGCGCGTGGAAAACCTTGCCATCGGGTGTAGCGCAGAAGTGACGGCCTGCCAGCCCGCTCCGGTAGACGGAATAGGTGCTGTCTTTCTTGATGCCGGCGTCGATAATGGCGACGAGTTTGATGCCTTGAGCGCGCAGGTCGGCGGCCAGTGTCGCCATGTGCGGAAAGCGTTTCTTGTCCCACGTGAAGCAACGGTAGCCATCCATGTAGTGGATATCCAGGTGGATGGCATCGCAGGGGACGTCGTGCGCGCGGAAATCCTCCGCCAACTTGCGCACGCGCGCTTCGGGATAGTACGACCAGCGCGACTGCTGGTAGCCGAGCATCCACAGCGGGGGCAGAGCGTGCCGGCCGGTCAACTCAGTGTAGCGTTCGAGGAGATGCGGTGTCGTCCCGGCGATGACGTAATAGCGCAGCTCCCCCCCCGCGAAGCGGTGTTCCGCCACGTTGGGTACACTGTCGCCCAAATCGAACTCCGCGTAGTACGGGTTTTCGTAAAATACGGCGTGCTGTGTAATATGCGAGGCATGATTTTCCGCTGCGCTGCTGCTCTGCTGCGCTGCTGCTCTCGTTTGCTGATTTGGGTCTCTTGATGCTTGTGCGCTGATGTAGACGGGGATATTCAGGTTGATCGGGTCGTCGTCGTTGGTGTAGCCGGAAGGATCGCGGTTCCAGAGAATGTGCGTGTGTCCGCGGCGGTTCCAGCGGGTGGCGCGCTCGCCCAGACCGAAGAGGTGTTCTTCTGGGGCCAGAGCGGTGCGATGGCGCAGGGCGCCGTCTTTGTGCCAGGCCACGTCTACGTCAGCACGCAGAAGATGCCCGGCGGCGTCGGCGATGAAGACTTGCGCGTCCGCCAATGCGATGCCTACGGTAAGCGCCTCGCTGCGTAACCACAGGACCTTCTCGGTTTCGACGGAGACGACGGCGGGAACGGGCCAGGCTTCCAGGGGTTTGGCGATGGCATAGGGAATGGTCGCCGGGACGTGCCCGTGGGCGCGGGGGCGGTAATGGACGCGCACCATGTCCGCCGCAAAAAAAGTGATGTCCAACGTACAATTTTTGGTGGTCAGCGTGGCGCCGCGTTCGTGCGGTATGATGAAGCCTACGCGCCCCGGATGTTCCCAGCGTGTGGGCCATACGATAGGCGGACGGCCGAGTTGCCGACCCAAAGCCAGCCATTGGCGCAGGCCGCGTCGTGGATGCTGGGGATGCTCCCACCGGGCCTCGGTCCAGGCCTTGCGGAATGGATAGAGCGCTGCATGCAGCGCCGGCTCGATACCGATGAGGCGCACGGCGCTGGATAGGTCATCGAGTAGTGTTGGCATAAGGCTCCCTTCACAGAAACTATCGGTCTCAGTAGATAATCACCCAATGCTCCGAAGGGGATCGTCAGCTCCCTGTGCTCCGAGGGGATCGTCAGATCCCCGTTCCGGAATTATAGCCAATCGCGTCGTGAAAAATTCCACGCCACCAGGACGGCAATAGCGACCGAGATAATCAGGATGATGGGGAAGGCAAAAGGAGAATTTTCCAGGGGCAGGTGAACGTTCATGCCGAAGAAACTGGCTACGACCGTCGGCAGGGAAATGATAATCGTGATCGACGCCAGAAATTTCATAACCACGTTCAGATTGTTGGAAATAATCGACGCAAATGCATCCATCATCTGGCTGAGGATGGCGCTGGAGATATTGACCATCTCAATCGCCTGGCGATTCTCGGTGAGGACGTCTTCCAACAACTCCAAATCGTCAGGATATGTTTGGAAAAGCTGATTGCGTTGGAGTCGTTCCATCATCAGCTCGTTGGATTTGAGGGCGGTGGTGAAATAAGTCAGACTTTTCTCATATTTCAGCAATTCCAGCACCTCCTGGTTGCGCATCGAACGCTGCAATTTGTCTTCTAACTCATCGACCCGCCGGTTGATTTCACGCAGGCAGTGCAAATAACGGGTGGCGGTGCCCAAAAACAAATACAGGGTGAAGCGATTGCGTTTGCCGGTTGATAATCCCCGCAGCCGTCCTGCGGCGGCATCGCGCAGCAGATCACTTTCCACGCGGCAAATCGTCACCACGAAGTTCGGGGCGAGCATAATCCCCAACGGAATGGCAATATAGGGAATATCAGAAGTATCTCCCTGATAATGCGGAATCTTGACCACAATGAGAGTGTCGCCATTTGATTTTTCGACCCGCGATCGTTCATCGAGGTCAAGGGCATAGGAGATAAAGTCTTGGGGAACTCCCAGGGCTTGCAGTTGTGCAACCTCTTCTGGGGTCGGATCGGTGGCCCGGATCCAACAGCCGGGCACGACTTCATTGACCCGGAGCAATCCTTCTTCTGTCGTCTTGAGAAATGTAATCATCGCCTGCCTCCTGTATTTTTTTTGACATTCCTACCGGGAATGTAGTGAGCGGTGCGCTAGGGTTGCCAATCCGCTGGGGTGATCCGGCAGGCGTCATTCAGGAGATCAGACTAAACACCTCCTGGTGAAATAGGCGCGCTGGAACATCCCAGCCGACGTCTACTATAGGGATCTTTCTTACGTTTCTTCAAGGGAACCAACCTCACTTATGGATAGAAAATAGCTTGAACGGCCTCATTATACCCCAAAATCGAGAATTCGCCTATCCCGGAGGACCCATCCGCGCGCTGGACATGGGCGAGTGCCGGCACCTAGGCTGCCGGCGACGCAGAACGTGCGTACCTTATAGATTGACCATGCACCCCAAACCGGGGACGTCCGTAGCGATCAGCCAGCCGTCTTGTACCACGAAACGCGCGCAGGTGGGATCATTTTCTAGGTCGAAGTGACCGTCCAGATCGCCGTAGTGGACGGCGGGACTGCTCAAGGCGAAGGCCAATCCCGCCGCGATGAGCAGTGCGGGTTCACTCAAACTGCCGACCATCGTTGTCATCTGCGCGGCGCGGGCGATGGCGTCCATCTGCCGGGCGCAGGTGATCCCGCCGCACGTCGCCAGTTTGATGCTGATGCCGCTGGCGGCCTTGTGACTGGCGATGTTCAGCGCCGACGCCGCCCCGATGACGCTTTGCGAAGCCAGGATCGGTATCTTGCTCTGCATCGTGACCTGTCGGAGTGCTTCGACGCCTTCCGCCGGCGAGATAGGTTGTTCCAGCATCTCCAGGCGGCCCGCGAGCGCTTGCGCGACATCGAGCGCCTCGCGGATGCTGTAGCCGCCGTCCGCATCCAGCCGCAGAATGCAGTTGGGAAACGCATCGTGGACGGCGCGGGCGCGGCGCACATCCTCCTCAGGGTTCAGCCCGCCCTTGAGCTTGAGGATGCGGAACCCCTGACGGACGCGGTCGTGGGCCATTTCGACGGTTTCTTGCACGGTACCCAGGCCGATGACGACGGAAGTCTGGATGCGGTCACGGTACCCTCCCAGGAGGCGGTACAGTGGCATACCGGCTGCCAACCCCAGCAGGTCGTGAAAGGCGATGTCGAAGGCGCATAGAGCCGCAGGCGTATCGCTTGTCAGCGCGCTGAGTTCGGCGAGCGCGTACTCGGTGTTGAGCGGGTTCAGGTCGCGGGCGCGGTCGGCGCAGGCGCGGCATGCTGCGGTGACGCTGTCGAGCGTCTCGCCGGTCAGGGCGGTATCGAAGGCCGCGCACCCCCAGGCGACGTCGCCTTGCCGGGTCTCGAGGCGCACGAAGACGGCCGCCGCGTGCTCTGGGGCGTCTTCGCCGCGGTACGCCGCGCGGAAGGGCAGACGCAGGTGCAGTTCCACTGGTATCACTTCAACGTGGGTGATTTGCATAGCTGTTACCTCCTGATGAAAAATATCCTCTTGCTCCGAGGGGATCGTCAGATCCCCGTTCCGGTCCGAGATCTACTGACTCTTTCAGCATTCCACAAGGATGCTCGATTCTAGCATACTTACGGGAGAGCACAATACTTTCTGCCTTAACCGCATCGTTTCGCGGTGGGCTACGCTTGACAAAATGGCGCTTTACGCTAAAATTTTACCTGTTCGAGCCGACCAGGAACCTGACAGCGCACGAACACGAACATGCCGAAGTGGCGGAATAGGCAGACGCGCCACGTTCAGGGCGTGGTGAGCTTACGCTCGTCTGGGTTCAACTCCCAGCTTCGGCACCACCCAGCCCCCGGTTTCCGGGGGCTTTTGGTTTTCTCCTGAAAGGTAGCGCAAGTTGCCAACTCGCGGTTTGGTTGCTATTCATGGGAATTCGTGTAGATTAGGGGTCAGTTTTTGGGTGGAAAGGAGTGCTGGATGAACATTGTCGATTTACGCAGCGACACGGTGACAAAACCGACGCCGGCGATGTGGGAAGCGATGGCACACGCCGAAGTGGGCGATGACGTCTACGGGGAGGACCCCACCGTCAATAGGCTCGAAGCGATGGCGGCAGAGCGGATGGGCAAAGAAGCCGCCGTTTTCGTCGTCAGCGGGACGATGGGGAACCTGACGGCACTGCTGACCCACTGTGGGCGCGGCGACGAAGTGATCCTGGGTGACAAGAGCCACACATTTCTGTACGAACAGGGGGGGATGGCAGCCCTGGGCGGCATCATGCCGCATACCGTTCCTAACCAGATGGAGGGGACGTTGTGCCTGAGCGATGTGCGCGCGGCGATTCGCACCGACGACGAGCATTTCCCCCGCACCCGCTTGATCTGCCTGGAGAACACGAACAACGTCTGCAACGGCGCTCCGCTCACTCCCTGGTATATGGCGCGGATGGGTGAACTGGCCCGCGAGCATGGCTTGAAAATCCACGTCGACGGCGCGCGCATTTTCAACGCGGCGGCGGCGTTGGGCGTGGAAGCGCGTGAGCTGGTGCAGGACGCCGATTCGGTGACGTTTTGCCTCTCGAAGGGGCTATGTGCACCGGTGGGATCGGTGTTGTGTGGAAGCGCCGAATTTATCAAGCAGGCGCGGCGGTCGCGTAAGATCATCGGCGGCGGGATGCGTCAGGCCGGCGTGATCGCGGCGGCGGGCATCGTCGCGCTGGAGCAGATGACCGGGCGGCTGGTCGAAGATCACGCGCGGGCCAAACGGCTCGCCGAAGGGCTGGCGGAACTGCCGGGCGTCGTGGTTGAACCGGTCTTCACCAACATCCTCTACTTCAGCCTGGCCCCGCAGGTGACGCTATCGGCTGAAGAAGTCGCCGCCCGCCTGCGCGAGGACGGCATCCTGATCGGCCCGCATTCGGCGCGCAGCTTCCGCGCGGTGACGCACTACTGGATTGATGACGAGGGCATCGAACGCACCTTGCAGGCGTTTCGAGAGACCTTGTAGACGGGGGGCGGATTCATCACGAACCTGCGGTTTGCCGACGGTGGAATGAAAATCCTAACCGCGTATCAGGAGAATCCTCGCTAATTTTTTTCCGAGGTAACTATTCAGCCGTCCTTGCCAGGTGGCGAATGGGACTTTGGGGAAGGTGCATCATGGGTTGACACTGCGGCCATAGGTGCTGACCCTCTCATCCCCCAACCCCCTTCTCCCCCGCCAGCGGAGGAGAAGGGGGCAAAAAAGAGGGGGTGTGGCGGGCGGCGAAGCCGCCCGCCACACCCCCTCAAAAATCCCCTTTCCTGGGGGGAAGGGGGGCAGGGGGAATGGGGCTTATAGAAACATGAATATCTCGTCATCCAAGAGCACCTGGTATACCAAAATCTGCGCAGGACCTGCTATAGGGAACAAGTGGCTTCGCCAGGTTTACAAACCTGAATAGTAACTTTCCGAGAAAGATTCGTGTAGATTAGCGAGATGAGCGGTTTATTTTTAAGGGAGGTATGGCTATGGACGAGCTGATTAAGTTGGTAGCGAGCAAAGCTGGAATCCAGGAGGCGCAGGCCAGGACGGCGGTGGAGACGGTGATGAAGTTCCTCAAGGAAAAGCTGCCGGCGCCCCTTGCCGGGCAGCTTGACGCGGCACTGGCGAATGAAGCGCTCTTGGGCCAGGCGAGCCAGCTTATTGACAAGGGCCTGGAGGGCCTGAGCGATTTGTTCAGCAAGAAATAGAGACCGATGGGCAATTTAGAGACTCTGATCAAACGATTGGCGCAAGTAGCCGGGGTGTCGGAAGAAGACGCGCAAGCGGCGCTGGACACGGCCGTGGACTATATCAAGGCGCAGCATCCAGACGAAACTGACAAGGTCGATGCGGCGCTCGCCAATGAGAAAACTGTGCAGCGCATCGGCGATCTGGTAGTCAAAATTGCCGCTAAGGTGAAGCCGGACCAACCCTGACAGATCTTCCGAGACCTGTCAGGGTTGCCCCTCTACCACGCCCAGATTGCCCACAGGACGATCATCACCAGGCCGATGGAAAAGCGGGCCAGGAATGACCAGCCCCAACCGATGGCCATGGCTTTGGTGATGCGCCAGGATTCGGCGCGATCTTTCCGCCGCACATACTCGGCCAGATAGAGGCCGAGAAGCGCGGCGGCAATGCCCCCTAGCGGCGTGAGAAAGACACTGCCCACAAACCCGGCGACGAAGGCGATGGCGATGGATGACCACTGCGCGCCGTTCACACGGGCCTTCCCGCCCATCAATATGTTGTCGATGGTGCAGCCGATGATGGTCAGTACGGTGATCACGGCGAAAATCCACCCGCCGCCTCCGCCGAAACCGAAGATAAGGCCGTAAAGCAGCGTCAATGCCCAGATCACCGTCACGCCGGGAAAGATGGGGACGACCATGCCTGCCAGCCCGACCAGCATCCCGACGAGCATCAATATCTTTGCTACAATGCCTACCCAGCTTATCATTTATTTCCCTCCGCGAAATGTTCAAAATCGAAACTCAGTTCTCCGGGCCCTGGCGTGGATGATACGGATTGCGCCGAAAATCCGGCGTAGAGTGCGGTTTCCAGCCTGGCCTTTTGTCTTACGATTGTAAAGCGATTGGAGTTGCAGGCAAGTGGAAGGTTGAATTGCGGAAGGGAGAAAATGGAGTACATTGTAGTGGGTAACGAGTAACGGGTATCCAGTTTCCAGTCTCCAGCACGGAGGTTCGCGTGATGAACCCATCCATTCACGGCCACGGTAACGTTATCGGCGACGAAAACACGGTGACGGTCATCGTCAACGGACGCGAGGAGCAGCGCCTCTTCGTCAATGTGCCGCCCCAACCGGCGCTGCTGGTGGGGCGTGACACCCTCCTGTCGGACTTGAAAACGCGCTTGATCCAGGCTCGCTCGACTGCTACGGCCGGCCTGACTGCCGCCCTTTCCGCCGTGCACGGCCTGCCCGGCGTGGGCAAGACGACGCTCGCGGCGGCGCTGGCCCACGATCCCGACGTGCTCGTGCACTTTGGCGGCGGCATCTTCTGGGGCGATCTGGGCCCCTATGCGACCCAGGCCGAGGCCGCCGACTCCGTGCTGCGCCTGTGGGCGGACCCCCTGGACGTGGACGTGACCGCCTATCCCCAGGCGCGCGCCCTGGCCCATGCCATTGGAACCGCGTTGGCGCGCCGCGGCCAGCCCGCGCTCCTGATCCTCGACGACGCCTGGGACTGGGCGCCGCTGGCCGTCCTCTGCGAGGTGGACGCGCCCGGCAGTGCGCGCCTGCTCACCACGCGGCAGCCCGCGCTGGCCCGTGCCTTTGTCGGCGCCGCCGCCGTCACCGACGTGGAGAAACTGCTCCTGGAGGAAAGCCTGACCTTGCTGCGCGCGCTGGCGCCGGAGGCCGTGGCCCTGGAACCCGATGCCGCCCGCGAGCTGGCGAAAGTGACCGGCGGCCTGCCCCTGGCGCTGACGCTGGTGGGCCGCACGCTGGCGGCAGAAAGCGCTGGCGGCCATCCCCGCCGTATCCGCGAGACCCTGACGAAGCTGCACACTTTCTCCGCACGTTTCCAACATCTGCCACCCGGCGCGGAACGCACGCTGTGGGCGGCGATAGCAACGAGCGACGAATGGGTGAACGACCCGCGCTGGTATGCCCTCGGTGTGTTGGCCCCTCAACCCGCCGACTTCGACGAGGACGCGGCGCTGGCCGTGCTGGCGGCGGACCCGCCGGATGCGCCGGAACCACAGGAAGGCCGCGCCCTGTTGGACCGTCTGTGCGATGCGGGCCTGCTGGGGACCGCCGGCGCACGCTACACCCTGCACCAGACCCTGGCCGAATACGCCCGCGAGCAGATGCTCACGCCGTTGCCCGCGAATGACCCGCGTCCCTCCACTGCCGTAGAACGCCACGCGCGCCACTACCTGGCCCTGGTGAACGCCGACCGCCATGACTGGCGGCGCATCGAAGCCGCCTGGCCACAAATCCGGCATGCCTGGACGTGGGTGAGTGCAGGGAAAGATGCGGACCTGGTGTTGGAATACGTGGGGGCGTTGCTGAAGTACCAGAATATGCGTGGATTGTGGCGTGTGGAAATGGATTGGATTGGGTGTGGCCTGGAGGCCGCGCGGGCCGTCCACCGCCGCAAAGACGAAGGTAAACTGCTCAACAACCTGGCGGGGGTTTACGCTGACTTGGGCGAGCAGCAGCGGGCGCTGGAGACCTTCCAGACGGCGCTGGCGATTGGGCGTGAGGTGGGCGACCGGGCGGGGGAAGGGACGACACTGAACAATATCGGCCGGGTGTACGCTGCCTTGGGCGACAGACAGCGGGCGCTGGAGACCTATGAAACGGCGCTGGCGATTCGGCGTGAGGTGGGCGACCGGGCGGGGGAAGGGACGACACTGAACAATATCGGCCGGGTGTACGCTGCCTTGGGCGACAGACAGCGGGCGCTGGAGACCTATGAAACGGCGCTGGCGATTCGGCGTGAGGTGGGCGACTGGGCGGGGGAAGGGACGACACTGAACAATATCGGCCTGATTTACGCTGACTTGGGCGACAGACAGCGGGCGCTGGCGACCTATGAAACGGCGCTGGCGATTCTGCGTGAGGTGGGCGACCGGAGTGGCGAGAGCGTCACGCTGTACAATATGGCGCTGATTTATCGTGATCAGGGTGAGTATCGCACGGCGATAGAGGCACTGGAACAAGTCGTGGCGCTCGATGAGGCCGTCGCGCATCCTGATTTGGAAAGCGACCGGGCGATGCTGGCGCGGGTACGCGTGGCCGCGGCAGCCGCCGACCATGCATGATCGGGGATTCCGCCACTGACCGGCATTTTTCAACCTCTGGCTGTGGCCGGTCTCCAGACCGAGCCCCCATCGGCCCCGGTGTAGGGCGGGTGCGGTCAGAGACCGGCCCGAGCATTCCCCCATCATTGGCACTCTACCCGTGAGGTTCTGACCGATTGCCTTTATGCCTGATCGGTACTATAGTGGCGCGGGAGGATTGGGCAATGTCAGAACGTCGTTATAGGGGCATTTCTATACCCGCGCGCGTGGCACGGACGGCCATTCTGGGGCTGGCGTTTCTCGTTCGCCTTGTGGCGCTGGATACGCAGGGCCTCTGGCGCGATGAAGTCGATCAGTGGCGTTTCGCGCTGCAACCGTGGGGCGAGATGCTGCGGAATTTCATCCGCGCGGGCTGGAATGGTCCGCTTTACTCGCCGCTGCTGCGCGTGTGGATCGCGCTGACGGGCGATTCGGTCTTTGCCATGCGCTACTTCTCGCTGCTGTGCGGTGTGCTGAGCGTGGCGCTGCTGTACGTGTTGGCGCAGCGGTTGCTCGGCGAGGGGACTGCTCGCTGGAGCGCCTTGCTGATGGCGATATCGCCGTATATGGTGTGGTATGCCCAGGAAGTCAAGATGTACACCTGGGTGCCACTGCTGGTGTTGCTCGCGCTCTATGCACTGGATCGCGCCTGCGTCCATCCGCACCGGCGTTGGTGGGCGGTGGTATGGATCGCCACCACGCTCGCTTTCTACAGTCATCTCCTGGCAGCATTGCTTATCCCCGTGGAGATATTGTGGTTCTGGCTGCACCCGCGACGGCAAAAAGATGCCTGGCCTGGTGGTGTGGTCACGCTGGCGCTGTTGACGCTCCCCTACCTGCCGATGCTGCGCTGGATGGCGCCGTTGTTGCTTGTGGAGCGCCAGACCGGCTATCCGGCGTATTCCCTGGGCGAGATGGCGGCGACGCTTTTCGGCGGGTGGACGCTGGGTGTCACGCAAAGTCTCACCGGCGGGCCGCTTCCGCTCTACAGCGCCCTGTTCCTGGGGATGATGGCGTTGGGAGGGATAGTGGCGTTGGCATGGCGCCGGCGATGGGGCGTATGGGCGCAACTGTGGCTCTGGATGCTCGTTCCCTTGCTGCTGCTGTGGCTGGTGTCGCTGCGCGGGCCGATTTTCACCGACCGCTATCTCATCTGGGCGGCGCCGGCCTTCTACGTGCTGGCGGGGGTGGGACTGGCGACGATCCACGCTTTCCGGCGTTGGCTGAGCGTCATCCTGCTGCTCCACGTGCTGGTTTTGAACGGCATCGGCTTGTATCGCCAGGCCGTCTACCCCATCAAACCGCAGTTCCAACGGGCGACCTCCCTCATTGAGGCGCAGCGCGCGCCTGATGAACTGGTGCTGTTCCAAATCCCCTATAACCATTACGTCGTCCAGTATTACGCTGAGGAACCCCTGGAGCCGTGGGGAGAAGCCCCCTTCACCAACTGGAAGCGTGAGGATGGCAGTTATCAGGTGGACATGGCGTATGTGGATGAGAAGATGCAAGCGCTCCTCAACGACTATACCGGCGTATGGCTGATCTATTCCGAGGTGGCGCTATGGGATGATCGGGAACTGGTCAAGCAGTGGCTCGACGCGCATGGCCATCGGGTGGATCAACAACCTTATACGGGCGTGACGGTCTATCATTACATAGGACTTACGCCATGACCATGTTTTCCCGCCGCCGAGTATGCAGAGCCATCACGAAATCTGTACGGGTCAACAAGATGTTGGACATTGGACACGCGGCTCCATTCGTTTCCACATCTTTGCGCTCTCTGCGTACTCGGCGGTAAAATGGCATCTGTTCGCCTAAGTCCTGAAATTGAGCGCGTTATCGACGTGTTCTACGTCAGGGGATGCACAACACTTGCCCGGCGTAGATGAGATTCAGGTTGTAAAGGGTGTTGGCGCGGGCGATGTCCCAGATGTTGACGCCGTAGCGCAGGCCGATGGCGATGAGCGTCTCATACGGCTGGATGGTATGGTACGCGCGACATCCCGACGCTGGGGTGGGCAGTGGTGCGGGAAGCAAACGGGGGCCGAACTGCCGCGCTGCCGTTGGCCCCGGCGGAGGAGTCCACGGCGCGTAAGGGATCGCCAGGTGGTTGCTGGCGTGAATCCGGCGCGGATTGATCGTGGGATTGCAGGCTTCAATCGCATAGGGATCGGTCGCATAGGCGCGAGCGATGGCGTAGAGCGTTTCGTCGCGTTGGACGATGTGGTAGCCCTGGATGACGGTGCAGTCGTAGGCGGTGGACGCAACGGCGCTGACCGGCAGTGAGACAGCGGTCGGCTGTGACTGCGGCGGCAGAGGGGTGGGAAGAGGGGACGCCGCTATGACGGTGGGCGCTTCCCCGGCGGCAGGCGTCACCGCCAGCACGCCGCCGTGCAAAATGGCGATGATACCGTTGCCGTCCTGGTCGGACAAGAAGACGTCGCCCAATGTCACGTCCGCTATGCCGCCGGCTATGCCGCGAAACGTGATCCGCGCGAGTGTTCCGCTGCCGCTGACCGGCGGGTGGGGACTGGCCTGCTGCAAAATGTAGGTGATCGTGTTGTCTATCACCTCGTTGGTAGGTTCGAAATCGCGGCTCAAGAAACTGCCCGCCGCGATTTGCGTCCCCGGTGTGTGGGGATCGGCGTCGACGACCTCCAGCAGATTGGCGTCGAACTGGATGGATAACTCGATGCCGTAAAGGTTGGCGACGTTTTCGACCTGGATGGTCATTTCGATAGTTTGTCCGACGGGAACAGTGGCTTCGACCGGGAAGACTGTGACTGTTGGCCCCATTTGTCCCCATGTGCCAACGGGGAAGAGGAACGACAGGACCATGCCTGCCCACAAGGCGCGTTGCCATCGATGTACCATCGTTGCTCTCCTTTCGCTGCCTGATAGTGGCTATGTTTGGGTTGATCTTAGCTGTCGAACGTGCGGATTTTGACCTGCGAGTCGAACTCCGACAGCTCCCCGGTCACGGTGAACAGGATACGTTCGCAGATGTTCGACACGCGGTCAGCGGCGCGTTCCAGGTTGTGCGCCGCCCAGAGCAAATAATTGGCCTGTTCGATGGTCGCAGGGTCGGCCACAATGTAAGTGATCAACTCACGATAGACCTGCTCGTAAAGGTGATCCACCTCATCGTCATCGGCCGGGATTTTCCGCGCCGCCTCGACATCTTGTTGCACAAAAGCATCCAACGAGCGGCGCAGCATATCCAACGCTTTCTCGGCCATCAGGGGAATGTCGATCAGGGGCTTGAGGAGCGGCTCGTCGCCGATGAGCAGATTGATCTTGGCGATGCCCTTGGCATAGTCCCCGATGCGCTCCAGTTCGGTGGCGATTTCGAGGATGGCGGCAAGCGTGCGCAGGTCACGCGCCACCGGTTGGTGAAGCGCAATTAGCGCCAGCGTTTGTCCTTCGATGGCGTAGCGTTTCGCGTTGATGTCAATGTCGTGTTCGATGAGGCGCTGCGCCCCGGCTAAATCGCGCTTTTTGAGCTGCTCGATGGACGTCATCATAGCTTCCTCGACCATACTGCCCATCACCAGAATTTGATCCTGAAGCAGTTGCAACTCACGTTCGAAAGTTTTTCTTGGACTGGACATATTCACCTCACGCTATGGGCGCCACGAAATATGGCAGTGTGTGCTTGTCGCAAGACCTGCATCCTGACGGCGTCGCCGGATCGGTAAAGCTCATGGGACTTTCTCCCCTGCATCAGGCCACGTCGGACATTGTTGAGTTGCATGATCGCACATAGTGATAACTAAGTCAAATGGGAAATCAGGACTTACGCAAGTCTGGCTCGAATCAAGCGGCGGAGGATTTGTAGTGACGCCTTCAGGCGTCTCTTAGGAGCTAAGAACGGCTAAAGCCGTCACTACAAACGGAAATTTGCGTAAGTCCTAAAAATGTCATCTTGGGCAGTGCGGTGGCCGTTCAAGGGCCAGCATCCGGCAGTTGCTTACCCAAACCGCCCGGTGATATAATCCTCGGTGATCTTCTTCTCCGGGTTCGTGAACAACTTCTTGGTCGCGCCGTACTCGATCAGGATACCCGAGCGGTCCTCTTCGTCGAGTGAGAAGAAAGCGGTGTAGTCGGAGACGCGCGCGGCCTGCTGCATATTGTGCGTCACCACGATGAGGGTGTACTGCCGCGCCAAGTCCTGCATCAGCTCCTCGATGCGCAGTGTGGCGATCGGGTCCAGCGCCGAGGCCGGTTCGTCCATGAGGATGATGTCCGGTTTGACGGCGATGGCGCGGGCGATACACAGCCGCTGCTGCTGTCCGCCGGAAAGCGACAGGCCACTTTGGTTGAGTTTATCCTTCACCTCATCCCACAGCGCGGCCTGGCGCAGCGACTCGCAGACCAGTTCGTCCATGGGACCCTTGTAGCCGTTGATGCGCGCGCCCCAGGCCACATTCTCGTAGATGCTCTTGGGAAAGGGGTTAGGCTTCTGGAAGACCATGCCAATGCGCCGCCGCACTTCAACGGCGTCGATGTCAGGGTCGTAGATGTTGACGGCATTGTACAGGATTTCGCCGGTGGTGCGCACCGTGGGTATCAGCTCGTTCATACGATTGAAAGCGCGCAGCATCGTGCTCTTCCCGCAACCCGATGGCCCGATCAGAGCGGTGATTTTCTGCCGCGGGATATTCAGGCTGACGTCCTTGACGGCAAGAAAGTCTCCGTAGTACACGCGCAGGTTGCGCGCTTCAATCGCATAATTCCCGTTGGAAGAGTCAGTGGACGCGGTCATGAGTCTAACCTCCGGCTGAAACGGCGGCGCAGGATGACGGCGGTGGCATTGAGCGACAAGACCAACATGACGAGCACGATAATGGCTGCCGCCGCGATGTTGCGGAAGACATCCTGAGGACGGGATGTCCATTGGTAGATTTGGGTGGGCAGCGTGGTGAACTTGGCAAATGGCCCGTTGGGATCGACGTTGATGAATGTGGATGCGCCGATCACGACCAGAGGCGCGGTCTCGCCCATGGCGCGGGAGATGGCGAGGATGGTGCCGGTGAGGATGCCGGGCATGGCGTAGGGCAGCACGTGATACCACACCGTCTGCCAGCGTGTGGCGCCAATGCCGAAACTGGCCTGGCGCAGGGAGGAGGGCACGGCGCGGATGGCCTCCTGGGCATTGATGATGATCAGCGGTAAAATCAGCAGGCCGAGCGTGAGGCCGGCGGAGAGAATCGTGCGTCCGTTGGCGGTGGTGGAATCGGCGTAGCCCAACAGCGCGCCACTGGTGAGCGGTTCGAGCGCGCGCACGAAGATCGCCAGACCCAACATCCCGTAGATGATCGAGGGCACGCCGGCCAGGTTGTTGATGTTGGTGCGAATGACACGGTTGAACGCGTTGTCGGCGGCATACTCTTCCAGGTAGATCGCGCCGCCTACGCCGATGGGAAAGGCAAACACAATCGCAATGCCCACCGTCCACAGCGATCCCAGGATCGCCGTGCGCACCCCGGCGCTCTGGGCTTTGGCCGATTGCGGTTGGCGCATGAACTGAGCGTTGAGCCAGCTCCTGAACTGCAAGTCGGCCTCGGGATAGGCGTCGGCGACCTCGGCCGCAATCTGCGCCCGGCGGAAGAGCGAATCTTGCAGCGACCATGACTTTACCACGTGCGGTTCTACGACACGTTCCAGCACCAGATTGTACACGTCCTGGCGGGAACGTTCGGCAAACGGTTGCTGGCTTTCCAGACCACGATACAGCCCGGCGGAGACATTCTCCTGCAAAAGGCGCAACAGCTCCTCTTGGGGCAAATCCTCCAGTGGCACGCCGTTGACCGCCAGGGTGTCGGGATCGATCTTGTTTTCGACCGCCACATAACCGAACGTGCTGTTCAGAATGTTCAACAGCAACATGCTGAGCACAACGATACCCACGAGGGTGGAACCCTGGAAGACGAACAGCCAGAATCGTCCCACGCGGTGGCGCTGCGCCAGATTGGGGGCAAAGTCGCTGGTGTTCAGGTGGACGGTGTCCTTGAGCGGGCGTGCTTTCATTCGTATTCTTCCCGGAAGCGTTGGACGATATGCTGGCTGAGGATGTTCAGCCCCAGCGTGATCAGGAACAGCATCAGCCCGATGGCGAAGATGCTGTTGTAGTCGATGGAGTCGTAGCTCAAATCGCCGCCGCTGATGCGCACGATGTGCCCGGTCATCGTCTCGGCAGCCTGAAAGGGATTGAAGGTGAAGGCCGGTCCTGCGCCGGCAGCGATGGCGACGACCATCGTCTCGCCGATGGCGCGCGACGCCGCGACGATGAAGGCTGCCGCGATTCCCGACAGCGCCGCCGGGACGACGACCTTTACCGCCGTTTCCAGTCGTGTGGCGCCCAGGCCGTAGGCCGCCTGGCGCAGCGATTGCGGCACCGCGCTCAGCGCGTCTTCGGCCATCGAACTGACCAGCGGCAGGATCAAGATGCCGATGACGATGCCCGCCGAGGCGGTGTTGTAGATTTCCACCCGCTCTATGCCGAAGAGGGCGCGCAACAAGGGCGTCATAAACGTCAAGGCGAAGTAGCCGTACACCACGGTGGGGATGGCGGCCAGGACTTCCAACAGCGGTTTGAGGACGCTGCGCACACGGGCCGCAGCATATTCGCTCAAGTAGATCGCCACACCCAGCCCCAGCGGGAGGGCGACCACGATGGCGGTGAGCGACGTCATCAGCGTGGCGTTCACCAAGGCCCAGATGCCGAATTTGCCGATTTGAGGATTCCACTCCGTCTTGGTGAAGAACTCGGCCAGGGTGACTTGGCGCGATATCGCAATCTCGGCACCGACCGCGTGTGCAGCGGCGACGGTGTTCTGCTGACCGCGCGCGACCGTCACCCGCTCGCCGCGGAGGTCCACGACGGTCATCACCTCGGCGTGGATGCGAATGGAACCATGGAGGCTGAGGGCCATTCCCGTGGCACTCATTTTGAAGGTGCTCTGCGTGGCATCCAGCGGCTCGACCAGCGTGTGGTTGGTGTCTTCCCATTGCTGGCGGGTGAAGAAAAGCAGGGATTCTTTGCCCAACTCGTAGACGAGGCCCGCGGTGACGAGGATCGACAGGACGCCGCACAAGAACAAAAATCCCTGGATCAGGGTTTCAGAAACACGCGGGCGTTTGCGTAGTGCCGCCCGCTGGGCGACTACATCGTGAGGGTACGCGCCGGTTTTCGCTTGACTGACCACAATCCTCTGTTTTTCACCTCCGGCAAAGCGTGCAACGCCCCTGAGAGGACGTTGCACCTTGACTGTGACCTTGACTACTGCATTGCGCTGAGCCAGGCTTCCCGGGAAGCGGCCAGAACGGCATCACTGGCCGGGAAGTAGCCGACGGCGGTGATTTCCTCATTGACATAGGTGAGGAAGAAGTTGATGTAGGCCGCCACCTGCGGCTTTTCCTGCATAATCCTGGCGTCGGAGTAGAGAAACAGCGGGCGTGCCAGCGGATAGGTGTTGTTATCCACGGTTTCGGCGGTGGGAGCGATTCCGTTCAGGGACAGCACCTTGAGCACATCTGCGTTCTCCGCATAGTAGGCGTAGCCGAAGTAGCCGATGGCGTAGGGACTGCCCGCGACGCCCTGTACCAGGACGTTGTCATCCTCGCTCAATTGCGTGTTGCTGGCGCTCAGGTGGGGTTCTTTGTCCTTGTTGAAGACTGCCTCAACGAAGTAGTCGAAGGTGCCGCTGTCGGTGCCGGGAATGAAGCGCAAGATAGGTTCGGCGGGCCAGTCGGGGCGCACGTCGGACCACTTCTCGGCGCTGGAGAAGAGCAACGCCAGCTCTTCCATCGTCACGTCGGTGGCGAAGGTGTTGCCCCGGTTGACGACGACCGCCAGGGCATCGGTGCCGATGCGGAATTCGACGGGGGTGCGGCCGATGGCGGCGCAGGCTTCCTTCTCGGAGTCCTTGATGGGGCGGCTGGCGTTGGCGACGTCGGTCTCGCCGGTGGTGCAGAAGCGCTCGAACCCCGCGCCACTGCCGATACTGTCGATGGTGATCTGACCTGTGAAGCCTTCGTCATGGAAGCGCTCGGCCATACGTTCCGCCAGCGGGTAGACGGTGGAACTGCCGGCCGTCACTATGTTGCCGGTGACGTCCAGGGGATTCACTTCCGGCAGCCGACCGGTGGCCCCTGGTTCTACGGGCGCGGGAGTGGGTTCTGTGGTCTTCGCCGGGGCCGCAGTTTGAGGCGAGGCCGGGGTCGGCGGATTACCGCCGCAGGCTGTCATGAACATTGTCAACATTGCCAGTAGTATGAAAGTGATGCGATACATTTTGTTTCCTCCTGAATGTGATTTTTGATCGCATGCCAATCGTACCACGGGCAGGTTAATGGATATTCAACAGGATGTTAACATTGGGTTAAAGGTCTATTTTTCTATCCCTCGAAGCGATAGCCGGCTCCGCGCACGGTGACCAGGCGCGTTGGATGGGCGGGATCGACTTCCAGTTTCTCACGGAGCCAGCGCACGTGTACATCGACCGTGCGGCTGCCGCCGCTGAAATCCCAACCCCATACTTCTTCCAAGAGCTGGTCGCGCGAAAGCGTCTTCCCGTGGTGCTGCGCCAGATAGATGAGGAGTTCGTATTCTTTCGGCTTGAGCGCCAGCGGCTTATCCTGCAGATAGACCTCGTGACGGTCCAGATCGAACATCAGGTCCTCGAAGCGCATCTGCCGGGTCGGCGTCGATGTCTCCGGTGCGAATTTTTCCTGTGACAATCTCACGCGCCGCAATTGCGCCTTGACGCGTGCCAGCAACTCCCGCATGCTGAACGGTTTGGTCAGGTAGTCGTCTGCGCCGACTTCCAGTCCCACGATCTTGTCCACCTCATCCGTGCGGGCTGTAAGCATGATGATCGGTGTGGACAGTTCTCGGCGCAACAGACGGCATACCTCGAAGCCATCTAATTTCGGCAGCATAATATCCAGGAGAATCAGATCCGGCGGCGTCTGCCGCGCCATATCCACGGCCTGCCGCCCATCCACCGCCGTACTGACTTCGTATCCTTGTTTGACCAGGTTATAGGCCAATGTTTCCCGCAGCACTAACTCGTCCTCAACGACCAATATCTTCTCTGTCATTCTGGTGCCCTGGTGTTATCCTGATAGTAGGCGAATTGCCTATTCGCCCGACGCCACGCTGTTGACTTTTGACCGCTTGCCAAAATCGCCAAGTCGGCGAAAATAGGGTTCAATTCGAGAAGACAAGGAGTCGCAAGAGCATGGCCAAGAAAGCAAAAAAGCGCAGTGGTGGTCCCCGCTTGTCCGAAAGTCAGCGCTATCAGCCCGGCAAGCCGAGTGGGGTCGTGACCCCGGTGCGCCAGGCGGAGACGGTCTCCACGCTGCCGGCCAACACGGATTTAGTGGAAGAGTATCGTTACGTGTTGACCGATCTCAAGAAAATAGGGTGGTTGGCGCTGGCGATGCTGACGTTGCTCGTCGTCCTGGCATTCATCTTAGTTTAGGACGTTTGTCCTAAGAGCCATGTCAGCCCGGTGTCGGCGAGGATGGCGAGCCAGATGTTCTGAGTTTGGATAAAGAGCAGAGCGCTCAATACGGCCAGTCCGACACGGATGAGGAAATCCCGTCCACGGGTGGGGAATTGCAGATCGGTCCAGCGCGCCGGGTTGACGACGGCTTCGGCGGCAACCGGAATCAGGCCGCCCCATGTTCCCAGGCCAACGCCCAACAGCAGTACAAAGGGTTCACGATAGAAGGCCCAGTGGACTTGATGGTAGATAGCCTCACGTAGCGCTATATCCAGGCGGTGTTGTTTGAGGGGTGTTCGCGTTGGGCGCTCGGCGATCATCACCAGCAGCCAGAAGCCGAAGGCCAGCGCGCATGTCCATCCCATATCACGGACCCAGTTGGTCCAATCACCGGCGGCCATATCGAGAGTGGGGTTGTTGCTCCAGAAAAACTGCTGCAATCCCAGTCCACTGGCGGTCAGCGCGCCGCGCCACAAGAAAGCTGCTGCCGGCATGCCCACGGCATATAATAACCGCAGAGGTTGAAAGATCCACGGCTTTTCCGGCATCGCGCGCGGCAGATTTTGTGGCGGTCGAGGTCTCTCTAAAAACCAGCGGATAGCGCTGGCAAGTGTGGCGATGCCCAGAGAGGCGGTTAGCCAGAGCCAGCGTTCTAGCAAAGCGGATTCGGTGTTCAAGGCTCGAATTCGGCTTCTGGCAAGACAACCGGGATGGTGACGGTGATTTTGGTGCCCTGGCCCGGTGCAGATTTGATGACGGTTTTACCTTTCACCAGGGTCGCCCGTTCGCGCAGGTTGATCATCCCCAGACTGCCGCGCGTGGCATAGTTGGCTTCCAGCGCGGCGACGTCGAATCCCACGCCATCATCCTCGATTTCCGTAATGACGTTCATACCGCGCCGGTAAAGTCGAATCCAGAGGTTCTTCGCTTTGGCGTATTTGCGGGCGTTGGTGGTGGCTTCGTCGGTGATGTAAAAGACGGCGCCCTGCGCTTCTGTGCTGAGTAAGCTCTCGGCCTCTTTGTTTAATTCCAGATTGATGACCGGCAGGGGGTCTGTTTCGGAGACTTTTTGTTTGAGTTGTTGGAGCGCTGCAATGAGTCCCTGCGATTCCAGGATGAGGGGCCGTAAAGTGAAAAGCATCTGGCGGATTTCTTTGGTCGTTTTACGCGCCAGCTCCTCCAACTGCTGAAGCTCCTCAATGGACTTTTCCGGTTCGCGCGTGACGAGCATCCGAATGTAATTGAGCCGCATGGCAATGGCCGCGATGGTTTGCGTCGGTCCGTCGTGAAGGTTCCGCGCCAGTTTTTTGCGGGCATCCTCTTCCACCGTCACCAGACGGTCTTTCTCTTCCGTCAAGTTCTGGTAGAGCGTGGCATTTTGCAGTGCCATCACTGCCTGGTTGCAGATGGCGACCAGCAGGTCCTGAAAGTCGGGTGTGTAGACGGCGGGTTCTGAGCTGCCCAGAACGAGCAATCCATAACTTTCAAACCCGGCGCGCAGGGGAACGACAATGGCTTGCTGACAGCTCTGCATGGCCACGATCTTCCCCAATTCTGGATCATCTCTAGGTGAATCGATGATGACGGGGTTTGCTTTTTCAACAGCTTCGGCCAAGGCGCCTTCTTGCGCGGGAAACCGCAAGCGCTCATCCTGCGTCGAAGCCCCCCTGGCCTTCACCACATAGAGCGTTTGATCCATGCCAAAGAGCAGAATCAGGCCGATCTGGCTGATTTCTGTGTTGTCGCCGGTATAAAATTCATGTAACCCGGCGTCGCTCACATCCAGGGCGGCTTCGAGGACGCGCTCGTAGTTGAGGGTGGCGCTCAGGGTGCTGGCCAACTCAAAGATGAGGCGAACTTTTTGGTGCGCCGACTCCAGGGCTGACTGTGCTTCCCGTTCCTGTTTCTCGCGTTCGGCGGTGAGCGCCTGCTTGATGCGCACGCCGATCTGGCTAACGGCGCTGCCGGCCAACAACAGCACAATGCCGTTGGTGAAGTAGGGGAATGCCTGCGTCATCAGGGTGCTGAAGGGTGTTGTCAGCGCAAATCCGTGCTGGTTCCAGACGATGGCCCAGTAGGCCAGCACGACACTGATGACAACGCTGAGGCCATACAATCGAGAGAAGCGGAGGGCGGCTGTGGTAATCGGAATGAGCGAGAAAAAGAGCAGCGGACTTTCTGTCCCGCCTGAGCCGGTGATAAATCCCAGGGTCAATCCAATGTCCTGAAGCAGAGTCATACGCTGGATGCCTGGACTCAGTGTGTTTTGGAGCAGTGCCACCATGGTCATGACATTGGCAGCGCACCCTACCAGCAGTAGGGCGATGACTACACCTGGAAACTGCAGAGACTTGATCGCTGCCTCAATACCAATGACTCCGGCCACGGCCACCAAAAAGAACCAGCGCAGGTTGACGAACAACCACTCGATTTTGAGCTCGGATTCGCTCAATATCGCTCCTGGTTCTGGCTGTCGGCGGGCCGTTTTGGCGGGCGGCTTTTTCTTGGCAGGTTTGGGTTTGCTACGCTGGGTAGTTTTCTTAGTCATTTTGGCTCTATATCGAGAAACGCACGTGGATGATATCGCCGTCCTGGACGATGTAATCCTTGCCTTCCAGGCGTACTTTGCCTGCTTTGCGCGCGGCCGCCAGCGTGCCTTCGGCGATGTGATCGTTGTAGCTGATCACTTCGGCACGGATGAAGCCACGCGCCAGGTCTGTATGGATGACGCCGGCCGCTTCCTGGGCATTCGCGCCAACTCTGACGTTCCATGCGCGTACTTCGTCTTCACCCACGGTGAAAAAGGATTGTAATCCGACCAGTTTGTAGGAGGCCTGGATCACGCGCGACAATGCCAGCTCTTGGATGCCGAACTCTTCCATAAAGTCTGTGGCTTCCTCCGCCGAGAGCTGACCGATTTCCATTTCCAGTTTGCCTTGCATGGCGAGCACCGTCGAATTCTTGTGATGGTAGGTGACGACCCGGTGGGGATCGATAGGATCCTCGCCGGCGTTGAGCAGCACAAGGACGGGTTTGAGCGTCAGCAGGCTATAGCCATGCAAGCCGGCGACTTCCTCAGGGGTCAGGTCTAAATCGCGCAATGGTGTATTCGCGTTCAAGGCCGTGTGGAGACGTTGAAACAGCTCCTGACTTTCCAGCAGAGCTTTGCGCTCGTCGCCACGTGCCCCTTTGTGCAGACCTTCTTCGATGCGCGCCAGACGGTTCTCGACGGTCAGCATATCGGCCAGCAACAGCTCGTTATCCAGCGTCTCGAGATCGCGTTGGGGGTTGACGCTGCCGGCAAGATGAGGAACAAGGTCATTTTCGAAAGCGCGGACCACATGGACGAAAGCGTCCATCGGCGCGATTCTGTTGCGTAGCTCACCGGTCAGTCCGATCTTCCCGATGTCTTGGTCCAGCCCGGCCATGTCGGTATAGGTGACTTTGGCGTAGATCGTTTTGCGCGGATTGTAGATTTTACTGAGCACATCAACACGTGGATCGGGTACATCGACCATCAGGCTGAAGAGCTCCAATCGACCACTCGAGGCAACAGTGGTGGGGCGATTTGCTCGGGTGAGCGCGTTAAAAACGGTTGTTTTCCCACTGGTAGGCAATCCGATGATCCCCAGTTCCATAAAAAAACTCCTTCGCCTTATCCTAACTCGATATAAACATTATACCATAGGTGATGTGATTTTGCACTTCTCCCACCCTATGCACTATCCCCAAAGTCCCGTTTGTCACCTGGCAAGGACGGCTGAATAGTTACTCAGGCACCATGATCAGATGATCGTTTTCCTCTTTCCAATAATCTGTCTTATCCCCCCTGGATTGGGGATAGGCCGGGCCGGACGGTGCATTTTCAAAAGTGGCTTCATGACCCCCATGACACCGGTCATGCGGTGGGGGATCTTGGATTTTACTCGGACAGGATTCTCTGCACCGTCTCCACCAGGATGTGGGGGCTAAAAGGCATGAGGAGATAATGGTGGGGATAGAGATTGCTGATCATGGTGAAATAGGTTGTGGGGATAAGGGTGGGTTGCAAGGTGCTTATGATGAGGACCCGGATACCACGGAGCTTGTCATCGTTTTGCATCATTTGGTAGAACTCGCATCCGTTGATGTCCGGGCGCATGAGGTTTTGGATAAACAGGTCGACGGATTCACTCCGCAGGATGGCGAGCGCCGTGTCAGGATCGGTGGTATAAAGGTGTTCATAACCTGCACGTACCAGGGTGAGATGAAGCAAGTGCAAGATTTCCATCTCGGTATGCAAACTGAGGATCTTAGCCACCTAAACGCCTTTATATGACTATACAGGCCAATTTTTTATTGTTTGAAGGTATCTAACTATTCCCTCCATGGTATCCCTAAATGGAAAGAAAGTACATAGGAGCTTAGTACCGAGGCATACAAACTTGACCTTGTACACGCTCACGTATATCATGGGATGAGAAATCACTAACCGTCGTGACGCCGTGGCCTGTTTTTCACTGCAGAGGTTGCTGAGAACGCCGAGAAAACACAGTAAAGCTGCGCGCTCTGTGGTAAACTCTCTTTCTGTAGTGCAAACCGCGTCACTACTAAACTCACTGCCGTAAGTATTGCGGCGCTGGCGATAGTTTTTCATGCTCAGGAGGTGCGATGATGAAGAAAGTCTTGTTCGTCTCAGGGGTGGTGGCAATGTTGTTGTGGATGGTGAGTGGGGTTGCCGCGCAGCCGGCTTTGAGCGGCGACATCACCCATATTGTTCAGCCGGGGGAAACCCTTGTCAGTATCGCCCGGCTGTACGGTGTGGATGTCTCGACGCTGGCACGCGCGAACCATATACTCAATCCTAACTATATTTATGTGGGGCAGCGGTTGATCATCCCTGCCAAACCGACGACGCAACCGGCTACCGGCGTCTATGTCGTGAAGGCGGGGGATACTTTGTACAGTATCGCGCGCTATTTCGGCACAACCGCCTGGGCCATAGCACAGGCGAACGGCATCTACGACCTCAATCACATCTACGTGGGCCAGCGGCTGATGATCCCCGGCGTGGCGCCTGTCCCGCCGGTGTCGCAGCCGGCGGGCGGAAATTGGCATGGCGAGTACTTCAATGTCCCGGACCTTGCCGGCACGCCTGTGTTGGTGCGGAACGACGCCGCGGTGAATTTCCACTGGGGCCAGCGTTCCCCGGATACCCGTCTTAACACAGATCATTTTTCGGTGCGCTGGACGCGCACGATTAACTTCCGCGGGGGAGTGTACCGCTTTAAGGTCACGGTGGATGACGGCGCACGCCTGTGGATAGATGGCGCAGTGGTGATCGATCAATGGAAAGTGCAGCCGGAGACGCTTTATCAGGTCGATGTCACCCTGTCGCCCGGTAATCACCCGGTCGTCATTGAGTACTTCGACGATACCGCAGCCGCGACGATCCAGTTCTCCTTCACCCGTCTGGGAAATGCGTCTGTGACCCCTACCGCCACGCCGGGTGTCGCGGCGCCCACCGAGGCGTGGTTGGGTGAATACTTCGGTAATACTGATTTGAGCGGTAAGCCTGTCGTCACACAAAAAGATGGGAATATCGGCTTCAACTGGGGTCTGGATGCTCCCGTTGGTGGACTCCCTGAGGACTATTTCGGAGTACGTTGGACGCGGCAAGGCACCTTCTTTGCAGACAACTACGCTTTCTGCGCCATGGCGGACGATGGGGTGCGTCTTTATGTGGATGGTGTGCGGCTGATTGACGAATGGCATGCCGCTAACGCCTTATCCTACTGTGTCCAGGCCGATCTCACCGCAGGGGTGCATACCGTGAAGGTCGAGTATTACGAGGATGGCGGCAACGCCCTCATCTACGTATGGTGGGAGCGGCGCTGATGACGATTTCGGTTCCACTGCGTGAGCAGATCGCCGCACTGATTCGGGTTGGGTTGCAGGACGCACAAACGTCCGGCGCTTTGCCCGCTTTTGACCTTCCTGAGATCATTTCCGTCGATCAAAGCCGCCATGAGGCGCATGGCGATTACGCTTCGCCGGTGTGTATGGGGCTGTCGCGCGTGCTCCATCGCGCCCCTTTGCAGATTGCGCAGGCTGTCGCGCAGTCCATCCCCGCTGCCGACTTCATCGCTCAGGTGGAAGTCGCGCCGCCGGGTTATCTTAATTTCACGCTTGCTAATGCCTGGGTGGCGCGACAAACGCCGATCATCCTCGCAGCCGGCGAATCATGGGGGAACGTGGCCCTGGGAAGCGGCCAGCGCGTGCAGGTCGAGTTCGTCAGCGCCAACCCCACCGGCCCGATCACCATTGGCTCGGCGCGCAATGCCGTTATCGGCGACACGCTGGCCGCGGTGCTGGAGGCCGCCGGCTACACCGTCGAGCGCGAATACTATGTCAACGATGGGGGTTCCAAGGTACGTAATTTCGGCGCGAGCATCTTGGCGCGCTATGCCCATTTGTTCGGCGTCGATGTGCCTTTCCCGGAACAGGGTTATCCTGCCACGTATGTGACCGAGCTGGCGCAGCGCGCGCAGGCCGAATTCGGCGCTCGCTACCTCACCCAGGACCGCGATGCCGCCATCCATGCGCTCGGCGTGTGGGGCATCGCCCGGATTCTCGACGGCGTGCGCGATGATCTGGCGCAGTTGCGTGTGCACTTCGATACCTGGTTCAGCGAAAAGTCCCTCTATGAGAGCGGTTTGTTCGACGCTATGCTGGCGAAACTGCGCGACGGCGGCTATATCCTGGAGTATGGGGGCGCCACGTGGTTTCACCATCCCGATTTGGAGAAAGACGCCGTGCTTATCCGTTCGCCGCAGGTTGTTCCCACGCCGGAGGACCGCCCGACGTATCTGGCGTCAGACATCGCCTATCTGTGGAACAAAGTGGTGCTGCGGGGCTTTGATAAAGCCATCTATGTGTGGGGGGCGGACCACCATGGCGATGTCCCCCGTGTGCAGGCGGCGGCGAAGGCGCTGGGCGTCGATGTCAACCGGCTGGTGTTCATCCTTTATCAGATGGTGACGCTTCTGCGTGGCGGGCAGGAAGTGCGGATGTCCAAAAGCTCCGGTGAATTTGTCACCCTGCGCGAGCTGGTGGATGAGATTGGCCCTGACCCGATTCGCTTTATGTTGCTCACGCGCACGGTGGATGTCACGATAGACTTCGACCTCGACCTGGCGGTGGAGCAGTCGGATCGCAATCCCGTCTACTACGTGCAGTACGCGCATACACGCATCGCCGGGGTGTTGCGCAAGGCCGTCGAAGCAGGCTATGCCCTCGACGTGCCCGGCGATCCCACGCTGCTGACGCATCCGAGCGAGCTGGCGCTGGTGCGCAAGATGCTGGCGCTGCCCGAAATCATCACCCTGGCGGCTACTGCCATGGCGCCGCACTCGCTGACGGTCTATGCGACCGAGCTGGCGGCGTTGTTTCATGCTTTCTACCGTGACTGTCGCATTGTCTCCACGGCGCCCGAAGAGGTGGCGTTGACTCAGGCGCGGCTGATGTTGGCCCGCGCCGCACAGCATGTCCTCGCCCGCGTCCTGCATTTGATGGGCATGGACGCCCCTGAACGGATGTGAGAGTCGTAGCCGCGAATATAGACACTATTTTTGTTACGAGAGGAAATAGATTCAATCATGGGACTGAAACCTGACCGTTGGATTCGCATCATGGCGTTGGAGCAGCAGATGATTGACCCGTTTTTCGATGGGCAAATGCGCAACGGGGTGATTTCTTACGGCCTGTCCTCGTATGGTTATGACATTCGCGTCGCCAACGAGTTCAAGGTGTTCACCTCCGGGGTGGGGGATCTGGCGTTAGTCGATCCCAAACATATAGACACACGGGCGATGGTGGATTTCGTGGGCGACATCTGCATCATCCCCCCTAACTCCTTCGCCCTGGCCCGCAGTCTGGAGTATATGCGTATGCCGCGCAATGTGCTCGGGACCGTGCTCGGCAAATCGACGTATGCTCGCTGTGGCATCGTGACGAATTTCACGCCTTTGGAACCGGGTTGGCATGGCTATATCACTATCGAGATCAGCAACACGACGCCACTGCCGGCGAAAATCTATGCCAACGAGGGCATCGCGCAGGTGCTGTTCTTCGAGGGCGACGAGCCGTGCGAAATCTCCTATGCCGACAAAAAGGGCAAATACCAGGGCCAGCAGGGCGTCGTCCTGCCGCGATTGTGATGAGGCGTAAGGGTAGGAGGTACGAAGTAAGAGAGCGCCGCATCGACCTCTGTGCGGCGTCATTTGCTATTCGTCATTCACTATGAAACTGCGCATTGCCCTTTTCCTGACCGTATTGGCCTCCCTACTCTGGGTCCTCGCGCTGCCTGTGTGGATCGTGCGTTATGCGCTATGGACACCGGACTTCTATCGGCGGTGGCTGCGAGAGAGCGACCTTGTCGCGCAGGGGAGCGCGGCCCTGGCCGATGACCTTCCGCGCCAGATTCCCGAAGCGGCATGGCCGTCCTGGATTCCCCGCACGCCGGAGTCGTTGCGGGCTGTCCTCGACTATGTGTTGTCGCCGGCGGAAGTGGAGGCGGCGCTGGTACGGGTGGGACCGTCGTGGGCGGCGTGGGCGCTCGGCGAGACGTCGGCGCCGGAGCGCTTGACACCGGAGGTGGCGCGACTCCTCTCCGGTGAGCGGGGCGAAAATATCCGTGCGTTTTTGTGGCGCATGTTGCCCTCCTGTGCGACGGCTGCACCACCGGCGTGCGTCCCTGTCGATCCCGGGGCACATTCTGAGGTGGGACAGCAACAGCAGGCGTGGTGGAACGGCTTCACCGGCGATTTCGTCGCCGTGTGTGATACCGCTGAAACGCAGGTCATTGCGGCGTGGCAAAGCCCCACGTGGCTGCGCTGGGTGTGGTATGCGCCGCTTCTGGCGTTGGTTTGCGCCGTTGTGGCCGCTGCCCTGCTGTCTGATCGCCGGCGCTGGGCCTGCATCAGCGCGCCGCTGCTCGCGGCAGGGTTGATCGTCGGCGGCGTTGGCGGACTGGCGCTGCTGGATAGGTTTCCGCCGCCGGATATTCGCGCCATCACCGGTGTGCCGTTTTCGGCGGGAACTGTGATGGTGTTTGTCGCGCTATGGCGTGCGCTCATGCACGTACTGGGGCCGGTGTGGGTGATGGGCGGCGCGGCAGTACTGGCGTTGGGATTGACCTGGTGGGTGTTGATCTTTGAAAGCTGGCGCGGCAAGGGGATAGCGGTGTCGGGCATGTTGCTGGCATTGTGGGGCGGCATGCAGTTCTACCCCGGCTCGTTTTTGACGCCTCTGGCGGCGTTGCCGGCGTTACCCCTTGAAGCCACGCCCACGCCCTGGCCTACCTTCACCAGCACGCCGACGTTGACGCCGACGCCCTATTACTGGCCCGTGGCACCCGGCACAGCCGCGCCGACGCCGTCCGGCCCATTGACGGCAGACGCGCAACGGCTCGGTTGTCTTCAGGGGGCAGAGGCGCCGGTCCTGGCCCTGGCGGTCGCCGGCGACGAAGTCCACGCACTGTACGCCGGGGCCACATGGCGTTACCGTTACTCGACGCTGTTGGCGTTGACGTCGACAACGCACCCGTTGACGTTCACGACGTTTGCGCTGTCCCAGGACGGGACGGAGATCGCTGTGGCGCGCGCGCGCGATCTATACGTGGAGGCGTTTCCGGCATGGACGCGGGCGCTGCGCAGTCGGGTCTCGACTTTTTCGCGTATTCAGACGCTGACCTATGCCGTCGGGCATGAACAGCTTGTTCTGGGATTGGAGAACGGCTATCTGTGGGTCATCGATCCGGCGACAGGCGCTATCGTCTGGCTACTGCAAGCCGGCGACAGTCCGGTGACGGCGCTGGCAGCTCATCCAACGCAGCCGCTCGTACTTTCGGGCACTGCTGACGGCGCCGTGCGCCTGTGGGATATGGCGAACGGCGCGCAGGTTGCCGTCCTGGAGGGACACAGCGCGGCGGTGCAATTTCTGGCTTTCGCGCCGCAGGGCGAGCGGGCGTTATCCGTGGATGCGCAGGGGCGGTGGATTTTGTGGGATGTAGCGCAGAGGACCATAGTGCGGCAACGTACACCGGCCTCCATCGGTGCGTTGTCCGCGTTGTTATGGCTGGAAGACGGCATCATCGGCGGGACGGCAACGGGCGAATTGCTTTTTGTCGATGCAGATTTATCCATCCGGCGCCTGCCGGTCTCCGCCGAGGCTATCACGGCCATGACGGTGGATGCGTCCGGCGCGGCCTGGGTTGGCTTTGCCGACGGCAAAATTTGTGTCTGGGGTGTTCTCGATTTACCGTAGCATCTTATCCCTTATTTCCCGTTGCTCGTTTTCTCATTTCCAATTTCTCATTTCTAATTTTCTTGAGGTTTTTATGTCTGAACCCATACGTGTTCTGCATTTCGCCGATTTGCACATCGGCATAGAGAATTATGGGCGGATAGACCCGGCATCGGGCCTGAACCAGCGTGTCGTGGATTTCCTCGAACGTTTGGATCAGGTGGTGGAATATGCCATAACGCATGAAGCCGATCTGGTGCTCTTTGCCGGGGACGCCTTCCGCACGCGCGGCCCCAGTCCTACCCATCAACGCGAATTTGCGCAGCGCATCCGTCGTTTGTCGCAGGCGGCGATCCCCACGGTATTGCTGGTGGGCAATCACGATGTCCCGGTGATGGAGCAGCGGGCTTCGAGTGTCGAAATCTTCGATACTCTGGGGGTGCCGCACGTGACCGTTGTGGCCCGCCCCACGCTCTTGCATGTCGAAACACGCCATGGCCTGCTTCAGCTTGCCGCGATTCCCTATCCGGTGCGCCAGCGGTTGCTCACCCGGGAGCAGTTCCGGCAGATGAGTCAGGAAGCGTTGGATCGCGCCGTAAGCGAGGTCGTTGTGCACCTCATTCAGCAATTGGCAACGCAGCTTGATGGGGATACACCGGCGGTGTTGACCGGCCATTTCTCGGTCGAGAGCGCCCATTGGGGAGCGGAACGCAACATCATGGTGGGGCGCGATGTGACGATTCCTCTATCCGCTCTGACCGATACGGCGTGGGACTATGTCGCGCTGGGGCATATCCACCAGCATCAGAATCTCAATCCCGAAAATAGGCCGCCGGTGGTCTACGCCGGCAGCCTGGAACGGGTGGACTTTGGCGAGGAGAAGCAGCCCAAGGGCTTCTGTTGGGTCGAAGTGCAACGTGGAACGACGGAGTGGCGTTATGTGGAGGTGCCGGCACGCTCTTTCGTCACCGTGCGGGTGGATGTACGCCGGGAATCCCATCCCTTGAAGGCGATCGAGCGTGCTCTGTCGCCATGTCATCTCGCCGACGCCGTGGTACGGTTGATCGTGCAGATGTCGCCGGAACAGGAAGCGCATCTGCGGGATGCCGATTTAACGCCTTTCATGGCGGATGCCTTCTTTGTGCAGATCAACCGCGATGTTGATCATGCCGTTCGTGACCGTCTTGATGGGGTAGAGCCGGACGCCTTGACGCCGCTGCATCTGCTGGAGCGCTATTTACAATCCAGGGGCAAAACGGAGGCGGAGATGCCGGCCTATAGGGCGGAAGCGCAGGCGATCTTCGTTGACGAGGGGGACAATCCTCCAACCGAAGGGGGTGAGGAGTGAGATATTTTGCCGGAGGAAAATCGTCTGCCTGCCAGCGGAGGAGAAGGAGGCGAAAAAGTGGGGTGTGGCGGGCGACGAAGCCGCTCGCCACACCCCCTGCCCCCCTCATTCCCCCTTCATTGAGGAAGGGGGTAGGGGGGCATAGGCTGATAGAAATACGCTCATCTCGTCATCCAAGAGCGCCTGGCATGCCGAAATCCGCGCCAAACCTGGCATAGGGAATAAGTGGCTTCGTCAGGTTGACTGGCTTAAATAGATACCGGTAAGCAACGCAGTGAAAGGTCGGTGGATGAGCACTGGCACCACCTTCTGGCTGTATGATCTGCTGAGAATTCTGCACAAGAGGTCGTATTCATGATCCAAACCATTGTTAAAAGCGGTGAATACTACGATTCCATCACCCTGCTCCAGGTCGCCCAGGGACTTTCAAAGCTAACTGGCGTGGAAGACGCCGCTGTGGTGATGGGGACGCCGGCCAACAAAGGCATCCTCAAGGACGCCGGGCTGCTCACGGCGGAAGCTGAAGCCGCCCTTGCCGATGATCTTATCATCGCTGCGCGGGTCGCGGATGCAGCGGTGATCAACGTAGCAGTGTGCGCTGATGAACTGCTCAAAGCAGCGCGCACGCCCAAAGCCGTCGGCGGCACAACACCGCCACCTAAGACGCTTGCCGCCGCCGCGCAACAACTCGCGGGTGCGAACATCGCGCTGGTTTCCGTCGCCGGGCGGTATGCGGCGGGCGTCGCCCGCGATGCACTCGACCGGGGGCTACACGTCTTCCTTTTCAGCGATAACGTCAGCGTGGAGGATGAAATTGCCCTGAAAACGCTGGGGCGTGAAAAGGGGTTGCTGGTGATGGGGCCGGATGCCGGCACCGCGATCATCAACGGCGTGGCGTTGGGATTTGCCAATGCCGTCATCCGCGGACCGGTGGGCGTCGTCGCGGCATCTGGCACGGGGTTGCAGGCCGTCACCAGCCAGCTCACGCGGATGGATGTGGGCATCACGCAGGCCATCGGTACGGGCGGGCGCGACCTCTCTGACACGGTTGGCGGCATCATGATGCTCGAGGGGTTGAAGGCACTGCAAGCCGATCCGGCGACCACCGTGCTGCTACTCGTCTCCAAACCGCCGGCGCCCGCTGTCGCGGAAAGGGTACTGCGGCAGTTGCAGGCAAGCGACAAACCCGCCGTCGTGTGCTTCCTGGGCGGCAAAGCGAAGGCGGTTCGTGAGGCCGGCGGCATCCCCGCTGCGACGCTCGAAGAGGCCGCGCATCTCGCCGCCGCCATCGCGCGAGGGAAGTCGGCAGATGAGGCCCGCGAATCCTTGCACACACACCAACAGGTGCTGAAAAAGTCGGCCAGGAAACTCGTCAGACGTCTGCAAATCGGGCAGTCGTATTTCCGTGGACTGTTCAGCGGCGGGACATTCTGCTACGAGAGCCAACTCATTCTCGGCGCTATGTTGGGCAAAGGCGCCCTCACCTCCAACGCGCCGGTGAAGAAAAAGCACCTGATGGCGGACGCGAACAAAAGCAGTGGTCACACTGCCGTCGATCTGGGCGCGGATGAGTTCACCGTGGGACGCTTGCATCCCATGCTCGATCCGACCTTGCGCAACCGCCGCATCCTCCACGAAGCACAAGACCCGCAGACCGCCATCATTCTCCTGGACATCGTCCTCGGCTACGGCGTTCATCCCGATCCGGCAGGAGCCGCCGTGGAAGCCATCGGCGCAGCGCAGGCATGGCTCGCCAACGCAGGGCGTGAAGTGCTGTTCCTTGCCTCGGTCTGCGGCACGGACGGTGATCCCCAGAACGTCAGTGCGCAAGAGGCTAAACTCCGCGCCGCAGGGGTCATCGTGCTCGAATCCAATGCCGCAGCGACGCGGCTGGCGGGCTATATTTTAAGTTAAGGGATTGGCAAGCATGGTAACTATTCGGTCGCCCTTGCCGGGTGGCGAACGGGACTTATAGAAATACGCCTATCTCGTCATTCACAAGCGCCAGGCATACCGAAATCCACGCCAAACCTGGTATAGGGGATAAGTTACTTCGTCAGGTTTACTAGCCTGAATAGATACTTTAGAACAAGTGAAAAACGAAGGCGTGATAATAAGGCGTGATAATATGGAAAAACTAGCCATCAACTATTGTAGCGCGAGTTGGCCACTCGCGGTAAAGGGCGAATTGCCAATTCGCCCTACAAGACTGTTTTCGAGGGAAAAATTATGGCAGTTCAAGACCTGTTCGGCCAATCGCTCAAGGCTGTGAACGTTGGATTGGAAAATTTCGCAGAGAGTCTGCGCCATCAGGGCGTCGACGTCGTCCACGTGGATTGGCATCCCCCCCTGGAAGGATACATGGCAATCACGCACACCCGGGACGGGGTAGACATCGACGCGGCGAACGCCGAAGCGGTGGCGCGTATCCGCGGCGGACGCCCGCTGCTCGTAGGGATGGGTGTCGCCCGCGACGTGATCCCCGGTTGGGGGGAACGGATGATCCTGCACGCCGGGCCGCCCATCACCTGGGAACGGATGTGTGGGCCACAGCGCGGCGCGGTGATGGGTGCTGTCGTCTACGAAGGCTGGGCCAACGATTATGAACAGGCCGCCGCGATGGCCGCCGCGGGCGAGTTCACCTTTGAGCCGTGCCATCACCATCACGCCGTCGGGCCGATGGCAGGGATTGTGTCGCCGTCGATGCCGGTCTTCATCGTGCAAAACGAGACGTTCGGCAATCTCGCCTACAGCACACAAAACGAGGGGCTGGGCCGCGTTCTGCGCTATGGCGCTTACGGAGACGATGTGCTGGTGCGTCTTAAGTGGATGGAGACGACGCTCTACCCGGCGCTCAAGACCGCTCTGAAAGCCACCGGCCCCATCGACCTGCGCAGCATCCTCGCGCAGGCGCTTCAGATGGGCGACGAAGGGCACAACCGCAACCGCGCCGCGACATCGTTGCTCATCCGTCAACTGGCGCCCGTGCTGATCGAGACGGCAACGAAAAAAGTCGCCGCCGACGTGCTCAAATTCATCGACGGCAATGACCACTTCTTCCTCAACCTTTCGATGGCGGCGCTGAAAGCCATGCTCGAACCTGCGGAAGGCATTAGAGGGAGCACCATCGTCACGGTGATGGCGCGCAACGGCACAGATTTCGGCATCCGCGTGGCGGGGATGCCGGACCGCTGGTTTACCGCGCCCGCGCCGGTGGTGCAGGGACTGTGGCTGCCGGGCTTCGCGGCGAAGGACGCCAATCCCGACATCGGCGACTCGGCGATCACGGAGACAGGCGGCGCCGGTGGCTTTGCTATGGCGGCGGCGCCGGCCATCGTGCGCTTCGTCGGCGGCACGTCGGCGTTGGCGTTGCAGGTGACGCAGGAGATGTATCAAATCACGGCGGGCGAACACGAGTTCTTTACCGTGCCCGCGCTCGACTTCCGGGGGACGCCGCTCGGTATCGATGTACGCAAGGTGATGCAGACTGGTATCTTGCCCTTCATCAACACCGGCATCGCACACAAAGAGCCGGGTGTGGGCATGGTCGGCGCGGGACTGGTGCGTGCGCCGCGGCAGTGCTTCGAGGAAGCGTTCAAGCAAATAGCCAACATGGACCCAGCGGTGGGGCCAAAATCGATGTAGAGGTGTGGAGAAGATGATCACCTTGCGTGGCCGGTTGCCGGCGGTTCCCGTGCCGCTTTTGCCGCCAGATGAAGATGTGGTGTTGGATTTGCAGGCCGCGGTAGACGCCTGCTTCAAGCTGGTGGGCTACCAACGGCTGTTGGATTACACACAACCGCCGCCCCCGCCGCCGATTTCCCCTGAAGATACCGAATGGATGCAGCAGGAGGTTTTGTTCAAACAAAATCAACAAATCTGAAAATCAGCAAATCCGATTTTCAGATTTAGAAATCTAATCTCAGGAGGCTTTGATGATGAAACTACTAGATTTAACCATTCCTCTTGGCATTGCCACGCCCCCGTGGCCGACCTACGAGCCGCTGCAAGTGAAATACTTCAAACGGCTGGCGCCCAACGGCGCGAATGGGCAGCTCGTGACCCATTCCAATCACCTTGGCACGCACCTCGACGGCGAAATCCACTTCTACACCGCCGGCAAGGACATCGCGTCCCTGGATATGGAATTCCTCGTCCACGACGCGGTCATCGTCGATCTCTCCGATGTGGTCGCCGACTACGACATCTACACGTCGGAGATGGTTGAGGATAAAGTCGTAGTCAAGGAGGGTGACATCCTCATCATCCACACCGGGTTCCACCACTTTGGCTGGGATATGCCTTATGCCGACGAGATCCGCTACATGGTACAGCACCCGGGCCCGGATCGGGAGTTCGCCGAGTGGGCCAAGCGCAAGAAGCTGCGCTGGATCGGGGTGGACTGCGGCAGTGCGGATCACCCGATGAACACGATTATCCGTAACTGGATGCCGCGCCAGGCCGCGCAGGCCGAGGCGCACTTCCAGAAGAAGTACGGCAAAGGTCTGGCGGATATCTTCGATGACACGAAGTACCAACTGATGCACATCGAGATGTTCCCCTATGGCATCATCCACGCCGAGTGCCTCGGCGGTGAGATCGACCTGCTCATTAACCGCCGCGTGCAGATTGGCTTCTTCCCCTGGCGTTTCGTGGACGGCGAATCGAGCATTGGACGTTGTGTCGCCTTTGTGGATGACGACGAGTACCAGGACCTGCAAGCCAGGAAAGCCGCCCTTCCCAAGACCAAATTCGGGGATGCGTATAACCCGGCGCACGTCGAGAATCTGAATCGGCAAGTAGCCAGTCGAGTAGTCAGATAGTCAGGTAGTCGAGGAATTTCAGACTATTCGACTGACGACTACGTGACTAACGACTATAAGACTAACGACTACGTGACTAACGACTATAAGACTGACGACTACGTGACTACCGGAGACGAATGACGATGATGGCTTTGGAAGGACTACGTGTGCTGGATTTGTCCCGCGTGTTGGCCGGACCTTATGCGACGATGATTCTGGCCGACCTGGGGGCTGACGTGATCAAAATCGAGGTACCCGGTGGGGGCGATGATTCGCGGAACTTCGGTCCGTATCTTCACGGTGAGAGCGCGTATTTTATGAGCCTTAATCGCAATAAGCGCAGCGTGACGCTGAACCTCAAATCGCCGCGCGGGCGGCAGGTGTTCCGTGAGCTGGTGCCTCTGATGGATGTGCTGGTCGAAAACTTTCGTCCCGGCACCCTGGAAAAGCTGGAGTTGGGCTACGAGACCCTGCGCGACCTCAATCCCCGCCTGATCTATGCCGCCGTGTCGGGCTTCGGACGCACCGGACCGTACAGCCAGCGTCCTGCTTACGACGGTGTGGTACAGGCGATGAGCGGTGTGATGAGCATCACGGGGCAGGAAGATGGAAAGCCCACGCGGGTCGGCACCTCTATCGGCGATATCGTCGCGGGTATCTTCACGGCCGTCGGCATCTTGAGCGCGCTGGCAGCGCGGGAACGCACGGGGCAAGGTCAGTTGGTGGATGTGGCGATGCTCGATTGCCAGGTGGCTATTCTGGAGAATGCCATCGCGCGGTACAGCGTCACCGGCGAAATTCCGCGTCCTATAGGCAATCGCCACCCTTCCGTCGTCCCCATCGAGCCGTTCGAGACGCTCGATGGGCAACTGATGATCGCAGCGGGCAACGATGCCGTCTGGGGTCGGCTCTGTGAGGCGTTAGAACGTCCCGACCTGGCCGTGGATCCGCGCTTCAAGACCAATCCGCTGCGGCACGCCCACTACACCGAGTTACGCCCGATCCTGGCCGAAATTTTCCAGAAACGCACGAATGCCGACTGGCAGGCGCGGCTCGATGCGGCGGGGATTCCGGCCAGTCCCATCAACAATGTCGCCCAGGTGATGGCACATCCGCAGGTATTGGCGCGAGAGATGCTGGTCAGGCTCGAACATCCGGTGGCCGGGGAGTTGACCATGGCCGGCATCCCCATCAAACTCAGCGAGACGCCCGGTGCGATGCGCACGCCCGCGCCCACTCTGGGGCAACACACCGAGTCGGTGCTGCGTGAATGGCTCGGTTATACAGCGGAGCAGATCGCGGAACTGCGCGCTGAGGGGGCGCTCTGATGCAACGCTTCACGGCGGCCTGTGCGCAGTTTGCGGTGAAGCCGTTGGCGGTGCGCGAGAACATCGAGAAGGCGCTGGCGTGGACGGAACGGGCGGCACAAGAGACCGGCGCGCGTCTGGTGGTGCTGCCGGAGACGGTGACGACGGGCTTCACGCCGGATTGCTCCGTCGAGGAGCTGTGGTCGCAGGTGGATACGCTCCCCGGCCCGCTGACGGCGCCGGTCGCGGCAGCGGCGCGGGCGCTGGACCTCTATGTGGTCTTCCCTACCTACGAACGTGGGCCGGCGCCGGACATCGTCTACAACAGCGCGGCACTTTTCGGCCCCGAAGGACTGCTGGGCGTCTATCGCAAAACCCATCTGTTCCCCACCGAGCGGCGAGCCGCCGGGGGATGGTCCACTCCGGGCGTGGCGCCGGTCGTGGTGCAGACGCCCCTGGCGACCCTCGGCCTGACCATCTGCTATGATGGGGATTTTCCGGAGCTTTATCGCTGTGAGGCGGTACGCGGTGCGGAGGTGATCGTCCGCCCGGCGGCGTTGTTGCGCAGTTTCGAGATCTGGGAGGTGACGAACAAGGCCCGCGCCTACGACAATCACGTCTACATCGTTGCCTGCAACGCCATCGGCCCGGATGCCGGGGGAAATTATTACTTCGGCCACAGTATGATCGTCAGCCCCATCGCGCAGACGCTGGCGCTGGGACGGGGGACGGAAGATATCATCGCGGTGGAACTCGACCCGGAACCGCTCAAGCACATCAGCTATGGCTCCACCGGCCCGATGATCTTCGATCACCTGGAGGATCGCAACCTGGCAGCCTACGGCGACGTCCTGATGCCGGCGCGCAGTCGCTTCGCGCCGGCGTGGCGAGTTCCGCAGGAGCCCGGAGGTTGCGATGGATGACCGGCGCTGTTCGAGCGGGCGTAAAATTCAACGGAAGGAGGAAGAAAGTATTGCCAAATACGCTGGATAGAAACTGACGCTTCAAATCCTCATCCCTTTATCAATTCATTCAATAATGAAAGGAGTAAGTCCCATGGCTGAAAAACCTAAAGGCGCCCCCATCATTGGCTATATGCCTGAGGATGTCCCACCGACGGGCGCTATGTTGAGTTTGGGATTCCAGCAAGTGCTGACCATGTTTCCGGCGACGGTGCTGGTCGCCATCCTCACCAAATTTGATGTAGGGGTGACGCTGTTTGCTTCCGGTCTGGGCACGATCATTGCTCTGCTGGTCGCCAAACGCAAAATCCCTCTATATTACGGTTCTTCGTTCAGCTACATCACCGTCATCATCACTGTCATGGCTAAGTATGTCCCCGATTGCTTCAACTCCAGCGCCGTTTATTGCCCGGACGGCGTAAGACTGGCCCAAGTGGGCATTATGTGTACCGGCCTTTTCAACATCTTGATCGGCCTGCTGATCCAGCGTGTCGGCAAAGACCGCCTGGACAGAATCCTGCCCCCCATCATCACCGGCAATGTCGCCATCGTCATCGGCATCGCTCTGGCTGGCTCGGCGCTCAATATGGCTTCGGCTAACTGGGGCGTGGCCTTCATCACCCTGATTCTGACCATTGCCTTCTCGGTATATTTGCAGGGCAAGGGGCTGATTGGGATGCTGCCCATCTTATTGGGAGCGATTGCCGGCTATGTTGTCGCGTTGATTTTTGGCATTGTGGATTTCAGTCCAGTAGCAACGGCAGCGTGGGTGCGTGTGCCCAATTTCACCTTGCCGGCTTTCGGCGATGGACGCGCGTGGGGCATGGCAATCAGCGTTGCGTTGATTGCCATTGCGACGGTTCCAGAATCCACAGCCCACTTATATCAGATGAGTCTGTACATTGATCAATTGGCTAAGGACCTCAAGAGGCAGCCGTTGGGAATCAAGAAACTCATCGGTCTAAACCTGGTCGCCGACGGTTGTAACGATGCTCTGAACGGTTTGCTCGGCGGTTGTGCGGGCACAAACTACGGCGAGAACAATTCGCTGATGGCGATCACGCGCAACTACTCGGTCGCGGTGTTGATGACGGCCGGCGGTATTGCGATGGCTCTGGGCTTCATCGGTAAGCTGGCTGCGTTGATTAACACCATCCCCACGGCTGTGACCGGCGGGTTGGCGATATACCTGTTCGGTGTGATCGGTAAGCAAGGTATCGCCCTGCTGCAAAGCGAAAAGGTCAACCTTTTTGATCCTAAGAACCTGGCTATCGGCGCCGTTATCCTGGTTCTGGGCATCGGCGGCAACCTGGGGTTGCCCAATGGGCTGTTCCCCTTCAAGGTCCCGGTGCTGTTTCCTGATGGTATCCCGGCCATCGTCTTCGCGGCTATCGTCGGCATCCTCATCAACTTGCTCTTCATTCTCCTTCCGCCTTCCCGCTTCGGTGTCCAAGAACGCAGTAACATTGAATAGTTTTTAGCCACAGAGGACACAGGGTTCACAGAGGGGAAGAGAAAAGAACTCTGGGGTTGACTAATGGATTGCTGGGTAGTTTTTAGCCACAGAGGGCACAGAGTTCACAGAGGGGAAGAGAAAAGAACTCTGGGGTTGACTAATGGATTGCTGGGTA
>DAOOGN010000021.1:0-2016 GCA_035415725.1 Anaerolineae bacterium | reverse complement strand
GTTTTTAGCCACAGAGGGCACAGAGTTCACAGAGGGGGAAGAGAAAAGAACTCTGTGAACTCTGAGGTGAAAAGGAGAATGATGGCAGACTTGTTAACAGAAAAGATCATCGGCGCGGCGATTGAGGTACACCGGCACTTGGGACCTGGATTGCTGGAATCCATCTACGAGGAGGCGCTGTGTGTCGAGTTTGACTTGCGCGGTATTCAATATGCACGCCAGGTTGCAGTGGATGTAATCTACAAAGATCACATCATCAAAGGCCAGCGGTTGGATTTGCTTGTAGAAAACGAGGTGGTGGTTGAACTCAAAGCTATCACCCGGCCCAATATAGAGTTGATTACAGCGCAAGTACTCTCATATCTGCATGCCGCCAAACTAGAGCGCGGTCTGCTGATCAACTTCAGCGTCTTGCGCCTGGTAGATGGGGTGAAACGGATTTCTGCGTAGTTGTTGCCACAGAGGGCACAGGGTTCACAGAGGGGAAGAGAAAAGAACTCTGGGGCTGACATGAGGAGATTCCTATGCAACCATTCGAGTATTACAAACCGAAGGATTTCGATGAAGCGTTCAAGCTATTGACATTGCCCGGCAAGGTGATGTATCCCCTGGCCGGAGCGACCGACCTGATTCCGCACACGCGCGACGGCGCGTGGAAACCCGACGGCGTGGTGGACATCAAGGGACTGCCCGGCCTGCGCGATCTCAAAGTGGCAGGGTTGGAGTCTGACTGCGGCGGCACGCCCGGTGAATGTCTTTATGTGGGCGCGGCGGTGCGGATGAACGAGATCGCGCGTTCTGCACTGGTATGTTCACATTGGGATGTGCTCGCACAGGCCGCCGCGGCGATGGGCAACGAGCAAGTGCGCAATCGCGCCACCCTCGGCGGCAACCTGGGCACGGCTTCTCCCGCCGCCGATTCCGCGCCTGCCCTGCTTGTGCTCGAAGCGTCCGTGCTGGTCAAAGGGCCAGAAGGCGACCGCGCGATTGCGGTGGACAGGTTCTTCGTCGGCCCGAAGCGCAGTGCGCTCAAGAAAGGGGAAATCATCGTCGGCATCCTCATCCCCAAGCCCCCGGAGGGTAGTGTGGCGCTCTATGAGAAATTGAGTCGTCGCCAGGCAGGAGATTTGGCTATCGTCGGCGTCGCAGTGATGGCTTCCCCTTTTCAGGGAGGAGAGATGGCAGGGATGGGGTGGCGCGTCGCGCTCGGCGCTGTGGCCCCCACACCCATCCGTTCCCCGCAGGCCGAGGCGAGGCTTAACGCGGGGTATGATGACGCTCATATTGACGAAGCGGCCGCGGCGGCTTGCGGATGTTCTCGTCCCATTGACGACGTCCGCGCTAGCGCCGCGTATCGACAAATGATGGTCGTCAATATCACTCGACGGATCATTCAGCGCGTTATCACGTTGCAGCGTTTGAACGGCTAAACGCGAAAGGAGACATGATGTGGCACGAAATCACCCTGACCATTAACGGCGATGCCTATACCCTGGCCGTCCTCTCCCATCACACCCTGCTCAAGGTGCTGCGCGAACAACTCGGCATCACCAGTCCCAAAGTCGGCTGCGAGAACGGCGAGTGCGGCGCGTGTACTGTCATTATGAACGGCGCAGCGGTCAATGCGTGCCAGGTGCTCGCGGTGGAAGCCGATGGCGCGATGATCGAAACTGTCGAAGGCTTAAGCAAAGGCGGCGACTTGCATCCACTGCAACAGGCTTTCATCGATCACAACGCCGTCCAATGCGGCTTCTGCACGCCGGGGATGCTGATGTCCGCCAAAGCTCTGCTCGACCGCAACCCCCATCCCACCGAAGATGAGATCCGCTACGCTCTTGTCGGCAACCTCTGTCGCTGCACCGGCTACACGCGTATCGTAGAGGCGATTCAGGATGTTAGCCGTCAGATCGTCAAGTAGTCAGGAAGTCACGTAGTCGGGTAGTCGGCAGTCAATCGACTACTTGATGTTGAGTCTCATAAAGTCGTACCGGTAGCACTTTAACAAAGTCTCGTAAA
>DAOOGN010000020.1:0-46952 GCA_035415725.1 Anaerolineae bacterium | reverse complement strand
CCCAACGCACTCAGCGATCTCAAACCTAATCTAACATTGTCGAGCTATTCAGGCTAGTAAACCTGACGAAGTAACTTATCCCCTATACTAGGTTTGGCGTGGATTTCGGTATGCCTGGTGCTTGGGGATGACGAGATAGTCGTGTTTCTATAAGCCCGTCCCCCCTGCCCCCAGGAAGGGGGATTTTTGTAGGGGGTGTGGCGGGCAGCTTCGCTGCCCGCCACACCCCCTCTTTTTCGCCTACTCATGATCTTAACAGTCCAGGGACACTACCCGCTGTTTTCTTGTGGATGAATCTACCACCATAACAAGAAAACATTCTGGGCCGTGGTGTTTAAACTGTTGTAAGTGGCCGTCGCCCGGACAACAATCTGTGCGCCCGAACGTCCGCCGTTGATGGGTACAGAAATCTGCGCAAAACCCTGCTTATCTGTGACCAAAACCGGAATGTTCGCCGGCAACACTGTATTCGAAGGCGACTCGATGAAACGGATGGAAACCTGTGCGTCAGGCAGTGGATCGCCGTTATTGTCGGTCACCAGGACGGAGATGGTTTGATTGCGCTTTTTGCTCATCACCGAGTACCGTAACGAGACCACCGCGCGGATACCGTTGATCTCTGTGGAGGCAGGTGAGGTCTGGATGATGGCGTCGGCGGATGTCGGGCGCAAAGCCTCGGCGGGCATACGGCTGCTGTAAAGGGTCAGGTAGACCTCTCCCAGATTGCCGATTACCACTGCTGTTGTCGGTTCGTTAGGCTGCCATTGCATCTTGAGACGCTGGAAATACTGGACGATTTGCCCGTCCTCAAAATACATTTCGCTGATAGGATATCCAAAAATGTCGATGCCGCCATTGGCGTTGAAATAATCGAGGAAGGCATAAGACACGGTATGTCCGGTTTCGGGAAAGTAAACCTTGCGCCGTGAACGCGGTTGCGGCTCCGCTACCGCCGGTTGCCGGTATTTAAGCTCTTCACTGAGTAACCCTAACTGCACGCGGTAGGGTTCCGGATTCTCGGGATGCAACTCCATGCGCGCTTTCTGGAAGTATTGCACGGTCAAGCCTTGATCCATGAAGCGTTCGGTGATGGGATAGCCAAAAATTGCCAACCCACCACGATGATTGAAATAGTCGAGGAACTCATCCTGAACCCAGTGCCCGGTCTCTTCGAAGTACTCTCGTGTGGCTTGTGTCAACCCCGGTTGGGGAATGAAGAACCCTCCTATGATGGCGAGCCCAAGCAATAGGCCTACTTTTTGCGAAAATCGTGTTAAATTCATAATCTCTCGCTCATAACCCGGATGAGCCGAAACCAGGCAGGATTAGTGTCAGGAGGGTCCTCCACACATTGAGGATTCTGGACCCCGAATTGTGGATCCCCGAACTTGTTCGGGGAAGTTGGCCCACGCATAAACCTCTCCTCCTCTGAAAATAGCCCCAGAGCACCCAGAGTTCACAGAGAAAAACGCCAATTCTTGGTGCCTTTCGTGGTGAAAAGTTTTCATTCCACCGCTGGTGAACGCCAGTTCATGACGAATTCCTTTAGAAATAGCCACAGAGCACCCAGAGTTCACAGAGAAAAACTCAAATTCTTTGTGCCTTTCGTGGTGAAAAGTTTTCATTCCACCGCTGGTGAACGCCAGTTCATGATGAATTCCCGTATCTATTCAGGCTAGTAAACCTGACGAAGCCACTTATTCCCTATGCCAGGTTTGGCGTAGACTTTGGTATGCCAGGTGCTTCTGTATGACAAGATATTCGTGTTTCTATAAGCCCATCCCCCTGCTCCCCTTCCCCCCAGGAAGGGGGTTGGGGGATAAGAGGGTCATCACCTGCCGAAGGGGTAACTTATTATGTGCCCTCCCCAAAGTCCCATTCGCCACCTGGCAAGGACGGCTGAATAGTTACAACAAGTTTAGATCGTTCCCTTCAATAGTACTATCGCTCAGGTTGAGAATCTTCCTTAAATAACGCATAACGGAATAGTGTCATCACTCTACTCTTCTATTTTACACGAAGAAGAGGGTTTGTGCAATCCCTAATTTGTCGGTTTTGCCGTGCACTTGCTATTTTAGAGAAAAATCACTATAATTGAGCATGAAATTGCGGTTGTATAACATGATCATTGTCATGGGTCGCTTGACCGCGGCACAGTGGTGGGGAGACATGCACCATCACCACTCTACGAGGAGGTTATCATGGTGAACGTTATCAAGGTGGCGGCGACCTCTCGTTCTACTGCGGTGGCAGGCGCCATCGCCGGCATTATCCGCGAAGCCGGGCGGGTGGATGTGCAGGCGATTGGCGCGGGAGCGGTGAATCAAGCAATCAAAGCTATCGCTATTGCACACGGTTACCTTGAACCGGATAACATTCACATTTACTGTGTCCCCTCTTTTGCGGAGCTTTTGATGGATGGCAAGGAGCGCACGGCGGTGCGGCTGGCCGTTGAATCTGGCGCGCCGTGTCCGTGATGGCGTATGGCGGTGGCCCATTATGTAAACCGGTACACGGTTTACTGACGGGAATCTCTAAATTCTCATTTTTTGAAAAATTTAAGGGAGGAAATATGGCAGAGGAAAAGCAGAAGAGACTTCGTTTGTTGACGTATTGGCTCTTTGCAAGCGTCTTGATCGTCTTTGCGGCCGTAACGGCTTATATCTATGTCTGGATAAGCCCGCTTACCGGCACGATATGGATGGCCATCAAAGGCGCCTTGCCCATCACCCTGGTTATCGCTGTGGTGGCGGTCATTCTCTATGTGTTGTATTATTTCCTGGTTTACAAGAAGGGATAACCGGCATTGGCATCAGCATCACCAGAGAATGCCCCGCCAAACCGCGGGGCATTCTCGTAGCATAACCCCCGTTGCCGTCGGCTAAAACTTTCAGCACTCAGGCCACGGATTCCTTTCCACCCTCGTCAATGCGTTTACTCCAGTGCTTTGGCGGCGATTGTTTTCCCGACATACGCCACGAAGTCTGCCACCGGCATGGCCCCCAGGTCCTTGCCATTGCGCAGCCGCACGGCGACGGCGCCCGCCTCGACTTCCTTGTCCCCGATGATCAGCATATACGGGACCTTCATCATCTGCGCTTCACGGATCTTGGCGTTCATCCGCGACGCCGACGTATCTGTGCTTACGCGCAGGTGCGCCCGGCGCAGTGCTTCTTCCACCCCTCTGGCATACTCGACGTGCCGGTCGGCGATGGGGATGATACGCGCCTGCTCCGGCGCGAGCCACACCGGAAACGCGCCCGCGTAGTGCTCCACCAGGATGCCGAAGAAACGCTCCAGCGAACCAAGCAGCGCCCGGTGAACCATGTAGGGCCGGTGTTCCAGGCCATCCTCGCCCACGTAGGTCATATCGAAGCGCTCCGGCTCGTTGAAATCGAACTGGATCGTCGTCAACTGCCATTCGCGGCCCAGCGCATCCTTGATTTTGAGGTCGATCTTCGGACCGTAGAACGCGCCGCCGCCTTCGTCGATCTGGTAGACCAGCCCCTCGGCGTTGATGGCACGCAGCAGCGATTCCTGCGCCTGTTCCCACCGCGCTGGTTCGCCTACTGCTTTCTCCGGGCGCGTCGAGAGATAGGCTTCAATTTGCTCGAAGCCGAAAGCGCGCAGGAGCGCCAGGGAGAACTGTAAGACGCGCAACGCCTCGGCCTCGATCTGCTCCGGCGTGCAGATGATGTGTGCGTCGTCCTGGGTGAAGCCGCGCACGCGCATCAGCCCGTGGAGCACGCCGCTCTTCTCGTAACGATAGACCGTGCCGAGTTCCGCCCAGCGCAAGGGCAGCTCGCGGTACGAGCGCAACCGCGTCTTGTAGATGAGGATGTGAAACGGACAGTTCATGGGTTTGATGTAGTAATCCTGTCCATCCACGTCCATCGGCGCGTACATGCTCTCCTTGTAGAAATCCAGGTGCCCTGACGTCTCCCATAGCCACGCCTTGCCGATGTGCGGCGTGTAGACGAAATCGTAGCCGCCCTCGATGTGGCAATCCCGCCAGAAATCCTCGATGGTCTTGCGTATGATCGCGCCGCGGGGGTGCCAGTAGGCCAGCCCCGGCCCGGCTTCCTCGTGGAAGGAGAGCAGATCCAGCTCTTTGATCAGCCGCCGATGGTCGCGCTTCTTCACTTCTTCCAGCCAATCCAGATACTCCTGCAGCTCTTGGGGCGACTCGAACGCCGTCCCGTAGATGCGTTGGAGCATCGGACGCTTCTCATCGCCGCGCCAGTACGCGCCGGCGACGTTGAGCAGCTTGACGGCCTGGGGGTTGATTTCCCGCGAGTTCTGCACGTGCGGCCCGCGGCACAGATCCGTGAACGCGCCGCTCGTGTAGATCGAGAGCTTGGGCGCGGCACTCACCGGGTTGCCGTCCTCGTCCACGCCGCCCGCCAGGATGCCATCGATCAATTCCAGCTTGTAGGGCTGGGCGGCGAAAAGTGCCCGCCCCTCCTCCGGGGTGATCTCCTGGTAGACAAAGTCGCAGTGCGCGGCGATCAACGCCCGCATACGCGCCTCGATCTTCTCCAGGTCTTCCGGTGTGAGCGCACGGGGTAGATCGAAGTCATAATAGAAGCCGGTGTCGATGGCCGGGCCGATGGCAACCTTCCCTTCCGGGAACATTTCGAGCACCGCCGCCGCCATCAGGTGCGACGTCGAGTGTCGAATCCGATACAACTGACTCTCTTGATATGCTGCTGAATTCATTGCGAACCTCCTGACCATGAAATAGCGCCCTGCATCTCTTGGGACGCAGGGCGCTACGTGGTTCCACCCAAGTTCCGAACAATCGATTTTCGGCACTCTTTCAGCGATAACGGGCTAAGCCGGGATTTTATACTCGGCGGCGACACAATGTCGCCCCTTTCAAAAATCCGCTCGCGGGGGGTTTTCACCGGGTTGGGGATGTGTACTGCTTCATCCACGGAGGAGGCTCTCAGTCGGTGACCTCCATTTTCTGGCGCTGTCCGCCGGATACTCGTCCCGCTCAACGCTTGTACGTATTGTGGCTATTATAACTCTGTTCTCGAAAATCGGCAAATTGTTTTTGTCAAGCGAAAAGGGATGCAGTTGGTGAGCCAGGGCGTCAGAATGATGACTGAAAAGGGTCACGTTTGATGATCGAAAAGGGCTATAGGCTGGGCTTCGTAGGACGGCAGTGGCGTAGGAGTACCCGGTGTAGCAGGGTCATGTTGTAAACGCTCACGGAGGCGGTAAGACTCGCCGCGGAATTCGATGATGTGGGCGTGGTGGGTGAGACAATCCAGGAGCGTGGCAGTGAGCCGTTCATCGCCAAAGACCTGACTCCAATCGGCAAAGCGCAAGTTGGTGGTGATGATCAAAGCAACGCGCTCGTAAAGCGTGCTGCAAAACTGGAACAAGAGTTGCGCGCCAGGGAGAGTGAAGGGGATGAAGCCCAGTTCATCCAGGACAATAGGGTAGGCCTTGAGCGTCAGTTGGCGTTGCGCTTCTTCCGCCGGGACCGAATAATGATTGGTGGCGAAGGTGACCTGCCCGTAGGGGTTCAGAACTACAGTGCGCACCACGCAGCAGTCGAAGGCGTGCGCAGGCCAAGGCCGCAAGTGGGGTCGCTCCTGCGCCCAGGCTGCCCCGATCGTCTGCGGCTACCTGGCGCATATCCCCAGCGGCACACTGCGCCTGCAACCGGGCATTCAGTGCGGCGTAAGAGGCCACTTCCGGGCGGGGCACACAGAAGTTCCGGCGACTGTAGCCCACCGCACTCTCCACACCCCCCTTCTCGTGACCCTGACCGACGGTGCAGCAGAAGCTTTCGAACAGGTAATGACTGCGGAAGATCACGAAACGCTCTTGCTCCTGGCGCGTGTGCCCTTGTAACACCCGCTGCCCCGCCGCCTTCAGGTTGTCGTAACTGAGCCGCTGCGGGACGCCGCCCAAGAAGGCGAAGGCCGCCACGTGCCCGGCGTAGAAGGCTTCCTGCGTTTGGGCGGGAAAGGCCATCACGAAGGTGCGCCGCGAGTAACACAGCCGCATCACGAATAACTGCACCGTGACCACTTGCCCTTGCAGGACAACTTCCGCCTCACCCCAGTCGACTTGAGCATCTTGACCAGGCTCAAACTCCAGCGGCAGGTACACCGCCGGCCGTTGTTGCGCCGCCCGCAACTGGGCCACATAACCGCGCAGCGTCGACTCCGCACCCGCATAGCCCTCCGCCTGCAACAGGCTGTAGAGGCGATGCGCGGTGTAGCGTTGTTTGCGCGACAGGGTGGCGTTCTCGGCCAGCAGCGCCGCAATGCGCTCGTGATAGGGCCCCAATACCGGCGCCGGGCGCGGTGTCTGCAAAGTGTACGCACCAGGTTCCGCGCTCGCCAAGGCCTTGTGCACCGTCCTGGCCGTGCAATGTAAATCACTGCAAATGGCGCGGATGCTCTTTTCCTCGATGAAATAAGCTCGTCGTATCTGTTCTCGTTTCTCCACGGTCAACATCCTTTTCCTCCGCTTAGTTCAGGTTTGTCCTGATCATAGCGAAGTTTTCAGTTCAGGTGCGACCCCTTTCGATCATCATTTTCGCCCTGGGTGCGTCCCTTTTAGTGTATCAAAAACATCCATCACGCAAAATTAAAGCCAGCGCCTCGGCCAATGTGGTTGCCTCAGTACGGGTTCCCCACGCACCATCGCTGCGGTGACGGCGGAATCATAGGGCAGGCGTCCCAACAGCGGGATATTCTGTGCCTGGCAATAGGCCGCGACAGCTTCTGCCTGCGCAGGGCTGAGATTAGCTTTGTTGAGCAACACCATCGTCGGGATGTTGAAGTGCGCCGCTAATCTCAGCACACGTTCCAGATCGTGCGCGCCGGAAACCGTCAGTTCGGTGACGACGAGCGCCAGATCGGCGCCCGACAACGCAGCGATGACAGGGCAGCCGATGCCCGGCGGCCCGTCCACCAGCAGCAGAGCGGCCTCGTCGTCGAAAGCGCGCAACTTTGCCATCTGTTTGACCAGCGTGACCAGCTTACCGGAGTTCTCCTGTCCGGCGAAGAGGTGTACGTGGTAAAGGGGCCCGTAGCGCGTCGAGGCCACAAACCACTGCCCGGCGCGCTGCGGCGTCATGGTGATGGCCTGCACTGGACACTCATAGAAGCACGCAGCGCAGCCCTCGCAAGCGATGGGGTCCACAACGTAAGCGTTCCCTGGTCGTAACGCATCGAAGCGGCAGACTGCGGCGCAGCGCCCGCAGGCCACACACACGGCGGGATCAATACTGGCGACCCTGCCGCCGGTAAAGTCGTGCGTCTCTGCTGTGACCGGCGCGAGCACCAACCCCAGATTGGCCGCGTCTACGTCTGCGTCGGCCAAGACCACGCGACAATCCTGCGCCGCCAGATGCGCCAATGCCGCCGTTACCGTCGTTTTGCCTGTCCCGCCTTTGCCGCTGAGGATGACGAGTTGTTTCATTGTAGCGCCGCTATTGCTTTCCAGAGTTCTACCAGTTTTGTCTGGTATTCGGGGCGGATATCGACCAACGACTCTCCGCGTGCGATGGCCTCGAATGGCGCGTTCCAGCGGGATGCGCAGCAGAATGGGTATCCCCTCGGCGGCGCAGTAGGCGTCTACCCCGGCATCGCCCACCCCGTCGCGGTTGACGACGACGGCCACAGGCAGACCCAGCTCGTCGCGGGCGACCTGCACGGCCACCCGCAGATCGTGCAGGCCGAAGGGCGCGTGGCGCTTTGGTCGCTACACAGTATAATCAACATACATTCTATCTCAGAGGATATCAAGACAATGACCATGAACACACAGACTTCATCCCCGTCTCCGGCGCCCGCGATCAAGCACGTTCTGGCCGTGATGAGCGGTAAGGGCGGCGTGGGTAAATCGACCACTGCGGCGCTGCTGGCGGCAGGTTTACGCCGCGCCGGTTGGCAAATCGGCCTGCTGGATGCTGACGTCACCGGGGCCAGCATCCCCAAACTTTTCGGTATACGCCAACCTCCCCTGGCCGATGCGCAAGGCATTTTGCTTCCGGCGATGACGCACAGCGGCATCAAACTCATCTCGGTCAATCTGATGTTGGAGCACGAAGATGACGCCGTCATCTGGCGTGGGCCATTGATCTCCAAAATGATCCAGCAATTTTGGAACGACGTTGCGTGGGGCCAATTGGATGCGCTGGTGGTGGACTTGCCGCCCGGCACGTCCGACGCGGCGTTGACTGTACTCCAAAGCCTGCCGATTACCGGTGTCATTATCGTCACCACGCCCCAAAACCTGGCCGACATGATCGTGCGCAAAGCCGCCAATATGACCCGGCAGGTCGGTAAACCTATCCTCAGGATTATCGAGAATATGGGGTATGCCATCTGCCCACATTGCGGCGCGCGCCCCGAAATCTTTGGAACGGGGCACGCTGCCGAACTGGCCGCCACTTTCGCAGCTCCCTTCCTGGGACGCCTGGGACTGGATCCTGCATTGACCCGCGCTGGCGACGCCGGTCAGATCGAGATGTATGATTCGGCAGAGTTTGCTACCATTCTCCAGACCCTGCAAAAACAATTAGCCAACGAAGCAGCATAATCCGGGAGGTCGCGATGAAAAAACTCAATCCACTCCAGCAGCTTTGTCTGGGGGTGTTTGCACTTTTGTGGCTATCCAGTCCGTGTATGGTATTAGCGGACGGACCGGTGGTGCATGCGGTGATGTTCTACTCGCCATCGTGCGGGCATTGTCATTACGTCATCACCGAAGTATTACCGCCCCTCATGGAAGAATATGATGACCAGCTCCAAATCATCGGCATCAACGTGGCCGAGGAAGGCGGGCAAGCTCTGTATCAGGCCGCCGTGACCCACTTTGCCATCCCTGCCGAACGCCGCGGCGTGCCTACTCTCATCATAGGAGAAACCGTGCTGGTCGGCTCCGGCGAAATCCCGGAGCAACTGCCGGGGCTGATCGAGACACATCTGACGCAAGGGGGGCTGGATTGGCCTGACATCCCTGGCCTGCTGGAAGCGTTGGCGGCCAGCACCCCCACGCCTGAATGGGTCACGCCAGCGCCTACGCCGGAATCCGTTGCGCCATCGTCTACGTCGTTGTCTACAGCCACCATTGCAGCAACACCCCCGACTGGCGCGACATCGCTCCCTACTGCAGCCGCTCCGGTCATTCCCGGCGTCATCACCGATGCTGGCGATTGGCGCACTCGCTTTACCCGCGACCCATTGGGCAACAGCATTTCCGTTGTGGTGCTGCTGGGGATGATCGTCAGCGTCATCTATCAGGGCGTGGCGCTGACCCGCGAACCCAACGAAGCGGCGCAGCGACACTGGCGCTGGGCCACCCCGCCGCTGGTCGTGCTTGGACTGATCGTGGCCGGCTATCTGGCTTACGTGGAGACGCAGCAAGTGACTGCTATCTGCGGGCCGGTGGGCGATTGCAATGCCGTCCAACAGAGCAAGTTCGCGCTGCTGTTTGGCTTCTTGCCCATGGCTGTCTTGGGGCTGCTTGGCTACGTTGGCATCGGCGCGGCGTGGGCTGTGGCACGCTACGCGCGCGGTCTATGGGCGAATCTGGCAAAACTGGCCTTGGTCGGCATGGCCTGGTTCGGCGTGGCGTTTTCCATCTACCTGACCTTTTTGGAGCCGTTCGTCATCGGCGCGACGTGCGCCTGGTGTCTCACCTCGGCGGTGGTGATGACGCTGTTGTTTTGGGTGATCGCGCCGCTCGCGCGCCCTGCGCTGGCGGCGGTACATGCGTCAAGGTCAAGCGACTAAGTTGACCCGTGTGGCTCGTCCTGCGCTGGCTGCTACGCTGCACACGACCGCGCGCTTTCGTCCTCGACAATGTCGTCCTGCAGGATCGCCATCGCCTGGAACAGGAGGCGACCCTGCGTGAGTAGCTCTCGGTGATCGGAGGATGCACGACTCAGGGTAAGTTTACGGCTCTCCGGCCAGATAGCAGGCGCGGCCTTTCAGGTCGGGATCGGGCGCAGCGTGGAGTCCGTGCTGGCGTAGTTGAACTACGGATTTTTCGTCACTCGCTGCCGGATATTTTTCACCGCATGTGTAGAGGACTAACCCTCATGGGTCAGGTCGGATAAACACCAAAGCCCTGGATATCATCAATCCGGGGCTTGCTTACCGGTACATTTATGCTACAACTAGAGCCAGGGTTTCACGCCATCCTAGACTACAACTACATAAGGAGATGATGCACTATGGACAAACCTAAACTCAACTATGGCAAGACCTTCCTCATTGGCTTTGGTTTCTTCGGCATCAGTGTGATGTGGACGCTGTACAATGCCTACATTCCCATTTTTCTGCAGGCCGGAAACCCCGCCTTCAATGCTGCCGGGGAAATCGGCTTTGGCTTCAAGCCCGGACTGACCGGCTTCATTATGACGCTCGACAATATCGCCGCGTTCTTTCTACTGCCGCTCATCGGCGTGTGGTCGGACCGGGTGTGGACGCGCTGCGGACGACGGATGCCCTTCATTCTCGTCCTGGCGCCTATCGCCATTGTCGCCTTCATCCTTGTTCCGGTCGCGGTAGGGATGATTCCGCCGGAGTTGAACGGCCAGACGGCGCAATTGGGCGGTCCACTGGCGCTGTTTATGCTCGCCCTGGGCCTGTTCTTACTGGCGATGGCGGGTTTTCGCACCCCCGTCATCGCCTTGATGCCCGACCTCACGCCCAGTCCGCTACGCTCGCAGGCCAACGGCATTATCAATATGATGGGTGGCATCGGGACGCTGATCGCCACCCTGGGCAGCAGCATGCTCTACAAGATGGGGCGGATCACGCCGTTTGTGTTTGGCGGCGTGTTGATGGCGGTCGCCGTGCTGATGTTGTTCATCTTCGTCAAGGAACGGCGCGAGTCGGTGGTGGCAGTCGCCGACGAAGAGAAGGAGGGATTCAACGCCCTGCGCGGCATCAAGCGGGTGTCGCCGGAGGCCCGCCGCAGTTTGTGGTTCTTAATGGGCGCGATCTTCTGCTGGTTCGTGGGCTACAACGCCATCGAGACGTTCCTGACCTCGTATGGCGTCACCGTCTTGGGCATCTCGACCGGGCAGGCGCCGCTGCTGATGGGCGTAGCCTCGCTGACGTTTTTAGTTTTTGCCGTGCCGGCCGGCTATATCGCTGCGCGCTTTGGACGCCGCAAAACCATCATCGCCGGGCTGATCGTGTTTGGCACGTTGCTGCTGCTCAACTTTTTCCTGCGCAATGCGACGCTCATCTGGCCGATTATGGGCATCGGCGGGCTAGGTTGGGCTTTGGTTAACATAAATTCCTTGCCTATGGTCGTCGACACTGCTGCCTCTGATGCCGATGTAGGGACATACACCGGGCTATATTACATCGCCTCGCAGTTGGCGGCGGTCGTCGGTCCGGTTCTCAACGGCCATATCGTGGAATGGTTTGGCAACGACTACAATCTCATCTTCATCGTCACCCCGCTCTTCTTCCTGTTCGCCATTCTGTGCATGATACAGGTGACAAAGGGGGAAGCGAGGGCCAGATAGTCCTTACGGGACGATTTTGAGGACAACGGCGGGTGTATCCGGCAAGGTGCGGGGTAAAGTGAGCGCCAGGCCCCCGCCGCGACGCCGCCACTCAAAGGGAGCGCCATAACCGAGAACGTAGACCCCGGCTGTCTCCGGCAGTGATAACGCCGGAATCTCTACCTGCGGTGTCTGCGGTTTCCCCAGTATGATAGCGTACAACGCATGGTCCTTCTGGGTGAAGCGCACCGGCAGGCCGGCGTTGGTCTGCCCTGCGGCCTGACGCCAGGGGCGGGTGGCGAAAATCGCTTCGCCATTGATCTTGAGCCACGCGCCCAGTCCTTCCAGGCGCTGAACCTGCGCCGGCGGGATCGTGCCATCGGCCAGCGGACCCACGTTGAGCAGCAGGTTGCCGTTTTTACTGACGACGTCGGCCAGCAGGTGGACGAGGTCCTTTACCGAAATGAGGTCCTCCGGCTGCTCGTTGCGATTGTAGCCGAAGGACTGTCCGAGGCCCCGCGTGGTTTCCCATTTCTGTGTCGTCACCGTGCTATAGGTGACATATTCCGGCGTGCGGAAATCATAGGGCGCGCCGCCGCTTTGCAGCCGTGCGACAAGGCTTTGTGGATGCGTCAGCGCCCGACGAATCACCCGGCGGACGAGCTTGCGTACCAAACCCGGCAGATTTTTAACACCCGGCAGGTTTATGGGGGTAAAACGGTCGTTGACCACCCCTTCGGGGGCGACGTTGTAATAGTCGGCCAGAAGCGCCGGCAGGTCGGCGGAGGCCGGGTAGCCGATGTCGTTCCACAGCACCGCCGGCGCGTAGCGCTCGATGAGTTCGCGCCAGTGCGCATCGGCGTAGGCGGCATAGGCCGGATCGGTGGGGATGGCGGTCAGCATATCGGCGAAGTCGCGGATGACGACATTTTTGAAGGTGAAGTCCAGTCCCCCGGAGTAATACAGCCCCATCCGCATCCCATTCAAGCGAACGGCAGCCGTGAGTTCGCCGACGAGATCGCGTTCAGCGTACCAGCCCGGCTTGTGAGGATTGGGCGTAGCGCTGGGCCACATCAAAAAACCATCATGGTGCTTGGTCACCATCACCACATAGCGCGCGCCGGCGCGCCGAAAAAGATCGGCCCACGTCGCGGGTTCCCATGCTCGCATGGCGGCCTTGAATTGGCGCACAAAATCGGCATAGGGCGTCTGTGGGCCATAGGTCCGCGCGTGATATTGCTGTGTGGGACTGCCATTGATCTGCATTGTCTGGCCGTACCACTCGGCGTAGGGGTTGTGCGTGAACCAGTAGGCATCACCGTGCCGGGCGATGACCTCATGCAGATGACCGGTGCGCGGCGCCCATCCAGGCACAGAGTACGGCCCCCAATGGATGAAGATGCCCAACTTGGCCTCATGAAACCAGGCCGGAAGTGGATGTTGTTTTACAGAGGCCAGTGTGGGGCGATAAGTTTGCATGACCCTCTTAAACCACAAATTCGCAGAGCAGCAAAGCGGGGGTGTGGCGGGTGGCTTCGCCACCCGCCATGCTCCCTACAAAAATCCCCCTTCCCCAGAGAAGAGGGGGCAGGGGGGATGACCTGATAGGTGGGGCGACCGGCCCGGACAGGAACCTTAAAGCGTGCCCGCACTACCATGGAGGACGGGGAGCGCCTGAACACACGCCGGAGGAGTCCCACGGACGTTGAACCCGGCAGCGGGTAAGCCACACGCCACAAGGGGTGGAGAAGGGGGTGTTACGTTCCCGCCTGCCAGGAATCCAGGTAATGCTTTTGTTCTGCGGTGAGAACATCAATCGTCACCCCCATGGCGGCGAGCTTGAGCCTGGCGATGGCCTGGTCGATAATTTCTGGCACAGCATAGACCGCATGCTGCAATTCACCGGCGTGGGCAAATATATACTCGGCACAGAGAGCCTGATTGGCAAAGGACATATCCATCACCGCACTGGGATGACCTTCGGCGGCGGCCAGGTTGACCAGACGCCCCTCCCCCAGGACATTGATGCGCCTTCCGTCGGGCAAAGTGTACTGTTCGACGAAGGGGCGGATACGACGCGGTGCACCGGTCGCCATCAAGGCCAGCGCGGGCAAGTTTAGCTCGACGTTGAAGTGCCCGGAGTTGCAGACAATCGCGCCGTCCTTCATGACCTCGAAATGTTGTTGGTCCACGACATTGATGTCGCCGGTGGAGGTGACAAAGATGTCGCCGATGGACGCCGCTTCGAGCATGGGCATCACGCGGAAGCCATCCATCACTGCTTCGAGGGCTTTGAGCGGATCGACCTCCGTGATAATGACATTGCCGCCTAGCCCCTTCGCGCGCATCGCAATGCCCCGGCTGCACCAACCGTAGCCGCCCACCACCACGTTCTTACCGGCGATGAGGACGTTGGTCGCGCGGATGATGCCGTCAAGGGTGGACTGCCCCGTCCCGTAGCGGTTGTCGAAGAGGTGCTTGGTCATCGCGTCGTTCACGGCGATGATGGGGCATTCCAGCGCGCCGTCTTTCGCCATCGCCCGCAGGCGGATAACGCCGGTGGTCGTTTCCTCGGTGCCGCCGATGATGGTATTGAGCACTTCGCGGCGCTTCTGGTGCATCGTGCCTACCAGGTCGGCGCCATCGTCCATGGTGATGTGGGGCTTGTGATCAAGCGCGGCGTAGATGTGTTCATAGTAAGTGGCGTTGTCCTCGCCCTTGATGGCGTAGACGGGGATCTCGTCGTAGGTGACGAGCGCCGCCGCCACATCGTCCTGCGTGCTCAACGGGTTGCTGGCAACCAGGACGAGGTCCGCGCCGCCGGCCTGGAGCACACGCGCCAGGTTGCCGGTTTCTGTAGTGACGTGGAGACATGCCGAAAGCCGCACCCCCTTGAGCGGCTGCTCGGCGGCAAATCGCTCACGAATCTGGCGCAGCACGGGCATTTCACGTTCGGCCCATTCCATGCGCAGGCGTCCGGATGGCGCCAAGTCCAAATCTTTTACGTGGTATTTCTTCATTGTGTGATTGACTCCTTGTAAGTTGTTCTTTTTAGAGTTGGTTCCACTCTTCTACCAATAACACTTGTTCGATGATCAGCTCAATTTCGCTGACCAACATTCGCAATTGTGGTACTGAATACTCGGCATTTGGACGTAATCGCTCAAAATAAAGCGTGCAACCATCATCTACCTCGCTTCACTTCACTGGTGTAATTTCACGCTCTTATTATACCAGTAAATTCATCTTCCCCGAACGCCCGTTTGTACCGCTCCCCAAATGCCGCCAGCGTGTACGAGTGCGTCTGCGGGCCGTGGGTTTCGAGCACGTAGGTGGCGGCCAGGGCACCGATCTGCCCGCAGAGACGCCACGGCAGGCCCAACGCCAGCCCTTTGATGAGACCGGCGCGATAAGCGTCGCCGACGCCGGTGGGATCGAGCACCTGCTGCGGCGGGACGACGGGCACGACAACCTCGTCGCCGTCGGCCCAGATGACGGAGCCTTGCTCGCCGCGCGTGACGATGACGGCGCGCGTCACAACGGCGCGGATGTCGTCATCGCCCATACCGGTGCGATCCTTGAGCAGTTCGTATTCGTAATCGTTGACGATAAGGATGTCCGCGCCTTCGACGCCTTCTCGCAGCGCCGTGCCGTCCAGCCGCACAATCTGCTGGCTCGGATCGTAGATGTAGGGGATGCCGAGCACTTTGCACTCCGCCGGGTACTTCTGCATCGCCTGGGGATCGTTGGGCGAGACGATGGTCATATCAACCGGCGTCGTCACATCGTAAAAGGACAGCTCGCGGGCGTAAGCCATCGCCCCGGTGTAAAAGCTGGCAATCTGGTTCTGCTGCCGGTCGGTGTTGACGAAAAACGAGGCGGTAAACACATCAGGGATGATTTTGACGCCGGAGGTATCCACACCGTGGGCTTCGAGCCACGCGCGGTAATCACCGAAGTCCTGCCCTGCTGTCCCCATCACGATGGGATGCTCACCAAGCAACGCCAGGTTAAAAGCGATATTGGGCGCACAGCCTCCGTACTGCTTGCGCATCTCGTCGACCAGGAAACTGAGACTCAACTTGTTGAGCCTGTCCGGCTTGATATGTTCCAAAAAATCACCCGGAAACGACATCAAATAATCGAAGGCGATGGAACCGGTAATGACAATGTTCATATTATCCCCCTATCAACACTTTCAGGTAAATCCACAACACGCGCAGACCGGTGTAGATGGCCTTCCACCCTGCCAATCCTTTCCCCTGCGCCACCGAGCGGGGGTGATAGTTGATGGCGATTTCCTCAATCTTGTAGCCATTTTTGAGCAGTTTGCACGGCAGATCGAAATCCAGATCGAATTCGTGATAGCTCAGATTCAGTGAGCGTACCACATCCACGCGCACCAGCTTGGGCCCGGTGGCGATGTCGGTCAGGTGACCGCCGAAGAGCCTGTTGGCGAGAGCGGTCAAGCCGCGCACAGCCCAATAGTTCTGCGCGTAGAGGTAGATCTTGCGTCCTCCCAGCGTGCGCGAGCCGAACACGGCCACCGTTTCACCGGGCGTCACCGCGGCGACCAGGCGCGGAATGTCGGCGGCTTCGTATTCCAAATCGGCGTCGAAGACGAGGCCATAGTCACCGCCGGCCTCACGGAAACCGGTGAGGATCGAGGCGCTCTTGCCCAGATTGCGCGGGTGCAGGATGACCCGCACCCCCGGCGTATCCACCGTCTGCAGCATCTCGCGGGTGCCATCGGTCGAATCATTGTCGACGACGATAACTTCTTTCTCCCAGCCGGGCGGAAGTTCCACGGCATGCGCCTGCGCGATAGCCTCGAGAATCGTGCGCCGCTCGTTATAAGCGCAAATGATGATGGAGAGTTTCGTGACCCCTGAGGCGTGAGGCGCGAGGTGTGAGGTGTCACCTTGCTGGTCCGCCGCTTCACTGCTTTTTTGCTGTGCTGATTCGGCGCCTCGCCTCATGCCAATCCCCGCGCTGTGAAGAAGTCCTCGAAAACTTGCAGGATGTACGCCAGTCGCGCGTCATCTATCCCCGGATATACACCGATGAAAAAGGCGTTCTTAAGCACCTGCTCGGTCTCCGGCAGCGGTGTAGCGACACGATGGGCGATGTCGCGGTAGCCGGGCTGATGCAGAATGTTGCCGGCGAACAGGTAACGGGTTTCGATTTTGCGCTCGCGCAGATAATCGTTCAGGTCGTGGCGGGTGAAGGGCGCGCCGGGGCGCACGGCGATGGTGAACGCGAACCATGCCGGTTCCGCCTTAGGACTCCACACGGGCAGGACCAGATATTCCGCGTAGGGCGCAAGACCCGCATAAAGCGTCTGAAAGTTATGTCGGCGCGCGGCAATGAAATCCGGCAGCTTATCGATTTGTGGCAGACCAATGGCGGCCTGGATGTCGGTCATCTTAAGGTTGTAGCCGATCTCGGTGAAGTAATAGCGGTGATCGTAGGGTTCGCCCAGGCCGGGGATTTCCCAGTCGAAGCGTTGACCACATTCACCGTCGCGGTGGCTCTTGTGGTCGCACCAGCAATCGCGGCCCCAATCGCGGATGGAGTGGGCGATATGGTACAGCCTGGTGTCATTCGTCCCTAGCGCCCCCCCCTCGCCGGTGGTGATATGATGCGCCGGATAGAAACTGAAGGTTGTCAGATGGCCGAATGTACCGCAGTACGCCCCATCGTAGCGACTACCGAGCGCGTCGCACGTGTCTTCGATGACATAGAGGTCGTGCGCCTGCGCGAACTCCATCACCCGGTCCATCTCCACCGGATTGCCAAGGATGTGCGGGACAAAGACGGCGCGCGTCTTTTCCGAGAGTGCGGCTTCCAATAGATTCACGTCGACGTTGTACGTTCCGACTTTGCAATCGATGAAAACCGGCATCAACTGGTTCTGCACGATGGGGGCGACCGTGGTGGGGAAGGTGGCAGCCGGCGTAATGACCTCGTCGCCGGGTTGCAACGGCCCCCGTTCTCGTCCGCCGGGGAAGGGGATGAAGCCTTGCAATTGCTGTGAACGCAGCGTCGTCATCGCCACCAGATTGGCCGACGATCCTGAGTTGACGGTTAGGATGCGCTTTAGCCCTATGTATTGTCCCAGGCGCTTAGAAAACGCCTCCACGCGCGGACCATCGGTGAGCCAGAAGTCCAATACCGCTTCGACCGCACTCTGCAATTCGCGCTCATCGTAGACGCGCCCCCCGTAGTTGACGAACGTCTCGCCGGGGACAAAATTCGCCGGCCGATGTGCCGCCTGATAATACTCGGCGACTTTGTCGAGTATCTCACGGCGCAAGCGTGCGGCCGGGGTTTGATTGACGTTGAGCATAAATTCCTCCATGAAATATCCATCCTCCTTAAGGTGTTCCGGTTTCCCTGAGATATAGAACTGAGCCATCGGCGAATTGGTGGGCCAAGGTAAATCCGGGAATGGGCAACTTTTCTTGACGCAAAGTGTTCCATATTTTCCATTCAGGAGGACTGTTGTCGATACCAAAATGTGAACTCAGGTAAATAGCATGGATGCGTAAGGCATAGCGTACTTCTAAAGTGGGGATATCTTCCGGTTGGGGTGGAATAGGGATGGTGTAGCGGCCAGCCTGCCAGGCCACACTCCATGGAACATTAGAGGCCACAAGGCTGCTGTCTGATACATAGGTCTTGATCGCTTGTTGGTTATCCGGCGCCGTATCAATGTAGAGTAAGGGATTGTACTGTGGAGTTTCTCGATGTAGGTAGGCACGATAGAAACTAGCTCCCCGTATCAGCAGCAACACACTACAGATGGCGCAGGTGGTATAAACGATTGTGCGTTTGACTGGCGGCCCATTATGTTCCAAAATCCACCATACGGCATCGGCGGCAAACGCGAGCGCGAGAGGAACAAAGACCACATAATAACGTGGGATATAGTAAGCCAGTAATGAGACCGAGGCCGCCGTGGCGGCAAATAAAACTGCGGCCATGCCCTGCACCCAGCGTACAACGGGGCGATGGGCGCGTAAAAGCCCGGCGATGAAAAAAGCGAAACCCACCGGAGGCATCAGCCAGGGAATATCCTGATAGAGACGCCGCACAGATTGAATAGCCCGTTGCCAAAGTGCGACCCTATGTCCTAGCACAAAATCGCGCACTTCGATATAATCCATCAAGTACCAACCCAGTGCGCTCTGCCCGTCGGGGATTTGATAAGCCAGGGCGTTAGTACTTTGCACATTGTAGAACGGTTCTCCGGTGATGTGTAGCAAGTACATGTTCCACGGTATCAGCGGCAAGCTCAAAGCAACACAGAAGAGGACAAGGTCACGCAGGCGCTGTTTTGAGGTCAATCCTACATAAATCAACAAAACCGGGGCCAGCACTATGGCGGTATAACGGTTGAGTATCTGCAGAGCCAGAATGCCGCCCAGACAGACTGCCTGCCAAGAGCTTTGAACGTGCAAGTCTTCCGCGTGTAACATCATACAGGCCATAGCCAACAACAACGTCCACCCAGCCGGTTCCGTCATCCCAAGATTTTTGACCCAGAAAAGATCGCCACTCAGCGCCAGAAAAGTTACGGCAATCCAACCAGCAATGTCCGCCTGAGCAAGCTGCCTGGCGACATGAAAAATTAACGGGAAGGTAAGAGCCGTCAGCACGCCCGACACCAACGCCGCCCCCAGATTCGTCGGACCGACAAGAGCAAAAGCCAATGCCGTCAACGCCGGCGTCAACGGAAAGCGCGTAATAGCGGGCCAGGGCGGCGTGGTGGAGATGCCCTGTCGACGAAGAAACTCTAAACCATTCAGCGGCATAAAACTTGAAGTAAGTTCAAAATGCTGCCAGTTACGCGCGATTTGCGCCATGTCCTCAGCATCAGGGTTCTGGATAGGCCAGGGTTGAGCTTGATAACTCCACCACCAGAAGCATCCCCCCATCAAAGTGACGAGGAAGAGTTGCACACCATAGCTTAATTTTCGCCTGCCAAACACAGAGAATTCCATCAGCTATTTGTTTCCTTGTTGGACTATGGTTGTGGCAAGCCCCTGGGACAAAGGGGTCCATGCTTCCCATCCCGTCAGTCGCCGGGTACGGTCCACGTCGGCAGGGATGGCGGCGACTTCGCCGGGCCGGTAGGGCAACGCCCCGGCGAGAATGTGCCCCTGCGCGCCGGTCAACGTCCAGATATGTTCGACCACGGCGCGGATACGGTGCAGTTGACCACTGCCTACGTCCAGCGCGCGTCCTTCAATGTCGGGTGCCGTTGCCGCTGCCAACAGCGCTTCGACAACGTCCGTAACAAAAATGAAGTCGCGCTGCTGCTCGCCGGCCGTCATGCGGAAATCTTCGCCGTGCAGTGCCGCCCGAATCGCCGCCGGGATCAATGCCTGTTCCCGTTGACCCGGCCCGTACACTTGAAAGAGCCGCATCCAAACCACCGGCGCGCCCCAAGCGTTGTAGGCTGCCCGGGCGAAGGCCCACGCGGCGACCTTCGAGGCACTGTAGGCGTTGAACGGATCGAGGCCGTCATCGGCGCGACGTGCACCGTACTCATAGGAGGAACCGACGAGAACGATGCGCCGTACCGCAGGCAGCGTGTGCGCCGCCTCCACAACGTTGATCGTGCCGCCGACGTTGACGCGGCAGGCTGCGGCGAAGGGTAAAGCGGGAGCGGTGACGCCGACCGCTGCCAGATGGACGATCAACGCCGGTTGCGCTGCGGCTATGGCCCGCTGCACGTCGTCGGCACTGGTGATATCGCCGGGGACAGCCCGCACACCCTCCGGCAGCCGCTGTTCTTCGGCGGGCAGTACCAGCGCGGTCACGTTGGCGCCGGCCGAGGCCAGGCGTTCCGCCAGATGATATCCGATGAAACCCGTAGCGCCTGTCAGGAAAATCTGGGTTTCAGGCTTCAGCTTCCAGGGACCAAATTCTCGCCCATCTTTTGACATGACTTTCCACTCACAACCTGTAACCCAAATACTGCGCATACCAGGCCAGCGTTTCCACCAGGGCCGCTTCACGCGACCATGCCGGTTGCCAGCCGATGGCTTCTACAATCTTTTTGCTGTTGAGATATTGGTCCTTGATCTCATTTTTGACTTCGTCGAGCACGATGGGCTGCATACGGGGATGAGGCGAGAGAGAGAGGATCAGCCGGGTCATGTCCAGCACGCTCATCGGTTCGTCGGTACTGCAATTGAACGCCTGCCCCTGGATGTCGGGACGATCCAGAGCTTCGGCGAGCATCATATAGGCGCGCACAGCGTCGCGGACGTAGAGATAGTCGCGGACGAAAGTGCCGTCGGAGCGGATGACCGGCGCTTCACCTTGCAGAGCACTGCGAATCGTGCCGGGGATGAGGCGGTTCCAGTTGAGATCACCGCCGCCGTAGAGATTGGCGCAGCGGGTGATGGCGATAGGCATCCCATACGTCCGCGCATAGGTCTGCGCGATGAGATCGGCAGCGCTTTTGGAAACATCGTAAGGATGCTCACCGTGTAACGGCATATCTTCGGTGTAGGGGAGGACGGGTTGCGTGCCATAGGCCTTATCGCTGGAAGCGACGAGGATACGTTTGACGGTAGGTGTGCGACGCGCTGCTTCCAGCGTGATCCACGTCCCACGGATGTTGGTCTCAAAGGTGGAGAGCGGGGCGCGGTTAGCGATCCCCACGATGGTTTGCGCCGCCAGATGGAAGACGGCGTCAATCTCGTATTCGTTCAACACCCGTTCCATCGTCGCATAATCGGTGACATCGCCCCGCGCGACGCGGATACGTTGGATGATACCGGAGCGCACGAGTTGTGACTGCGGTACATCATCGCGGATCAAGCCGACGACATCGGCCCCGGCTTCAACGAGGGTCTGCGTGAGCCACGAACCGAGTAAGCCGGTGCAGCCTGTGATCAAGACAGGACGGTCGTGCCAGAAAGATGTGTTCATCGAGCTACCTCCACTTACCCATTTTCAATTTCCCATCACCAGATTTTCCATGGCGCGCCTTCTTCCCACAGCGCCGTCAGTTCTTGGGCTTCTTTGAAGGTATCCATTGCCCGCCAGAAGCCGTGATGTTCGTAGACGGCCAGTTGTCCGGCGGTGGCCAGGGCGTGAAAGGGTTCGTGTTCCAAGACCAGATCGTCGCCGCCTTCGAGATAGCGCAGCGCAGCGCGTTCGAAGACCAAAAAACCGCCGTTGATGAGCGTTTCGACGAGGGGCTTTTCCTTAAAGCCGGTGACTTTGCCCTCAGCAGTAGTTTCCAGGACCCCAAAGCGTGAGGAAGCGCGCACCCCCGTCATCGTAGCGAGCAGTCCCTGCCGCTCGTGGTAGGTCAACAGGGCATGCAAGTCGATGTCGGCCACGCCGTCGGCGTAGGTGACGAAGAAACGCGGCGTCTGTACATAACGCGCTGCCTTGCGCACCCGCGCGCCGGTCATCGTTTCCAGTCCCGTCTCGGCAAAGGTGATGCGCCAGCCGGCAGTATCGTTGGGGGTGTGAAACAGCGGTACGCCGTCGCCCAACACCAGCGTGAAGTCGCGGCTTTGCCAGTCATATTCCAGAAAATAGCGTTTGATCAGGTCACCTTGATAACCGAGGGCCAGGATGAAATCGGTGAAGCCTTGCGCCGCGTAAATTTTCATGACGTGCCACAATATCGGACGTTCGCCGACTTCGACCAATGGTTTAGGGACAGTGCGGTCTCCCATGCGGGTTCCCTTACCGCCACAGAGGATGATCACGGGAATTTGTTCGCTCATCTGTTGTGCCTGCCGCGAAATATCGAATGTAAAACGCGAAACGTGAAACTGCGTCTGAAAATCCGCCACGTTTCACGTTTCATGTCCGGCGTCAAATCATCATCTTGTGTTCCCGGCGATTGTTGTGCCAGGCGCTATGGTAACACGGCGGGGCGTTTTGTCAACCCTTGTAGTCACTATTCAGCCACCCTTATCAGGTGGCGAAGGGGACTTTGGGGAAGTACATTATGGGTTGACATTTCGGCCATCGGCGCTAACCCTCTCATCCCCCTAACCCCCTTCTCCCCCGCCAGCGGGGAAGAAGGGGACGGAAAAAAGGGGATATGGCGGGCGGCTTCGCCGCCCGCCATATCCCCTACAAAAATCCCCCTTCCTGGGGGGAGCTTATACGCCGAGCCGTCGGCTGGAAGCGGAACAGCGGGCGCTCAAGAAACTACAAAAATCCCTCTTCCTGAGTCCCCCTTCCTGGGGGGAGCTTATACGCCTATAGGGAATAAGTGGCTGCGCCAGGTTGACTAGTACATCGTGGCAGAAGTCCCGCACCAGTTAGACAGGCTCGAAGCGGATTGCTGCTCGAAGCGGATCGCCAGATCCGCGATTCTTGCGCACCACGCCGGGATCTGACGATCCCTGGCAAGCATAAACTGATGAGCTATTTATGCCGCGCGGTACTAGCCTGAATAGATACCCCTTGTATTTGACAACCATCCAGTTCGCTGTACAAAAGGAGGAGAGAAGGAGCATCGAGCGTCCGGCGGGTTCTTCCACAAGTCGCGTTGAGTTGCAGATGGCGAAACCACGGAGAGGAGGTGGGTTATGGCCGTGATCACAATTTCTCGTGAATTAGGGAGCAATGGAGACATCATCGCCGACATCGTGTGTGAGAAACTCGGCTACCGTCGGGTAGACAAGGCCATCATGATGCAAATTGCCCAAGATGCGGGAGTCGATGTCGCCGCCATTCTGGAAAAGGAGCGTGATGTGACGCAGCGCGCGCGGTTGATCAGCGGTGAGATGACTTCCTTGTATCGAAAACAAGCCTCGGCTTTCGAGAAAAAAGGGGCGCTCGATGATCAAACTTACGCACAGGTAGTGCGCGAGACCCTGGAGCGCTATGCGCGAGAAGGCAATGTCGTCATCGTAGGGCGCGGCGGGCAGATGGTGTTGAGTGCGTGGCCCACGGCGTTGCATGTCCGCCTGTACGCGCCGCCCGAAGTCCGCGTCCGGCGTCTGATGGAACGCGAGCATCTGGCCCAACCGGAGGCCGAACGGCGTGTCGAACAATCCGACGAGGAGAAACGCCAATACATCCGCCATTGGCACAACAACGCCGATTGGAGAAACGCAAAATACTATCATCTATCCATCGACACGGCGCGGATTTCTACGGAAACGGCTGTGCAGATCATCATTTTAGCTGTGCAGGACATCGATCATGCCGGCTGAGTCTTTTCGACCTGTCCGCCCACGTCTGGGCCGGCGGTGGCTCGGTCTGCAGGAGATCAAATAAGAGGAAAATATGCCCCAAAAAACGTGGTTAAGTCACATCCTGGTTTATCTGTTGTGGATTGTACTGGTCGCTTTAGGCTTTTGGTTTCTCATCCTAAGCCGCGAAGTCTTTCTCTCCGCTGCGACGTACTACGCCGGGGATTCGATCACCCGCGGCTGGCAGACGCGCTTCTATGACAAGGTTTTTTTCCTTGTGGTAGGCTTGCTGGTGCTGATTTTTATCTATGTGACCGAAAATTATCTGCGCGAAGGGATTGCCAAGCATGCCATCCTGCGTCGTTTTGCTAAAACCGTGGGATGGGTGCTGCTCCTGATCGGGGTGATGGATGTTGCATTGCTGGTTCTGCAGGGAGGAGCCGACGGCGGCTGGTTGCGTTGGATGATCATCGTTGCCGAAGTAGGGTCAGGCGTAGTGTTTTCCTGGCTCGGCAGGCGCAAGACGAAGCCGCGCCCAGCTCCGGACAGTCTGGAGGGCCAAAGCCCACACCATGAGTGAGAGCCTTCACAATGGCAGTGCATGCCACCGACCATCAGACTCTCTGACTGATGACGATCAGACTACTTTACGGAGGACCATGATGCGTATCAAACAATCCTTGTGTTATCCGATGTTTAAACCCGCCGCTATGAGCCTGGATGATTTGTTCCAAACCGGCGCGGAAATCGGCTATGCCGCCGTCGAACTGTGGACGCGCGGGCCAGACTTTGAGGAAGTGGTCGAGACGGCGCACAAGCACGGCCTCGTGGTCGCCAGCATGAGCGGCCACGACTCGCTGGCCGATGGACTGAACCGGCGCTCGAATCACGACCGCATCGAGGCCGAATTGCACGAATCCATCGACATCGCAGCGAAATACGGCATCCCCGGCTTGATCTGTTTTAGCGGCAACCGTCAGCCCTTCCAGACGGAGAGCGAAGCCATCGAGGCTGTCGCCGACGGCTTCAAGCGCATCGCGCCCTACGCCGAAGAGAAAGGCGTGAATCTGAACATGGAACTGCTGAACTCCAAAGTCGATCATCCCGGCTACCAATGCGATCACACGGCCTGGGGCGTCGCCGTGTGCGAGCGCGTCAACAGCCCGCGCGTCAAACTGCTCTACGACATCTACCACATGCAGATTATGGAAGGCGACATCATCCGCACCATCCGCGACAACATCCACTGGATCGGCCACTTCCACACGGCGGGCAACCCCGGCCGCAACGACATGGACGACACGCAGGAGCTGAACTACGCCGGCATCTGCCGGGGGATTGCCGCAACGGGATATTCCGGCTACGTCGGTCACGAATTCAAGCCCAAAGGTGATCTGATCGACGCGCTGCGTAAGACTTTCATTCTATGCAATCAAGGATAAGTGAACATGAACGTACTCGTAATCTATTCCAGTCCTAACGACGATGGCTTGACGGCAGCATGCGCGGCGGCGGCGCTCGCGGGTGTGCGTGAAGCGGGTGAGACGGCAGAGGAAATCCGCCTCAACGATTTGGACGTTGGCATGTGCCAGGCGTGCAACCGGGGATGGGGGACCTGCCAGGCCGAACATGAATGTCAGGTATTAGACGATTTCCAGGCGCTGCACGCGCGAATTTGCCGCGCCGATGCGCTGATCCTGGTCACGCCCGTCTACTGGGGCGAGATGAGCGAATCGGCAAAGGCGCTCACCGACCGGCTGCGCCGCTGCGAAGCCACGCGCGGCGCGGAAAGCGGCCTCGCCGACAAACCTGTGATCGCCGTCGCGGCGGCAGGCGGCAGTGGCAACGGCACGATCACGTGCCTGCTCAGCATGGAGCGCTGGATTCAGCACGTCCGGGCGCGGGTGTGGGATTTGCTGCCGGTCAATCGCTGGAGCCGCGCGTACAAGCTGACGACGATCCGCGAGGCTGCGCGGGCGATGGTGACAGCGCACCCCTAGCGGGCGGCGTTGCCTCCAGGAAATCCTTGACGAGCGCGACAGCATCCGCAGCAGAATCAAGCCAGTGGATATTTTCGGCCAGCGGGTGAAACCAGGCATACTGGCGGCGGATAAAAGCATGGGTATCGAGCTTGATATGTTCGACGACTTCAGCCAACGTGGCTTCACCCGTGAAGTAAGGACGGAACTGACCGTAACCCAGCCCCGACATCGCCGGGAGCCGCCAATCGTAACCGCGTTGCAGCAGTCCCTCCACTTCGGCCACCAGTCCTGCCGTCATCATCGCCTCCACGCGGGCGTCAGCGCGCGCGTAGAGGGCCGCGCGCTCCATCGTCAGCCCGATCTGGAGCGTGCGATACGGCGGCGGGAGGCGTTGCCGCTGCTGCGAAAAGGGCCGTCCCGTCTTGAGGCAGACTTCCAGAGCGCGGATGACGCGCCGCACATTGCGCGGATCGATGAACGTACCGGCCTCCGCATCCAACTCGATGAGACGTGACCAAAGCGCAGTAGGGTCTGCGGTGGCCTGCGCCTCCAGCGTCGCCCGCAAAGCCGGATCAGGCAGAACTTCCGGCACCTGCCAGCCCTCGAGGAGCGCGCGCACGTACTGTCCCGTGCCGCCCACCAGCAAAGGCAGGCGGCCCCGTTCCGCCACATCCACAATCGTCGCGCGCGCCAGGCGCAGAAATAGCGCCAGTCCCACAGTTTCGTCCGGCGCGGCAATGTCAATGAGATGGTGAACCACCCGCGTGCGTTCCTCAACCGTAGGTTTCGCCGTGCCGATGTCCATATACCGGTAGAACTGCCGCGAATCGGCGGAGACGACCTCGACAGCGAGCGTCTCACCGAGCGTCAGGGCCAGCGCCGTCTTCCCTACCGCCGTCGGCCCCACGATGGCGATAACGGGAATCAAAGCATCCTCTTGCATACGCGGGATTGTACCGTATTTTCCGGGATTGACACACTTTCTATTTTCAGCATACAATAGGGACAGCATTTGAGTATGTTTCAAATGAGTTGGGGTCGTAGTCTAGCCCCTTGTGGGCGTGTTTTTGACACTTGAAACGGGCACAAGGCCCTAGTCTACAACTGAAATGAAATACACCCATAGCATTTTACTTGAACGGAACTCGCCTGGACTATCCAACTAACGACTATCAGACTACAAGAAAGGAGATTGCTGATGACCTATACGATGTATTCCCAACTTTATGACGGCTGGAAGCGTATGATGCTAGGCCAGAGCGCCACAACAATCGGGCAATACGGGTGTCTGCTGTGCGCTGTCGCCTCAGGCCTGACGGACGTCGGCGTGACCATTGACGGCCTGCCGCCGGACCCGCCGCGCCTGAACCGCTGGCTCACGCGCAACGGAGGCTTCATGGCTTCGGCAGACACGCCGCAGGAGCAAAACCTCTTCGTCTTCGGCGCGCCGGGCGCGCTGGGGGCGCATCTGGTGGAGTATGTGGATTGTGGAAACATCCCCGCGCCGATGCACAAAATCCAGGCTGCGCTGGCGCAGTCCAAAACTTTCGTGGTGATCCAGGTGGATTTCAATCCGGGGGATGGACAGCCGCAGCAGCACTGGGTGCGCGCCGTCGAGTGGTTCGATGCCGACCTCAAAATCATGGATCCGTGGCTGGCGGAGCCGGGTCACGACCTGTACCTGATGACCCGTTACGCACTGCCCACCTGGGATGGCCCGGCGCGAGCCATCTATCGCCTCGCCATCTACCGTTACGACCTTGCCGGCGTTCCCTTTGTCCCCGGCGCCGCCGTGCCGATCGTCCAGGAAAGCCTGTGCGGCTATCCTTACTAAATGGATTGCACTGATTTTTTATACGTTGGGCGGCGTCGACGCGGCAGAAAGAACGCGGACATTGCCAGGTGAAGCGCGGGCGGAAGTCAGCAAGCTCTACCAAAGCCGTGTGCAGTCGGCGGAGCATAGCTCAACCGGAGCGGCCAAGGCGCCGGCTGGGGTGGACCGCCGCCCAACAGCGCTTCAAGCCCGACGCGGCTACACCGCCGGCCGGCGGCGGGGAAACACGGGCGGAGGGGTTTGCTCTCGCACGAAGGGCACGCCGGACACAAAGAATTTGTGTTTTTCTCTGTGAACTCGGGGTACTCTGGAGCTATGTTCAGAGGAGATAGCATGAATTGGAGTGCACTATTATCGGCTTTCGGCCTGGTCTTCGTCGCCGAATTGGGCGACAAAACCCAGTTGGCGGTGATAACGCAGACGTGCAAGTTTCGCCGCCCGTGGCCCGTTTTCTGCGGCGCCAGCCTGGCGTTGACGGCGGTGACGGCATTGGGCGCGGTCGGCGGGAGCGTTGTAGGAATGTTCATCCCGGCCATCGTCATCCGTCTGGCGGCGGCGGCGGCGTTTGTGGTGATGGGGCTGCTCATCTGGCGTGAGGCGGCGCAATCCCACAGTGCCGCGTGTGCAACGGACATTGAATGTGTGGACAATGCGGACCGCACCGCCAAGTTGAACTGGCAGGCGTTTGGGACGACGTTCACTTTGCTCTTTTTCGCCGAGTTGGGCGATAAGACGCAGTTGGCCGTTTTGGGACTATCGAGCAAACAGGCCGCGGGGCCGGTCTTTGCCGGCGGCGCGCTGGCGTTGATCGTAGTGACAGCACTCGGCGTCCTCGGTGGACAGCAGTTGACCCGCTGGATTCCCGAAAAGCTGCTGCTCAAAATTTCTGCCGCTGCTTTTGTGGTGATGGGTATCCTGATGGGTTTGGGAGTCCTGTAAATTTCTCATCAGCAGATTGTCTGAAAAATCTGTTCAATCCGCTTAATCTGCTGACAGAAAACGATAATGTTTCAACCGCATCCCGTTGAGGATGACGACCAGCGATGCACCCACGTCGGCCACAATCGCCATCCACAACGTTGCCACGCCCGTGATGGCCAGGGCGAACACCAGCGCCTTGATCCCCAACGCGAGGGAGAGGTTCGCGCCGATGGTACGATTTGTGCGGCGGCCCAGCGCGACGATGAAGGGCAACTGGCGCAAATCGTCGCCCATCAGCACCACATCTGCCGTCTCCAGCGCCTGCGCCGACCCGGCGCCGCCCATCGCAATGCCCACATGAGCCTGGGCCAGCGCGGGAGCGTCGTTCACCCCATCGCCCACCATGGCCGTGATGTGCCCGCCCGCCGCGAGGGCGCGGATGGCGGCGACTTTCTCCTCCGGCAGCAATCCGGCGCGGACGTCGTCCACCCCTACTTGCGCGGCGATGGCTTCGGCGACCTGCTGACCGTCACCGGTGAGCATCACCGTGCGGATGTCGCCGAGCGCGCGTAACCCGGCGACGGCCTGGCGGCTCGTCGCGCGCGCCGTGTCGGCGACGGCAAAGACGGCGCAGACCCCGGCGTTGCCTTGCGCATCGTCGTGGCTGACGAGCATCACCGTCTTGCCTTCAGCCGACAAACGCTCTGCTGCGGCGCAGACAGCGGGAGAGTGGGGAATTTCTGTATCGAAGTAGGGATGACTGGCAACGGTCACGTGCGCACCGTTGACCCGCCCGGTGACGCCGCGTCCGTTGAGCAGATTGACCTCTTGCGCGGGCGGGAGGGTCATCTTTTGCGCCTGCGCCTCGGCGACGAGCGCCCGCGCCAGCGGATGCGACGACTGCACTTCGAGCGCCGCCGCGTAGGGCAGGCCGTTCGTGCAGTGGGGGTCGGCGCAGACGTTGAGCACGTCGGTGGTCACGGGGCGGCCGGCGGTGAGCGTGCCGGTTTTGTCGAAGGCGAAAACCTGTACGCGACCGAGCAGTTCCAGATAGCGCCCGCCTTTGATGAGCACGCCGCGCCCGGCGGCGTTGGTCAGCGCGCTGACGACGCTCACCGGGGTGCTGATGACCAACGCGCAGGGACAGGCAATGACCAGCATTTGCAGGGCGCGCATCAGCCAGCCGCCTTCGCCCCAGAAAGGTTGCCCGCAGACCAGCGGCGGGACGGCGGCCACCAACACGGCCATGAGGGTCACGGCCGGCGTGTAGATGCGCGCGAAGCGATCCACGAAGCGCTGCACAGGTGCTTGCCGCGATTGCGCCTCCTCAACAAGCGCGACCATCCGGCTCAGGGTGCTATCCGCGGCCACTCGCGTGACTTCGATTTCCAGTGCGCCGCAAGTGTTGAGTGTGCCGGCAAAGACGACGTCGCCGGGGACTTTGTCCACGGGAAGGCTCTCGCCGGTGATGGCGGCCTGATCTACGGCGCTTTGCCCGGCACGGATGACGCCATCGACGCTCACGCGGTCGCCGGGACGGACAAGGACGCGCTCCCCCACGGTCAGTTGCTCTACGAGGACCTCCTCCGCGGTGCCGTCGGCGCGCCGCCGCAGGGCGACGGGCGGCGCCAGATCAAGCAGGCTTTCCAGCGCGCCGCGCGCACGTTCGGTAGCGTAGCTCTCTAGCGCTTCACCTACCGCAAAAAGCACGACCACAATCGCAGCTTCAGCCCATTCGCCGCTCATCAGCGCGCCGCTGACGGCGATGACCATCAACGTGTTGATGCCCAAACTGCGCGCGATCCACACTTCCTGGAAAGCGTGTTTCGCTACAGGATAGCTGCCCACAGCGATAGCCGCGGCGAAGAGCAGTATCAGTGCGATACCGGAGACGCCGACGAGCGTCAGCGCCAGACCCGCCAGGGTCAACATTCCGGCAACGACCGTCAATGTCGTTTCCCGCGAGCGCAGCCAGAAACCTGCGAATGACGCCAGTGGATGTCCGCTTGTTTTGTACGTCTGTGTCTCTGTCAATGTTAGCTTCGCTTTTAGGCTTCGGTAATTGGGGAGTCGGGTAGTTGAGGAGTTGTGGTTCGTCACTTGTGATTCGTAATTCGCTCATTCCTTCATTCGCCGATGCGCTCATTCGTGCTGGATGTGCTCCAGGGTTTGGCGGAAGAGGCTGTCGATGTGTTCATCGTCCAGCGCATAGAAGACGTGGCGACCTTCTTTGGTGAAACGGACGAGTCGCATCTCCCGCAGGGTGCCCAACTGGTGCGAGATGGCCGAATGGCTCATGCCGAGCGCCTCTGCCAGTGCGTGAACGCACAGTTCGTGATCGGCGAGTGCAGCGATGATGCGCACGCGCGTGGGATCGCTGAGCGCCTTGAAGGTGCGCGCTAACTGCCCGGCGGTGTGGGCATCGAGAATGGGTAAAGGTGTTTCTGGTAACTCTGCCATAGTGTTTTTTTGTATCTATTCAGGCTCGTAAACCTGACGAAGCCACTTATTCCATGCCAGGTTTGGCGTAGACTTTGGTAGGCCAGGTGCTTCTGTATGACAAGATAGGCGTGTTTCTATAAGCCCATCCCCCCTGCCCCCCTTCCCTCCAGGAAGGGGGATTTTGGGTGGGGGTGTCGCCACACCCCCCTTTTGCCCCCTTCTTCCCCGCTTGCGGGGGAGAAGGGGGTTGGGGGATGAGAGGGTCATCACCTGCCGAAGGGGTAACCTGTTATGTGCCCTCCCCAAAGTCCCGTTCGCCACCTGGCAAGGGTGGCTGAATAGTTATGTTTTTTAATATATGAACAACTGCTCATATATTATACCAGATTTTGACTTTGTCAAGGTGAGGGATGCAAAGGTGCAAAGTTGGCCAAGAACTGCCGGGGATGTTGTTACGGAGTGATTTCAACTCACGCCCGCCTCGCTAACTTCTGCGGCGGGGGGGTAGTTGGATCAGGTTGACGTGAACGGGGATGCTGTCAAAGCGTGCGAGCGGCGCCATAGCACTTAACTTGTCATTTCGCCGAAAATGAGCTACGCTATTCCATAGCGTTGATGATGTGAGTTGAGGTTGTCAAGCTATGAACAAATCCAGGTTTTACACTACCACAGGTGATGACGGCAACACCGTCCGATTGGGCGAGGCAGTGCGACTTTCCAAGGACAGCCCGCTGTTGGAAGCCGTCGGCGCGACGGACGAGGCCACGTCCGCCATAGGTATGGCGCGCGCGCTGGTGGAAGACGCCGCACTCCAAGCCACTTTGCGCACGGTGCAAGAGCACTTGGTCCGTTTGATGGCGCACCTCGCGGCGACGCCGGAGTTCCGCGACCGGTACCCCGCTCCAGGCGTGGATGACCTGACGTGGTTAGAAGCGTGCATTGCCGCTCTCGAAGCCGGGTTGCCAGCCTTAAAAGCGTTCGTGTTGCCCGGCGACTCGCTGCCCGGCGCAGCGCTGCATGTGGCGCGCACCGCCGTCCGCCGTGCGGAACGCCGTGTCGTCGCCCTGGCCGCAGTCGAACCGGGCATTGATTCCCTGTGCCTGGCCTATCTCAACCGCCTGTCGTCGCTGTTGTTCGTCGCGGCGCTCCACGTCGATGCCAGCCTGCCCAAGTCGGACGTAACCGTTTAATTCGGTGAGTCCTGTGTACAGGATTTACGCAAGCCCGGCTCGAATCAAGCGGCGGAGGCTGGGTCATGACGCCTTCAGGCGTCTCTTAGGAGCTAAGAACGGCTAAAGCCGTCACTACCAACGGAAATTGACGTAAGTCCTATACATTGTCAAACGACGGAGGAGGAAGTATGCGCTCGTTGCGCGTCCGACTTATGGTGAGTCATATCATACCTTTGGTGATCGTCATCCCGCTCGTCGGCGTGGCGCTGACGTATCTGTTGGAAACGCAAGTCCTGCTAGCAGGATTGTCGAACGAGTTGGAGCTACAAGCGGCTCTCGTCGCCGACGCCGCTTCGCAGAATCCCCAAATCTGGTACAGCCCGTTACAGGCCGCCGCCTTCGTCTCGCAGGTAGGCAGACGACTGGCGGCGCGGATGATGATGCTCAGCCCCGATGGTCAACTACTGGCAACCAACGACGCAGCTTTCCATGACCAACTCGGAGAGACATTGGACGTTCCCGGCCTGAAAGAGACGGTCGACTCCAAACAAGCCCTCCGCGTGGACTACGGCGAACGGCCCGGGACAGGAGCGGCGGAAGTGCTGATGCCCGTCATCGGACCGACGTTTGAAGTTATCGGCGTGATCCGTCTCACCGACCCGCTGTCCAGCGTCTACGAACGTTTCCCCCGCACGCGAACACTCATTGTGGGAGTCCTGACGGGCGGCATGCTTGTCGGCGTTGTCGCCGGGTGGCTGCTGGCCGTGGATCTGGCACGCCCCTTGCGGCGCGCGACGCAGGCCGTTTCGCACATGGCTGCCGGCTATTCCCTGGACGAACTGCCCGAACAGGGACCGAATGAGGTGCGCATGCTGCTGCGCGCGTTCAACACTCTGACCCGCCAACGGCGTGAATTAGAAAAGTCGCGCAAACGTCTATTGGCAAACCTCGTCCACGAGCTGGGACGGCCTCTGGGCGCACTGCTCTCGGCCACTCAGGCCCTCGCCGGCGGCGCGGATCAGGATGAAGACTTACGTCCCGAACTGCTGAAAGGTATGGAAAGGCAAATTCAGTTGATGCGGCGGCTTCTCGATGATCTCACCCAACTCTATGACCAGGCACTGGGTCCGCTGGAATTAGACCGCAAACCTGTGGCGCTGACGCCGTGGCTGACCCAGGAATTAGCGCCCTGGCGCAAGGCAGCGCAGGACAAAGGCTTGCGCTGGCAAACGGATTTCCCAGACGATTTGCCTACATTGCTCCTGGATGCCGACCGGATGACGCAGGCGCTCGGCAACGTCATCAGCAACGCGGTCAAATATACTCCGCCCGGCAGCGATGTTGTGATCACGGGCGGGGTGGATGACAAGGGTGTGTGGATTCGCGTGCAGGACGGCGGCGTGGGCATCCCGTTGGAGGAGCAAGCGCGCATCTTCGAACCGTTCTACCGCGGCACCGCCAGCGGGCGCTTCCCGCAAGGCATGGGACTGGGGTTGAGCATCACCCGCGATCTGCTCGTGGCCCACGGAGGTTGCATCGACGTGGAAAGCACGCCGGGCGTGGGGAGTGCGTTTACGCTCCGGTTACCTCAGGAGCCACGGGGTTGAAGAAGGGAGTAGAACGCGGTAGACTGTACGCCGAAGTGACCTGAACCTGCCAAGTCATCTATCAGCTTGGAGTGAGGATTTATGGCACTTTGCGCTGCAAGAAGGCAGAATATACTGGGGCGTATGATTAAATTGGTGATTGTGGACCCTCACAGTCTGGTGCGCGAGGCGCTGCAGAAGCGTCTGGAAACTGCCGTTGGATTGGAAATCGTCGGTAGTACGGGACGCTATGAAGATGCCCTGCAACAAACACGTCTGTTAGCGCCCGACGTGATCCTCTTGGAGACCAAGGCGCCGGGAGGACTGCAAACGCTTCAGACGTTGCGCCGGTTATGTCCGGCCTGCGCGGTGATCGTCCTGACCTCGTACCCCGATAGTCAGGAAGAAGATCAGGCACGACAGATGGGCGCCGCCAGCTATTTGCTCAAAACGCTCGACACCAAGTCCCTGGTCGGCGAGATTCGCACCGTGGCGCGACGTATGGAAAACAGGCCAGATGACGGCGTAGTGCCGTCGGGGGGCGAGGCCACCGCGCTACGCTAAAAAAGCGCCGAAGACCTGGTTCCCCAACAATCGCCCGCGCGCGCTGAGTCGCAGGCGCACGCCATCCCACAAGACTAGACCCGCCGCGGATAAACGCGCCACCGTATCCCCATACCCCTCGATGAGACCCGCGCCAAACCGCGCACGGAAACACGCCTCGCTCACCCCCTCGGCAAGGCGCAATCCCAGCATCAACGTCTCCCCCCGTTCCAGGGACGGCGGGATGATTTCCACCTCGACCTCCGGCCAGCGCCCGGCCCGGCCTTCTTCCACGTAGGGAACGGGATGCGGTATGTTGCTCCACCGGCGCTGTCGCCACCAGGAATAAGCCCCCGCGCCTAATCCCCACCACGGCTGGTTACGCCAATAGACAAGGTTGTGATGGCTCACCCACGGGCCGATGGCCTCCGTCTGACCATCTGGCGGCAAAGCCCACACAGTTTCGGGAGGACACAGCCCACGCGCCCAGTTGGAGATCTCGTACTGCCAGAATCCCGCTGCACCCAGCATCTCCGAGGCGCGCTCGTACATATCCGCCGCCAGATCAGGGTCAGGGGATGGCCACTGACCGGCATCTATGGCTTGCGCCAGCGGCGTCTCCGGCTCCAACGTCAGCGCGTAGAGGGAAAGGTGTTGCGGATCGAGCGTCAAGGTACGCCTCAGGGTCTCTTCCCAACGGGCCAGCGTCTGACCGGGCAGACCGTAGATCAAATCAATGCCGATGTTGTCGAAGCCTGCCTGTCGCGCGGCAGCGACGGCGCGCACGGCCTCGTCCCAGGTGTGAATGCGCCCCAGCCTCTGTAGCTCATCGTCGTGCGCCGACTGCACACCGAGGCTCAGGCGGTTGATCCCGGCAGTATGGAAGGCGGACAAAAGAGGGGCATCAACTGTGCCTGGATTGGCCTCCAGTGTGATTTCGGCGTCGGGGGGCAGCGTGAAATATCGTCTCACAGCGGCGATCACAGCACCGACGCCTTCGGCGGGTAACAGCGAAGGCGTTCCGCCGCCGAAATACAACGTCGTCGCCTCGACCTCCGGGTCAAGTGTAGCGCGATGGTGAATTTCCCGGCACAACACATCGACGTAGGCCGGGCGCAGAGACAATAATCCGCTGTAGGTATTGAAATCGCAGTAGGTACACCGCTGCAGGCAAAACGGCACGTGGATGTAGATTGCGGTCTTCATCGAAAATGCTTCAGGTGACGACACCCTGCGTCAGACTCATAAAGAGGCTTTCAAGCGTATCCTGTTCTTCGGCGTAAGAGAGCACAGCAAACCCTGCGCCGATCAGTTCGGCGAGCAGTTGCACCACGGCCTCTTCCCCATCCCGCAAGGTGACCAGCAACGCGGGAGAACTGCCGTTTCGTCCTGTCGCCGGGGCGATTTCCACCTCGATCACCTGCGGATGATGGGACAACCATGCCTGCGCATCCTCTGCCGGACCGAGGAACGCAACGCGGATACGGCGGTGGGGACGCAGCCGCGTGCGAATCTCGTCCACGGTGCCGGCAGCGATCAGCCGTCCCTGTTCGATGATGCCGGCGTGGGTGGCAATGTCATCCAGTTCCCGCAGCACGTGTGAGGAGAGGAAAATGGTCTTGCCCATCTCTTGAAGCACGCGGAAAATTTCGCGCAGTTCGACGCGCGCCCGTGGATCGAGGCCGGCTGCCGGTTCATCGGCGACAATCAGCGCCGGATCGTGGACCAACGCCCGCGCTACGCCGAGACGCTGGCGCATCCCCCGCGAGAGCGTCCGCACGATGTCGTCGCGGCGGTGCGCCAGACCGACCAGTTCCAAGAGATCGTTCACGATGGACGTGCGCTTCGTGGGGTCCACGCCATAACAGCCGGCGAAAAATTCCAGGTACTCCCGCACCAGCATCTCGCCGTAGAGGCCAAATTCGTCGGGGATAAGGCCCAGCAGGCGGCGCACGTCCTCCCGCTCCGTATCCACCCGATAGCCTCCTACCCGCACCTCCCCGCTATTGGGGCGTAGCAGCGTCGCAATGATGCGGATGGTGGTCGTTTTGCCGGCGCCGTTCGGTCCGACGAAGGCATAGATCGCCCCTTCATCCACGGTGAAAGTGAGATGATCCACGGCCGGCTGCCTGCCCTTGCGATAGGTCTTGCACAAATCCTTCACGTCGAGTATGGCGGTCATCGCACCTCCACCCACTTCCGCGAATCGGCTAACACCTGCGGCGCATGCGCCAAAGCGATTGGCTCCGGCAGCGCATCCGGCGGGAACCAACGCACGTCATCGGCGTTGTCCGCGGCCGCCGGATCACCTTCTGCGTCAAGCGTGTGCATTTCCAACGGCCCGCTGCAGGGGGGACAGAAGGGGTGCGGCTGTGGATCATCCAGCACATCGAAGGCGAAGGGCGCATCGGCAAACGGCCGGCGCGCCTCGATGCGAGCCTGCTTAGCGGAGCGCCGCAGCCGCTTGAACGCCGCCTCCGCCTGTGTCGCCGTTCCGCGGTCGGGGTATTGCCACGCCGCGAGCAGCGTCACCGGCAGGTGCATCCGTGTGTAGCGCGCGCCGCGCCCGGCCTGGTGTTCCGCCACACGCCGGACCACGTCGTTGGTGATGCCGGTATAGAACGATTCATCACTGCATTTCAGGACATAGAGATACCACATCGTTGCTCCAGTCGTTATCCATCAGAGAGTTGTGATGATTCTGTACTTGGAAAACAGATATGCGATTAAAGAAGCCGGGAAGGCTTCTTTGAACTTGTACCAGCGATAAACAGGTCCAGTTTTATTAGCCTGGAAACTGACCAACAGGCGAGAGAGTGAAGGCTGAACGACGAACTTGCTTTTGAATCGCTGAAATAACTGTTTCCAGGAGTATAACCGGAAACAGGTGAAATGGCAATCACGCGCTTTAAGTCACGGAAAAGCCCTTGCCCCAAATGCGGCTACACGCCGTTGAATTTATGCCCGGTGCGCCTATAATCGGACCTACATCCTGATGCGCCGGCCTCCGGCATGGGGATGGGTGTTCTTGCTTTGTCGCTCGATTCCATGATGGCATAGGGAGCTTCCAATGTTAAATCAACATGACATCGCCGTGATCCGCGAGTTAGCGGCCCGCGTGGCCGAAATCGCCGCGCTGCCAGTGCAGGACGAGAAGCGCGCTCGATGGCGGCAGCTCAACGCGCGCCAGTCGGTCCGCCCGCCGGTGATGATCGACCAGGTCTGCTGGAATGAGATGAATCTCGATGACGAATTGACCCTGCGCTGCGCCGACTCAGAGTGTCGCGGCTATGAGGAGTTTCTGCGGCGCACCCTCTTCCAGTGGCGACATTTTCCGGTGGACATGGTGGTGGAACCCTTCATCCGCGTCCCCAAGGCGATTGTCAACACCGGCTTTGGCATCGATGTCCACGAGGCAACGGTCGCCACCGATCCCCAGAACGACGTCGTCGCGCATCGGTACGAAAACCAGTTCAAAACGTTGGACGATCTCCAGAAGATTCAGATGCCCCACATCCGCCACGATGCTGCCGAAACTGACCGCCGTTTGGCCGTGGCGCATGAGCTGTTCGACGGGCTGCTGGAAGTGCGCGCCTGGGGTGCAGACCCCTACCTGTCCTTGTGGGACCCCATCGCCACGTGGATGGGAGTCGAAAATGCACTGTACGCGCTGCTGGATCAGCCCGACTTGATGCACGGGTTGGTAGAACGGATGACGGAAGGGTACTTGAGCATGCTGGATCAGTTGGAGAGTCAGGGACTGCTGTGCGGCCCGCAGAGCCTGATCCACTGCACGGGCGCGTACACCGACGAATTGCCCGCCCCCGGCTACGACCCGGCGCGCCCCCGCACGAAAGATATGTGGATGTTCGGCCTGGCGCAGATGTTCGCCACCGTGTCGCCGCGCATGTTCAAGGAGTACGAGGTGGATTACGCCAGCCGCATCTGCGAGCGGTTTGGCCTGGTGTACTACGGCTGTTGCGATCCACTCGACAAGAAAATGGCCCAGGTGCGTATGATCCCCCACGTTCGCAAAGTATCGATGAGTCCGTGGGTGGATCAGGAACGCGGCGCAGCGGAGATCGGGCGGGACTACGTGTTCTCGCGCAAGCCGAACCCGGCGTTTCTGGCCTGGGACACCTTCGATCCGGAGGCCGTGCGTGCAGATTTGACGGCGACGCGCGACATCTGCGCCCGGCATGGTTGCCCGCTGGAACTCATTCTGAAGGATATCAGCACTGTGCGCTACCGACCGCAGCGCCTGTTCGAGTGGGCAGAGATAGCACTGGAGGTAGTCGAGGAGTACAATCCACACCTCACCCCATGCTCCGCCGTGATGGTCACCCACGGCGGCTCTTCCTGATCGCAGATGCCCGGACGCATCTGTTCGCAGCGGGGATGGAACGGGCAGCCGGGCGGCGTCGCATAAGGCTCCGGCACGGTGCCGCGGATGGAGTGGAGGCGCGCGTGGCGATCACGCGGTCCCAGCCGCGGGATGGAACGCAGAAGCGCCTGGGTGTATGGGTGCAGCGGATGGTAGAACAGCGTGTCCACGTCGGCCTCTTCAACGATGCGTCCCAGGTACATCACGAGGACACGCTCCGTCATCTGCGCGATGAGGCCCAGGTTGTGGGTGATGAAGAGAATCGCCATGCCGAATTCGTGCTGAAGGTCGAGCATCAATTCGAGAATCTGCGCTCCGGTGGTGACGTCCAACGCGGTCGTCGGCTCGTCGGCGATGAGGAGATTCGGATTGCAGGACAGCGCCAGCGCGATCATCGCCCGCTGGCACATTCCGCCGCTCAGTTGGTGGGGATAGCAATGGACGGTGCGCGCCGCATCGGGCATGCCCACCTGCCCCAACATAGCGATGGCCTGTTGCAACGCTTGTTGTTTGGAGACCGGCTGGTGCAGGCAAATCGCTTCGACGATCTGCTGTCCAATCGTGTAGACGGGGTTGAGGGACGACTGCGGCTCCTGAAAGATCAGCGCCATTTCCAGGCCACGGATGAAACGCAGCATGGAATCCTCTGGATCGAGCGCGGTCAATTCCACCGTCTCCGCCCGACCGCCTACCGGGCGGTGGTAGAGAATTTGTCCGGCCATGATGCGTCCCGGCGACGGCACGATGCGCAGGATCGACCGCGCCATGACGGACTTGCCGCAACCGCTCTCACCTACCAGGCCCAGCGTCTCGCCGCGATGCAATGTGAAGCTGGCCCCGTCCACCGCGCGCACCACCCCTTCGACTCCCGGGAAATGGACGTGCAAGTCTTTGACTTCGAGCAGAACAGGGCTGCGAGTGGGCATAGTCAGGTAAGCTTTCGTCGGGGAGTGGGGTAGTCATGATGGCGTCGTCATGTTGTGGGGGCGCTCCGATGCACACACAGGATGCGCAGGGTGTACGGCGCTAAGGTCAAATCGAGTGGCGCGACGGCTTCGGTCTCTGTCATTGCCAGCGGGTCCATCCACGTCTTTCGCCCCTGAGCCGCCACGGATAGGGTGGTGTGAAGCGCCGTCAAGCCCTCGTTGACGAGAATGTAGTAGTGAGTGCTTCCCTTGATGACGTGCCGATAGCGCAACTCCGGTGCGGACGGCGTCGCCGTGAGATCGGGCGGAACGAGGCGCTGGATCGCCGTCAGGAAATCATCAACGGACTGAACGGATGTCCGTAGCGCGAGCTGGTGACTCGCGGCATTTTCCCCCCAGTGAATCAGTCGCCCGGCCTCGGCGAGGATTTGCAGCGCCGGTTCGGCCTCTTCAGAGATGGCAGTCAGGCCATCCAGGACGGCGACCTGATAGTGCATGCCGGCGATGAAGATGCCCTCCGGTGTGACCTCTGCATCTTCCCACAGATGACGCAGCTCCAGGTAGTTGAAGTCACGCTGGTGACGGAAACAGATCTTAGCCGCCTCCCACGGTAGATCGCTGGATGCACAGAGGATGGCGATGGAGCACACGTGTTCGCTATCCGTATTGAGCCAGCTCATGCGCCGGACGTAATCGGCAAATGGCTTGTACTCGTTCCACCAGGGGCTGTGGGGACCGACGTCGGGCGGGCGCTCGTCCTGGCGCGGGCCACGGATCGAGTAGAAGAAGGCGTGCGGGTAGAGCAGATTCACGCCGCGCACGAAGCACCAATCCACCAGCCACTTCATCTCTTCCCAGGTGAAACCGTGCCCGTAAGCGCCGAAGCACTCGTTGCTGTTGCGCCGCCGTCCCAGGTGCCGCGCGGCGGACGAAGAACACTTCCCCTGCGTGGACTCCGGCCCTTCCAGCGCCGTCGGGCCGGGCAGTACCCAGCGCCACACGAGGTCCTGTCCGGGAATGTGGAAGTAGCGCAGGTAACCGATGTCGTCGCCACGCCCCGGGTGGCCGGCGAGCGCGATGCCGTGCGCTTCGCACCACTCGTAGAGCTGCCGGTAGAAGGTCTCTTCCAGGCGGTGGGCCAGTGCGCGTTGGTAGTCCTGGCGGTAGCGCGCCGCGTCCGGCTCGTCGTCATACCACAGCGCGGGCAGGTACGGCGTGAAATCGTAGCCGAGGTAGGCGTTGACGTGTTCCAGGATGCCCGTCGTGCCGGGCCAGACGTTGCGCTCGCGCGGGCGCCCGAGCAATGCCGGCTCGTCGGTGAAAATGGCGCGGATCGTCCTGCCGAAGTGGTCGCCTAACGCCTCACAGTAGCGGTCGTAGACCAGATGGATGAACGTCGCCACGGCGTCGGGATTGAGAATGTCGGCGGCGGGCGGCGTGTCCTCGTCCGGCCCCTCGCCGATGTAGTGGAGGCCGCGAATCACAGCATCAACCGGGCGGTCGATGATGGCGATGCGTTGGCCGTTGCTGCGTTCGAAAGTGGCGACGAGGTTGGTCAACGGAGTGAACGGATGGAACGAATTTTTGGTATTGTCGTCGAGGTCGACTTTTGCCAGGCAACGGCATCGGTAGAGGGGATTGGCGGCGACGACTTGCCCGGAGGACGAACCGGAAGGATACATGCCCTCGTCGTAGAGGATGACGAACATCTCACGGCGTTTGGCCTCGGCGACGGCGACGCGCATGAAGTGCAGCATCCGCTCGGACATCCAGCCGATGTCGCGGGGCAAACCCACGCGCGGATGGATGACGAATCCGTAGACGCCATGCGCCTCGAAGTCCGCAATCTGCCGGACGATCTCCGCCTCGTCCAGCGCATCGTTCCAGAACCAGAACGGCGCCATACTGAATTCGCGGGGGGGATTTACAAATGCATTCATCATGGCAGTTGTTTCCGAGAAGAGTGACTAAAGTTCGCCACTACGCCTCCAACTCTTTCAGCATCGGCACGGTGCGACCAACCCAGGCCAATGCCGGATCGTCTGTTGTGGCCTGGACGCGGTGCTCGCCGGCGAGGAACCACAGGTAGTAGGTCATGTAGCCCGGCGCGCTGACGACGGTATGATAGCCGTGTGGGGCCATGAGGATGGCGTTGTCGCGCACGGTGAAGTTCTCCTCGACACCCTCGTGGTTGTAATAGCGGCAGATGCCGAAGCCGTCGGGCGGGTTCACCTTGAAGAAGTAGTCCTCTTCGTGGTCGGCCTCGCGGGGCAGATCGTCCACTTCGTGCTTATGCGGCGGGAACGTGCTCCAGTTGCCGCTCGGCGTGAACGTCTCGCCGACGATGAGCCGCCGCGCGGGCAGATCGGGCTGCGCCGCCAGGGTGAGAATCTGGTGGAAGTAGCGCTTGAAGTTCGCCGCGCCCCACGTCCCGTTGGCGACGCGCTCCGGTCCGATGACGTAGGGCGGAATGTCCAGGTCGCTCGGGGCGCTGGTCAACGCTATAGAGACGGCGCCTTCCGCAGCGATGGTGTAGTGCGTTCCACAAGGCATATAGACCGAGTGCGGTTTCCCGCTGAAGACGTTGGGCCGCCCGCCGACCTGAGCGAAACGGTGACCGGCCACCTCGAACGTGGCCTGGCCGCCCAAAATCACCGCCAGCACCTCACGGTCGCCCGTCTCGCCGTCGAAGACCCTGCCCGGCGCGAGATTCAACAGTGCAAAGTCCAACAACTCACACGGATTGTAGGGCAATAGATTCAGTCCGGTATTGTTTTCAACAGAAGCAAAGTATTTCATGATCAAGTCTCCTTGTTGGGTAGTCAGATAGTCGCGCCATTCATCGAATCGCTCATTCACTGATTCGCTACGGCTCCACCAGGTACAGGTTCACCTTGCCGCCCAGGTCCGAAGCGTAGAGGATGCGGCTTCCATCCCAGCTCCACGTGGGATGGCAATGGCTGCTCTGCGTGTGCCAGGATGTGCGGTGATGACAGAGCACGGAGAGCCTGGCTTCATCCCCGGCAATGTCAATCAGCACCAGGTCGTCCACGTCGTCGCCCACGAGAAGAGTGTTGTCGGGGTTGGCGTGATAGTGATTGCAGTAGAAGGGCATATCCACACGGCGGATGAGGGTACCGTAGCGGTCGGTCAGCCCGACGAAGGGAACCATCGCATTGGCGTTGACCGGCACCTCGGTCGCCACCGCCTGCGTGCGGCTAGAGGTGATCGTGCCATCGTGGCCTGGTCCGCGGTCATCGAAGAAAATGTGGCTATCCTGCGTCCAAAACTCGTGGCCGATGGAGTCGTACTCCTCCTGGCGGTAGCACGGCTGCGCCTCCCGCGAGACGAAGTCGAGAATCCAGATGCGCTGGGTGACCAGATTCCACGGCCCCTCGTGGCAGAAGGTCGCCAGCGTGCTGTCGTCGGGGCAGAACTGAAAATGACCGAGCCAGTGGGTATCGTGGTACACGTCGAACGCGCCGGTGCCGTTCAAGTAGGCCAGCGTCACCCGCCCGTCCTTGATGCGATAAAAGCTCTCTTTGAAGCCGGTATAGTTCGGGCCGCGCGGCGTCTCCACCTGTTCGTTGCGGGTGAAGGCGATGTAGCGCCGGTTGGCAGCAATCGAGGGCGCACCCACGCTGAAATTGCCGGTTTCTGTGTAGACAACGGCGCTCTTGCCGGTAAGCGTGTCGAGTTGCTTGATCTGGTCGCCCATCGTGTAGACGATGAGGCGGCTATCCGGCGTCTTGGTCACACCGCCGACGGCACACGGTTCGTCGGTCAACTGCGTGATGAGGCCCGTGCCCAAGTCCATGCGGAAGATGTTGTAGTGCGGCGAGTCCTCCGGACGTTTGTCCTCGCCCGACGCGCGGTCCGAGACAAAAATGATCTCGTTCTTAACGCTGTCAAACGAGTTTTCTGTAAAGTACAGATGGACATTGTTGCCGGTCGTCGTCAATTGCCGGATCGTCCGCCCGGTCTTTTCGTCTTTGAATTCACGTATTTCCGTCAGCCATGTATCACCGATCATATCAGGGTCTCCTCCCTTGAAAATAGCCCCAGAGCACCCAGAGTCAGAGTTCACAGAGAAAAACACACCTTCTTTGTGTCCTGCGTGTCCTTAGGTTCATGATGAATTCCTATAACGTCTGCGAATCAGCGCATTACGAATCGGCCACCTACACTCCTCTCGCTGCCCAATTTCTAACTTCTAATTCTCTTCCGCCCCCTTTTCAAGGAACACCGGGGCCAACATTTGTTCGACGGGGGCATAGCGGTCCGTCAGCAGCACGGCGTCCTTCTCAGCCAGCACGGCGTCCACTTCTTCTGTGGACAGCAGCCACTGCCGCCACAGGGCATGGGCCGCAAAGGCGTGCTGATCCAACGGCGTATCCGTGCCCACGATGACGATGGTGTTGCGGGCTGCTTCGCGCCAATCTGCGCTTGTCGGAGCGACGTAGACATAGGCAAAGGTCTGCCGTAACGTGTGGACATAAGCGCGCAGGAAGTCCCCGGAGGGGCCATCGATGATATTGACCATGTAGAGGCCGTCGGGTTTCAGCCAGGCGCGGACGCATTCATTGAATTCCAGGGTGGTGAGATGATAGGGAACGGAAAAGTCGTTGAAGGCGTCGCCCATGATCAAGTCATAACGGTCGGTCGGTTCACGGTGCAAGAACGTCCGCGCATCCTCGTTGTAACTGGTGATGCGTGTGTCGCGCGAGAGTCCCAGATGCAGATAGGCCACTTCGGTCACACCGGGATCGATCTCGATCACATCGAGCGTGCTGGTCGGGTAAATCGCTTCCATGTACTTGGGGAACGTGTACCCCCCTCCGCCGATAAACAGCGCGCGCAGCGCCTCGTGACGTTCGGCCTGGTACGCCGTCAACTCGGCGTAAATCTTCTCGTAGCCGTAGACCAGCTTGGTCGGGTCATCCAGTGAGGTGTAGCTGTGGACGAGGCGGTCAAGGATCAACGTGCGCACAGTTTCGCCGCCTTTGTCTTCCTCCTTCACCTTGATGCAGAAATAGTTGGTTTCATACATACATGGCCCTTCGAGCCAGCCCTGCCGGCCGGCCCATAGCGCTCCGCCGACCAACAGCGGCAGCGCCAGGGCCGCTCCCCACCAGCGCCGTCCGAGGAGAAAGAGCAAGCCCAGCAGCATCAGCAGGATCGCCACGCCGATCACAATCGTGTACGTGCCGAACTGTGCAATGAGCCAGAAGCCGGTGAGAAATGTGCCCACGATACTGCCCACGGAGCCAAAAGCATAGATCTGTCCTACCGTGCGGCCCGCGCGCGCCAGGTCGTGCATCGCCAGTTTGACCACGATAGGCGACACCGTGCCCAGGATCGTGCAAGGGATGAAAAAGAGCACGGCGATGAGCGTCAGGATTTCCAGCACGAGCGGCCATGCCACGTCATCCAGAGGATGGAGTTGATCTATCACCAGGACGCCCACTGCCGTCAGACCTGCCAGGAAGAACATCAGCCCCAGCAGACGCGGTGACGCCCAGCGGTCGGCCAATCGTCCACCGATGTAATTGCCCAGGCTGATGCCCGCCAGGATCACGCCGATCACGCTCGTCCACGTGTAGAGCGACACGCCGACGCTCGGCGCGATGATGCGCCCGGCAACCAATTCCAAAATCATAACGCAGCCGCTTGAAATAAAGACGATCAGGTTAGGCTGCCAGAACCAGGGGTGAGAGGGCATGGTTTGTGTATCCATTAAGTTCTCCTGTGAGGGGGGGCTGTTCAACCGTCGCTACGACGCCCCGCCATGGCGGGGAAGAAATGTCAGAGCATTGATAAACCCTGCACACCGATGCTGAGTATTGTTTTAGGGAAGGGGGATTTTGGGTGGGGGTATCGCCACACCCCTCTTTTGCCCCCTTCTTCCCCGCTTGCGGCGAAAGCACTTTCCCCACCAGTAGACGCGCCCACGACCACAACGGAGACAACGCCCTTCTTCCCCGCTTGCGGCGAAAGCACTTTCCCCACCTACTGTCTACTTACAACTCCCAATTCTCCGGCCACGCATAGTGGTCGTGGATGTCCTCGACGTAGGCCATGGGTTCGTTGGGTTCGATGTTGAACAGGGCCTCGAATGTCTCCAGGGCCTGGTCGTAGGAGCGCGTCTGGTGGCTTTGCAGGACGCCGAACAGCAACATCGACTTGTCGCCGCTGAGCAGTGCTTCGAGCGTGCGCTCCATCTCCAGCCAGTCGGGATAGATGCACTCCAGCATGATCTTGTTGGGCAGTGGTTCCACGCGGAGCGGTTGGATGCCGATGCGGTTGACGATGGCAGGCACTTCGACGGCTACATCGTCGGGCAGACCGGGCAGTGCGCCATTGTTGAGCACATTGACCTGGGCGCGATACTCGTGGTCGTTGACCAGCGCGTCGATGATCGGGATGTGCTGCTCGCGCGTCTTTGCGGCGCCGAACATATCGATGGGACGCACTTGGGGATCGTAGGCGGCTGCTTTCATCTGAGCGTACTTCTCCTCTTTCTCGCGCAAGATGCGGTCGCGGCCTGCGGGGGTGTCACCGCCGCCGCCCGCGCCGTACCAACGCATGCGCGTCTCCAGATCGGTGTGATACCACCATCCGCCACTGCGGGGCGTGTCGCCGATGGGGAACAGGCCATACAGCTTGTATTGATGAATCGCCGCGGGCGACCATTGCGCCGAGACGCCCGTCTCCTGGTGCGCGGCCCAGTACGACTCGATGTTCTCGGCGATCCATTGATCCAGAATGGGATAGGCATCCTGACCTTCGTAGGAGAAGTGCGTCAGCCAGATGTTGTGATTGAGGCCGGGCGCCTGCCACGTCACTTTGTCAGGATCGAGGCCAATCGTGCGCGCGACCTCGTGGTAGCCATAATGGCCGTGGCACAGCCCACACACTTTGACAGCGGTTTCGCGGCCCATCAGCGTGGTGCCGTCGAAGACGGGGTTGCCGGCCTGCAGAATCCACGCTTCCGGCGCGATGACCTCCACGTCCTTCGCCACATCGAGCATCAGTTGCAAATTGTGGTACTCCGGCATGCCGGTATGACCGTAGAAATAGCCGTACTGCGCTGCCAGCTCACGCTGCCGCTTCATAAAATACTCGTTGTGCGTGACCGTTGCCGTGTTGATGACGAAGTCGGCGTCCTGCAACGCCGCCACGCGATCCAGTGTGCACGCGAACTTGAGATCCGCTCCCAAATCCTCGGCGTAACGCTGCGCCAGCCGGTAGACCACGTCCAGCCGCTCCGCGTTGATGTCCATGAAATGAACCATGCTGCCTTTCAAACCCGCGGTGAGGCACAGGTCTTTCACCAGGCCGAGAGAGAAGACGACGCTTCCGGCGCCAATAATCGTAACTTTAACGGATGACATTCATGAACCTCCTCGTATAAAATAATCCATAAGTATCTATTCAGGCTCGTAAACCTGACGAAGCCACTTATTCCCTATGCCAGGTT
>DAOOGN010000019.1:0-48089 GCA_035415725.1 Anaerolineae bacterium | reverse complement strand
GTACTGCGTGGGGGGAGTTGGTACACTGAAGGACCAACACTATGCCGGTGCGGCTGTCGCGACGGGGGCTATCCCTGGGGCAGGGTCATCAGCTGGGGATTTCGTTGCGTCCGAACCTCTCCTCACAACCCTTGAGCCTTGTTCCTTGTCCATTGTTCCTTTGATCCTTGTCCTTTGAACTTTGGGGTCTGGGGCGAAGCCCCAGTCGCGCAAAAATCGATTTTGGAGTGCAGTATGAACCACAACTCTGACCCATTGCCGTTGCTGGTAGAAGCCTGCCGGCCACGCAAGCTGCTCCTGGTGTGGGCGGATACACCGTTCCCCCCGCAGGAGACGCTGCGCCAGCCGGCGGCGTTGCTGATCAACCAGTGGCAACACGCAGCGCCGCAATGCGCTCCACTTCCGTGGGAGCGAGCGGCTCTCCCGTCACTGCCCGTCCTCAGCCTGGACCCCACCGTGCGGCTGGAAGCGACCATACCCAATGCTGTGACTGTCACCACACTGAGTGACGTTGCTGTGCCGGAACGCCCAACGGTGCTCAAACTTGCCGGAGACCTGGCCTCCCGTGCGGGCCTCTTCCTCACCTGGGATGAAGTCCGCGCCGCTCGCAGTGATCGGGACAAAGTCCACATTTTGCGTGAAGCAGCGCATGTCGCCGCGGGTGGGGTCGTGCTGGTGCTGGTGCCCAATCCAGACCCCACGTTCGACCGTTTTTGGACGACCTTGCTGGCCCCAGCCTTGCGCGACGCTGCGCACACCCTGGTGCTGGGTCCGCCGGACTATCCCTGGCCTGCGCCATTGGCGTGCATTGGCCCGCTGGATGACGCGACTGCCATATTCTCCCGTTTGCGGGAAGTGACACCCATCACCCCGCATCGCCAAACGCAACCAGAAGGAATACCACACGACGCTGCCGATTTCGCCGACCTCGAAATCCACATTCTGCCCCGGCGCGGGGAGGCGTATCCCGTAGACCTCACCCTCAATCACCAGAATAACTGGCGTGGGCAAGTCAAAGCTGATGATTTGCCCTGGACGCCGACCGACGATACCGCCGAGGATGGGCGACGCTTGTTTAGCGCCCTGTTCGCCGATGAGGCCTTGCGCACCGGCTGGACGAAGGCGCGCGCCCTCTCACCGCAACGCCGCACGCGCCTGCGCCTGTGGCTGGACGTGGATGAGCCGCGACTCCACACCTTACCGTGGGAACTGCTGCGAGAAGGCGCACTGATGCTGGCGGCAGACGCCAAAACGCCCTTTTCACGCTGTCTGCCGGTGGAGAAAGACTGGGGTAAGGCGGTGATCGAACGCCCCTTGCGCGCGCTGGCGCTGATCGCCAATCCCGGCGATCTGACAACCGGCTACAACCTGGCCAGCCTCAATGCCGCTGCTGAGCGCGCCCTGCTCGAAGCTGCTTTCAGCGCCTTAGGGCCAGAGCAGGTCGCACTGGACTTCCTTGATCCGCCGGTCACGCTGGCACGGCTGGAAGCAAAACTGCAAGAACGCCGGTATCACATCCTGCATTACGTGGGGCACGGCGCGTTCAACGCCACACGGGAACAGGCCGCCTTGTTCTTGCAGGATGAAAGGGGCTACACACACATCACCACCGATAATGCTTTGGTGGAAATGTTGGCGCGACAATACACGCCGCCATTGCTGGTTTTCCTGGCGGCCTGCCAGAGCGGAGTGACCTCAGCGCGGGAGACGTTCAGCGGCCTGGGGCCAAAACTGGCGCAGATCGGCATTCCGGCGGTTGTAGCAATGCAAGATAACGTCGCCATCAAGGCCGCTAATGCCTTCAGCGCCGCCTTCTACCCACAGTTACTCCGGCACGGCGTGGTGGATCGCGCAATGAACGAAGCCCGTAGCGCCTTACTCACCGGCGAATACACCGATGCCGCAGTGCCGGTGCTGTGGATGCGCTTGCGGGAAGGGCGGCTGTTTTCAGTCTAGGTATCCTTGCTACGTAGTATGCTCCTGCTTATCTTTTTCTAGGCAGCGTCACCCCTCCACCGTCAGTACCCTCTCCCCGACTACACCGCACACCCGGCCCTGCCACTGCAATGTCCCTTCGATAACCACGAATGGACTTCGTAACACCTCGCGATACGCCGTGAACACCTCCGGTCGCAGGGTCACATTGACCACACCACCCTCGTCTTCCAAGATGAGGGGATGCCAGGAGCGTGGCACAGGAACCGAGTGGGGTCGAATTTGGCGTTTGGGCGTTTTGCACTAGACTATGGACAAACGTTGAGGAGGAATAACCGCCCAAGATGCCCACCCACCTCTACCTCGCCCCCGCCGCCAGCGGGAAGACCACCTATCTCGTCGCCCAGGCCCGCGCCCTGAGCGCCGGGCTGACGGCCACGCTGCGCGTCGTCGTACCCACGCAGCTTCAGGTACGCGCGTGGCAGCGTCGCCTGGCCGAGACGGGCGGCGCGCTCGGCGTGCGTGTGGGGACGTTCGACACGCTCTACCGTGAGATCCTGCGCGCCGCGGGTGAGGTCTACGTCCTGCTCACTGAACCGATCCAGTACCGCCTGCTGCGCGCGCTCATCGCCGACGCTCCGTTGCAGCATTTCGCCCCGCTCCGCACCCGGCCCGGCTTCGCGCAGGTCGTTCAAGGCTTTGTCCGTGAACTCAAAGCCGGCGGCGTCTCACCTGACGCCTTCGCCGATGCCGTCAAATCAATGGGCGGCGAACCGCGCCTGCTGGAACTGGCGCAGCTCTACACCGCCTACCAGGAGCGTCTGCAACACGAAGGCTGGGCCGACTTCGCCGGGTTGGGCTGGCTCACGGCAGAAGCCCTCGTCCGTCACCCCGATGTGGGCCGCGATTGGTCGCACCTTTTCGTGGACGGCTTCGACGACCTTACCTCAGTGCAGGTGGACGTGCTGCGACACCTGGCCGGGCGCGTGGGCGAACTGGTCATCACCCTCACCGGCAGCCCCGGCGACGATGGGCGCACGCTGATCCAGCATCGCTTCGACCGCACGCGCCGCCGCCTGGAAACCGCCCTGGGCATCACAGCGGAACCCTTGCCCGCCCGCGTGACGCCCGATCCGCGCGTGCCCGCGCTAAGACACCTGGAAGCGGCGCTGTTCACTACCGATGCCGCACAATGCCCCACCGGGGATGCCGTTGTACTCATCGCCGCACCCGACCGCGAAGCCGAAGTGCGCGCCGCGCTGCGATGGCTCAAGACGCGTGTCGTCCGTGAGCGCCTGCGTCTGAGCGACGTGGCGCTGCTGGCCCGCGACATCGAGCCGTACCGCCCCTTCATCCAGCAAACGGCGGACGAGTTCGGCGTGCCGGTTCACATCCTCGACGGCCTGCCGCTGCGCGCGAATCCGGCGGTCGCGGCCTTGCTCGATTTGCTGCGACTGGCGCTGCCCGACGAGGCCAGCAGTGCCTTCCCCTGGCGTCTGACGGTGGAAGCCTGGCGCTCCCCCTACTTCGAGTGGACCGCCTGCGGCATCACCTCAGAAACCGCCGAAAGCCTGGATCGCCTGGCGCGCTGGGGGCGCGTGGTCGCCGGACTGGCGCAATGGGAAGAAGCCTTCGCCCTGGCGATCAACGCCGGGCCGCGCGACGTTCTGGACGAAGAACAAGCCGATGTCGATATCCCCCTGACCGTCCCCACCGGCGCAGCGGCGGAGGCGCTGCTCGCGACATTCCACTGCTTTGTGCAGCGCATCACTCCGCCGCAAGGCCCACACCCTTGCCGGACGTTCGTGGCGTGGATCGAGTCCCTCATTGGTGACGACGCACCGCCTGAGGATGAAGCCACATCGCCAGACGATCTGGGCGTAGTCCGACAGATTTTGGCCGGGCCAGTGACTCTGCGCGAGCGCGATCTGGCCGCACTCAACGTGATCAAGGACGTGCTGCGTGGACTGGTATGGGCCGATGAAGCCGTGGTCTGCGATCCCGCGCCGTTCCCTGCGTTCTGGACCGACCTCGAAGGCGCAGTGGACGCCGCAACCTATCGCCTGCCGCTGCCCACCGACCGCGAGGCGCTGCTGGTGGCCGACGTGACCCAGGCGCGCGGCGTGCCCTTTCACACCGTCGCCGTGCTGGGATTGGCCGAGGGCGAATTCCCGGCGGCGCTGGCCGAAGACCCTTTCCTGCGCGACGCCGACCGGCGTACTTTGCGCGACGACTTTGGCCTGTCGCTCTCACCCTCGCCGGACAGTTCTGAAGCCGAGTACTTCTACGAAGCCATCGCCCGCCCGCGCGCGGCCCTGCTGCTCACGCGCCCGCGCATCGCCGACAACGGCGCGCCGTGGCAGGCATCGCCCTATTGGGACGAGGTACGTCGCCGCGTTGCCGTGACGCCGTTACACCTGACCAGTCACAGTTACCCCGCACCGGACGAGGCCGCCTCGTGGGAAGAATTGCTCTTGGGCCTGAGTGCCCAGGGAGACACACCGGCTTGGGAAGCGATGGCACGCCGCCAGCCGGAGTATCACGCTGCGCTGGAACGGGCGACGCGCGTATTGGCGCAGCGCCTGGGCACAATCACACCAGGGCTTTTCGACGGCGATTTGACCTCCACCAGCGACATCTTCGCCCAACGTTTCGGCCCGGCGCGCACCTGGTCCGCCAGCCGCTTGGAAAGTTACCGCGAGTGCCCCTTCCGCTTCTTCGTGGGCAGCGTCCTGGCATTGGAACCGCGCGCCCGCCCCGTCGAAGGGCTGGACGCGGCGCAGTTGGGCAGCCTCTACCACCACATCTTCGAGCAACTCTACCAGGCCGTCGCCGATCCCACTGACCTTGAGCAACTATTAGCTACGTTACCCAGCGTCGCTACACCGATATTGGACGTCGCTCCCCGTGAGCAACAGTTCCGCCCCACAGCGTGGTGGGCGCGAACCCGCGATGAGATCATCGAGAACGTCCGCCGTTCGTTGGTTGCGTTGGATGCTTCGCGAGAGGATTTTGTCCCCAGCGTGTATGAGGCCAGGTTTGGGTTGGATGATCACCATCCCCCCCTGGTCATCCGTGACAGCGCGGACAGTTTCCGGCTGCGCGGCTTGATTGACCGGGTAGATCGTGCGCCGGACGGGCGTGTACGTATCATTGATTACAAGACCGGCGGAAAGGGCAGTTTTACCGTCACCAACGTCAAAAAAGGGAAGAAGCTACAACTCCCACTCTACGCCCTGGCCGCGCAGGAGGCGCTAGACCTGGGAACCGTCAGCGATGGCTTCTACTGGCACATCCAGGCCGCCGAGGCCAGCAGCTTTACCCTGGCGAAGTTCGCGGACAAAGAAGAGAACCTGTTCGGTCCGGCGGGCGCGATGCACACCGCCGTCACCCACGCCTGGGAAGCCGTCCATGGCGCGCGACAGGGCCACTTCGTCCCCACCCCACCCGATGGCGGCTGTCCCGCCTACTGCCCGGCGGCGGCCTTCTGCTGGCACTATCAGCCCAAACAATGGTGAAATGTGCGAATCAGCGAATCAAAGAATCAGCGAATGGGCGAATGACGCATCACGACTTTCTTATTTGGAGCTAATCCGTGGCTGACCTGCATCCTTTGTTAGCGCAAATGTCTCCCAGCGAGGAGCAGATGCCGTCGATCCTCAAGCGGGGTACGGACGTGGCGGTGACGGCCGGGGCGGGGACGGGCAAGACGCGCACACTCGTGGCGCGCTACCTTTCCCTGCTGCTGGACGATGTACCGCTGCGCTCCGTCGTCGCCATCACCTTCACCAAGAAGGCGGCGCGCGAGATGCGCAACCGCGTGCGCCAGGAAGTACGCCGGTATCTGGATGCGGGGCAAATGACTGACGAGGAACGCACTCGCTGGCAGCAGCTCTACGAGACCCTGGACGCCGCGCGCATCGGCACCATCCACAGCCTGTGCGGGGAACTGCTGCGCAACCACCCCGCCGAGGCCGCCATCGACCCACGCTTCGAGACGCTGGACGAAGGCCAGGCCGCGCTGCTCCTGGCGCAGGCCGTCGAAGCGGCGCTGGCCTGGGCCGCCGACGATCCACAAGCCGCGCGCCTGTTCGCCGACTTCGGAGAATGGGAACTGCCGCGGCTGCTGACCCAACTGCTCAAGCAACGGCTGGACATCGCCGCGCTCCCTCGCCCGGACGATTGGTGGGCCGTGTGGGAACCACATCTGGTGGCCCCACTGCGCGCTTTTGTGGAGGACGCCGCCGTACAGACGGACTTTGCCGATCTGCTGACTCTGCGCGCAGACGGAACGCTGTCCCGCGCTGAAGCCGCTGGAGACAACCTGGCCGCGCCGCTCGCGGAATTGTTGCGTCTCTGGGATGTCATCACGGCAGCGCGCACGACGGACGATTGGGCGACGGTGTCCGCCCACCTTGCACCGTTACGCGGCGCGATGAAGCAGGTCGGACGACAGGCCAACTGGGCGCCCGCCAATCCCAAAGCCATCATCAAGGAACTACAAATCCGCTACGACGAAACCCTCAAGCCACTGGTCGGAGACGGCGTTGACCTGGCGCTGGATCAAACGTTAGCCAGCGCCATCCTCCCGGAACTGCTGCGCCTGTATGATTACGCGCTGGCCGCCTACACGCGCCTCAAGGAAGACCGTCGCGCTCTCGACTTCGACGACCTGGAAGCCGGGGCGCTGGCGCTGCTGCGCGACCATCCAGCCGCCCGCGCGCGCTGGCAAGCTGAAGTCCGCGCTCTGCTGGTGGACGAATTCCAGGACACCAACGCCCGCCAGCGCGACCTGCTCGCCCTCCTCAACGGCGACGCGGGCAAGCTGTTCATCGTCGGCGACGGCAAGCAGTCCATCTACCGCTTCCGTGGCGCGGACGTCACCGTGTTCCGCGCCGCCCGTCGGGAAATCGCTGACCAGGGCAAGGCATTCACCCTGGATACCTCGTTCCGCGCACACGGCAACCTCGTCGCTGCCTTGAACGCCTTGCTGCAACCGGTGCTGGGCGTGGACGAAGACCCGGCGCGGCCCTACGTCGAACCATTCGCCGCACTCACACACTTCCGTGAATCGCCACTTGCCGGATTGACGTCACCTTACGTCGAACTGCACCTGGGTGTGGGCAGCAAGACCGGCGGCGCGCTGGACAAAGCGGCGGAGGCGTTAGTCATACGGCTGGCGGCACTAGTGGAAAACGGTCACGTGCAACTAACGGCCCGCGATCCCGACACCGGGCAGTCCCACACCCGTCCCCTGGACTACGGCGATATCGCCATCCTCTGCCGTGCCTCGACGTCCTTCGCCCCCTACGAGAATGCGCTGGAACGCGCCGGCATCCCCTTCCTCACCGTGGCCGGGCGCGGCTTCTACGAGCGGCCGGAAGTGCGCGACGTCCTCAACGCGCTCACCGTCCTGGCCGATCCCACCGACGACCTGGCATTGGCAGGCTTGCTGCGCTCCCCGGCGTGCGGCCTCTCCGACCTGGCGCTCTATCGCCTGACCGAGGAATGCACGACTCAAAAAGCCCCCTCGCTGTGGACGGTGCTGAACGGCGCAGCGCTGGATTTTCTGGTAGACGAAGCCCCCTGCGCGGCGGAGGCCGTCGCCCTCATCCAACGTCTGCACGCGCAAGCGGGCCGGGTGATGGTCGCGGCACTCCTCAAGGCCTTCCTGGACGCGACGCACTACTGCGCGGCGTTGCTGCGCGCGGGACAGGCGCGGGGTGCGGGCAACCTCGCCAAACTGCTGGCGGACGCGCATACCAGCGGCATCGTCAGCGTGGGCGAATTCCTGGATTACGTGACGCAACTGCGCGACGCGGGCACACGCGAGGGCGAGGCGCACACCTTGAGCGTGGGCGCAGTACAACTGATGACCGTCCACGCGGCCAAAGGGCTGGAATTCCCCGTCATCGTCATCGGCGATGCCGGGAAGGCCGCACGCGGCGGACGCGGGGCCGTGGTAGATTCAATTTTAGGCGTCGTCCCGCCACTGAAAAGCACTGGCGATGACGACGCGCCCTCCGCCACCTCGCTGGCCTATCGCCTGGCGCAACAAGCAGCGGCAGATCAAGAGGAAGCAGAATCCGACCGGCTGTTGTACGTTGCGGCGACGCGGGCACAGGATATGCTCATCCTCAGCGGGACGGTGAGCGCGCGCAAGGACGGCCTTGGCCTCGACGGCTGGCTGGAACGGCTCGATACGGCGCTACACCTCAGCACCTCAGCGCCGGCGTGCGACCCCGAGGGAGAAGCAATCCGGCAAGTGACGTTGTCTGCCGGAGCACAGCCGGTGAACTGCACCCTCTACGAAGGCAACACGGAAATCGCGCCCCCAGGTGTGTCCACCGCGCTCCCCGCGCAGGCAGCCTGGCCGGAAACCTTGCCGCTACTCGATCCCCTGATCCCACCGCCGTCCACGACCGATGATGACACCGAGGCCGAGCACCGTGATCCGCCTCGACGAGTGTGGCGCGTGGTTCCGGAGAAAGCCCGGCCCTCGGCTCCCGCCTGGGTGGTCGGGACGCTGGTTCACGGCGCGCTGGAACAGTGGCTCTTCCCCGACGGCGTGCGCTTCGCACGCTGGGCCGAGGCGGAGGCGCGCGGGCGTGGCATCACCGACGCCGCCGAACTGCGCAATGCCGTCCAACGCGCGGCGCGGATGCTGACACGCTTCCAGGCCACCGACCTGTACACCGCAATGAACGCCGCGACGCAACGTCTTCACGAAGTCCCGTACACGCTGGCGACGCCGGGCGGCGCACTAGAACGCGGCACGCTCGACGCGCTGTTCCGTACCGACGGGCAATGGACGCTCGTGGAGTTCAAGACCGATCACGTCACCGATCAAGCGGCGCTGACCGCGTTACTCGACAGCACGGACTACCGCGCGCAGGTGACGCGCTACCTGGACGCCGCCGAGCGGCTGCTTGGTACGCGCCCGCGTCCGGCGCTGTGTTTCCTCAATGTGGGCGGCGCGGTGCGGGTGGTGACGGATTTGTAGAGATGATCGTCCTGTGATGCTACGCAAAGAGGAGAAAACCTATGCCGACATTGACATCCACAGAAATCGCCGCCTTCCTGGCTGAACCTCGGCACGCGGTGCTGGGCACAAATACCGGCAATGGTCCACCACAACTCAGCCCGGTGTGGTATCTGTTTGAAGAGGGCAAGTTCTACATCAGCATCACCACCGGGACGGCCAAGTACCGGAATCTGCGCCGTGACCCACGCCTCAGTCTGTGCATCGATGGCGGACATCCCGATTATCGCACTGTGACCGTCTACGGCGTGGCCGAATTCTTGCCAGTCGATGCGCCGAACCTGGACGACATACGCTGGTGCATCATCCGCCGTTACTACGTAGATGAAGCCGCCGCGCGGCGTTACGCCGAATCCACCCGCGATCAGCCCAATGTGCTGCTGGTGGTCACGCCGACGCGCATCCTGAGCCAGGATTTTAATTGAAGAACTGTCCTATGTCCTCCGACTCATCACACTCCACTCCTTATCATCTTCCAACTGAGACCACGCCCGCCTTTGCCCGCACCAACACACAGACTATCGCCCAGCGAGTAGCCTTGCTGTGGGAACTGCTGCCCGATGTGCGCGCCATTGGGGAACTGTGCTGCGGGGATTGCGCCCGGCAGTGGGCGGCGTATCGCCAGGCATTTCCCGCTGCCAGCTATCGCGGACTGGACCTTGCCCCGCACATTGTTGCCGCGAACCAGGCGCAGGGCATCGCGTGTATCTGTGGCGATGCGCTGGACCCGGCGACCCTGCGGCAGTTCCTTGCCTGTGACGTACTCTTCTTCGGGCCTCCGCTCTCGCAAGGATGCGATGGACACAACCTGCTGGCCTTTCACGAGGTTGTACCCACCTATGCTGACTTTGTGCGCCTGCTGTGGGGTGACTTGGGTTATCAGGGGACATTGATCTGTATCTGCCCCAATACGGCGACGATGGGTGATGTGCAACGGTTGTACACGCAGACGCGCGCCGCACGGTCCGACGTCAACCTGCGCCTGCTCCACTACAGTTACGCAACGCTTACCGGTCACGACGAGGTGACACCGCTGCGTCTCAAATATGTCGAACTGTGGTTTTCCACGGTGCTGCCCGATGTGTGGGAAGTGCGGGAGATGTCGCCGGACTAGCCGCATTGCCAAGCGGAACAAGCTGCGTGAGTTCGAGGCGGAGTCGCCGCGCCGGGTGAAGACGCTGCCCTACGTGTACCGGGTGCTGCTCACCGGCATTCACCTGTACCCAGCCTTTGATTTACCTTTCATCCCCGACTTGATCGCGCAGAAAGCCGCCGAGCACGCGACATTGGACGAGACCGTGTTGCCACATTATCAGCAGGCCATCGAACGTTTACAGGCTGAGTTGGACGAAGCGTTTGCGATGACGACGTTGCCCGAAGCGCCGCACCGGAGGGCGAGGTAGGGGTGATCAGGTTGGAGGGCGGCGTGCGACTGGTCATCAATCGTCGCGGACCCAGGGCAAGACCGTCGTCAGCATGTCGCAAGGCAAGCGTCCGGCAAACGACGTCATTGCGGCCGGACGCTTGCCCCACACACCATCATGCCTTGGGCTTGACCATCCCGTGCATGGTGAGCCAGCTCACGAAGGCATTGAACCAGCCGGTGCTGGTCGTTTCCTTGGGGTACATGCCGAAGCCGTGACCGCCCTGCTCATAGAGGTGAAATTCGACCGGCTTCTTGGCCGCGCGCCAGCTCTCGATCAGCCCGAATCCGCTATCGCCGAAGAAGGGATCGTCGGCGGCGAGCGCGACGAACAGCGGCGGAGCGTCGTCCGGAACGGTTATCGAAGCCAGCGGACCGTAGATGTCGCCGATGAACGCCGGCCTGGCGTTCTCACCGACGAGCGCAGTCGCCATGGTAAGCATGGCACCGGCTGAGAAGCCCACCATGCCGATACGGTCCGGATCGATCTTCCACGTGGCGGCACGATTCCGGATCAGGGCGAAGGCGGCGCACGAGTCCTCGAGCTGCGGCGCGAGGTAAACTTTCATCTGCTCTGGATCGGGTCGCGGAGGCCGGCGTTCAGTGTTCGAGAACATCTCGTCCATCGAACGTTTGAATTCGTCCATGTCCGCCGGCGTCTGGGTCAGGCGATACTTAAGGACGAATGCCGCGACGCCGTGCTTGACCAGAGCGCGGGCGACATCCCAGCCTTCGTTCTCCATCGATAACGTGAAGAAACCGCCGCCTGGCGCAACGACGACCGCGGCGCCGCTGGCGCTGGCTGGATCGGGCAGAAACGGCGTAATCGTCGCAACCGTGACGTTACGAGCGAACTGGCTGCCATATTGCGAGTGCCACGCCTCTTGGGCCGTCGCGTCGGGGAGCGGGGCGGTGCCAATCTCGATCGCATTCGGCTGCTCGGGGATGGCGATCGCCGTCATCGTGTGGTCCAACTGCGCAGGAACTGGCACCTCAGATGTATAATCATTTTTTTTCACGACATTTACTCCTTATATCATATATATACCGTACATCGCGGGGCAATTTGTTTTTATGTTGGTTTCATTATAGATGGATTTGTTCAAATGGAAATTTTGCGGCCCACTGTGGGCCACTCGTGTGCGGGTTGAGTGAAAATTCGATACCCCCTTTGAAATTCAGGGTTTGGATATGGTATAATAGATATACACCTGGATACAGCAGCACCGTCCAGGCCCAAAAGTCCGGGGCTTCGGCTCCAACCCGCAGGAACCTCCAAGCCTGCGGCGCTCTGACCGGGTAATGCCGCGCAGAGAGTGCGCGTCAATGCGGCTCAGAAACCGTCACCGGGGGCGTTTTCGTCAACAGAGGTGAATGTCTATGCCGAACACGAATCCGCAACGTGTGCTTGACCTGCTCCACCGGATGCCCTCCGAAGGCTTGAACGCTGCCAAGCGCCTCTTTTGGACCGAACTCAACTACGACCGTGCCGCCGAATCTCTCTCCACCCGTGAGTGGCCCGATGGAACGCGCGCGTTGGTCAACGCGGACCCCCTACTGTTGGCGCAGCACACGTCCACATTGGGCAGCTTCGACATCCTCTACATCCCCCTGGCATCGGAGCAGACCGGGCGCAGCTTCCCCTTATCGCTCGCGGCGGAACGCGCCGTCATTACCCAACTCCTGCCCAACCATCCCTACGCGCTTTTCGTCTTCAGCGACGCCGCCGAAAAACACTGGCACCTGGTCAACGTCAAATACCGCCGCGACAAAGCAGACGGCGAAAGCGCTGCCCGGCGCGTCCTGCGCCGTATTGCGATTGGACCTCACGAGCGCCTGCGCACGGCTGCCGAACGCATCGCCATGCTCGACCTGACGACCCTCAGCCCCAACCTCGCGGATGGCGGCCATCCGTTGGGCCTTTCGCCGATTGCCATCCAGCAGCGCCACGACGACGCCTTCGATGTCGAAGCCGTCACCAAAGCCTTCTTCACCACCTACCGCGAGCATTTCGAGCGGGCCGAAGTCCAGATTGCCGGCCTGGACGACGCCGACGCCGTCCGCATCTTCACCCAACGCCTGTTCAACCGCTTGCTCTTTATCGTCTTTCTCGAACGTAAAGGCTGGCTCATTCCACCCGACACAGGAAAACCCACCCGGGCTGACGGCTACCTGGCCGCATTATGGGACGCCCACCGTCATTCCGAACAAAGTGAGGAATCTAATTTCTACCGCGACCGCCTCAAGCTTTTGTTCTTCTCCGGGCTGAACAACCCCGGCAGCATCGACATCACCGGCATCAAAGCGGACGGCCCGCTGGCGGCGTTGATCGGGCGCGTCCCCTACCTCAACGGTGGCCTCTTCGAGCAAGAAGACCTGGACGAGCGCGAAGGCATCGCTGTGCCCGACGCCGTCTTCAGCTCGCTGTTCGACGACCTGCTCTATCACTACAACTTCACCGTCACCGAAAGCACCCCCCTCGATGTCGAAGTGGCCGTGGATCCCGAAATGCTCGGCAAAATCTTCGAGGAACTGGTCACGGGCCGCCACGAATCCGGCAGCTACTACACCCCCAAGCCGGTGGTGGCCTTTATGTGCCGCGAGGCGCTCAAGGGCTACCTGCACGACGCCTGCCCGCGTGAAGCGGAGACGGCCATCGCCGCTTTCGTGGAAGAACGCGACGCCAGCGACATCCGCCAGCCCGAAGCCGTCCTCGCCGCCCTGCGCGCGGTTAAAGTCTGCGATCTCGCGTGCGGCAGCGGCGCTTACCTCCTGGGGATGCTGCACGAACTCATGGAACTGCGTCAGGCGCTCTTTGTCTCGCGCCACCTGGACGCACGCTCGGCCTACGAACGCAAACTGGAAATCATCCAAAACAACCTCTACGGCGTGGACATCGACCCCTTCGCCGTGAACATCGCCCGGCTGCGCCTGTGGCTCTCGCTGATCGTCGATTACGACGGCGACGACCCGCCGCCCCTACCCAACCTGGAATTCAAGATCGAGGTGGGCGACAGCCTCACCGCGCCCGCCCCCGCACCGTTGCAGCCCGATCTGTTCCGCCAGCAGGACGTGGCGGACTTCTTCATCCTCAAAGGGCAGTTTATGACCGCGCACGGCCCGGAGAAGAAGACGCTCAAGGCGCGGATCGACACGCTCAAAGCCTCGATTGCGAAATGGGCCAGCGAGGAAAGCGGCGCGGACGCCTTCGACTGGGCCGTGGACTTCGCCGAAGTGTTCACGCCCCAGGCCGACGCCGCCACCCTGCGCGGTGGGATGACGGATGTGCTGAACGCCACAACCGGCCAGATGCAGTTGGCGACAAGCGCCGCGCCGGGCTTCGATATCATCGTGGCGAACCCGCCCTACGTGCGTCAAGAATTGTTGGGCAGTGACCTGAAGGCCAAGCTCAAGAAACGCTATCCCGACGTGTACACCGGCACCGCCGATCTGTACGTTTACTTCTACGCCCGCGCGCTGGACCTTTTGCGGGAGGGCGGCATTGCCAGCTTTATCACCTCCAACAAATGGCTGCGGGCCGGGTACGGCGAGAAGCTGCGGCAGCACCTCAACACGAAGACCACGGTGCAGGCGGTCATCGACTTTGGCGACTTGCCCGTGTTTGGCGCGATTGCCTACCCGCAAATCATCATCTTCCGCAAGCACGCGCCGCCGCAGGAGCACACCCTGCGCGCCCTGACGGTGGACGACCTGAGCGCCGTGGAACACCTGAGCGAGGTCGTGCAGGCCGAGGCGTGGGAGCAGCCGCGCGCGAGTCTGAGAGCGGACGGGTGGGTGCTAGCGCATCCCACCGTGACTGCATTGTTGGAGAAACTACGTGCCGCCGGGAAGCCATTAGACGACTATATGAAAGGACGATTTTATCGGGGCATTGTCACTGGTTATAACGAAGCCTTTATCGTAGATTATGCTACTCGTAATCGTTTGATTGCCGAACACCCATCCTCGGTAGAAGTATTGAAACCTTTTTTACGTGGTCGGGATGTGAAACGTTGGATAGTAGATTTTGCCGAATTGTGGCTATTGTTTATTCCGTGGCATTTTCCACTACATGAGGACACTTCCTTACAAGGCGCATCGAGAACTGCAGAGAAAATGTTCAAAAAACAGTACCCGGCAGTTTATGACCACTTATCTCTGTACAAGGAGGCACTATCAGACCGAAACAAAACGGAAACAGGTGTCAGATACGAGTGGTATGCTTTACAACGTTGTGCCGCTACTTATTACAAAGAGTTCGAATTACCACAAATCGTCTGGGGGAATCTGGCTACCCGACCCAATTTTGCTTTTGCCGAAGCTGGTTATTACCTTTGTGCTCCAGCCAATACAATACCCACAGACGATAAGTTCCTGTTGGGTATACTTAATTCTCAAGTCACTCACTATTTGATTTTACAAAGTGCAGCTCAAAGACAAGGGGGATTTGTAGAATTCAAGCCTATGTACGTCTCTCAAATCCCCATCCCTGACCCCACCCCCGACCAACGCGCCGCCATCGAGGGGCTGGTGCGCCGCCTGCTGGACGCGCGGGGGCAAGGGCCGCAGGTGTCCGCGTGGGAGGCGGAGCTGAACGCGCTGGTGTATCAGGTGTATGGGTTGACGGCGGAGGAGATCAAGGTGGTGGAGGGGAGTTAACGCAGAGGCGCAAAGAAAGAGAAAAAACTTTGCGCCTTGGCGACTTTGCGTTAAATTTGACCTAACTGGGGGCTGTACGCGCTTGTAGCCAACAAACGAAAGCTTCAAAGGTCATCTCTTTTGTAGCAATATCTACGGCAACCTGTGCCACATGTTGATCTATAGTCATGGTGTAGCCGTTGAGATCAAGGAACAGGCGACAGGTTTCCATCGCGGTGCGTTTGTTGCCATCGTGGAAGACGTGATGCGTGATGATGTACCAGGCCAGGGCAGCCGCTTTTTCGATATGTGTGGGATAGAGGTCCTGCCCAAATATGGGAGCCTGGATGGCCTCGAGTATATACCGTAACGGGCCGGGATTGGCTAAATCGCTATTCGCTTCGACAAGGAAACCGCCAAATGTATCCAACATTCGGCGGTTGATCTCAACAATTTGCGCCAGGGTTAGCGTTCTGCCAACTCGGCCCATACGTCGGCGTGTTCGCGGAGACTGCGCTCGAGGCTGGCCTGGAACGCCTCATTTTCAGCCGCGCGCAGTCGTGGTTGTGGAGGAACAGGCTTGAGCAGCTTGCCGGCAGGATATTGCTCTTGTATCCAGTACATATTCCCCGGCTGGCTGAGAGGCGCAGCGGAAGACTCCATCGCGCCCCACGTCATACCGGAGTGTGTATGGTTAAGATAGACGATATTGTGTCCCGAACCGCATTCAGGCTTGAACTGGCTCATATTTCCACCCCTCGAAAGTGCGATTATCTTGCACCAAATCCTGAATGATGCCGTTTTGTTCATTCACAAGCTGACGCTTGGCTAACATACCTTCACTTAGGAATTGATGACTTCCGCCGGTTGCACTTTCTACCAGCGCGCGTGTAAAACTGTAATGGGCTTGCTCTTGCTGGCCTAGAAACACCGCCGGATCATAAGGTTCAGCCAGTTGTAACATCCTTGCAATACTATTATACACGCTTTTCATGCTCTGGTACAGGTTTTCATCCGGCAAACTCACATTCAGACCTAAATACTCCCGAGCTTCGCCGTGGTAAATCATATAGTCGTGACTGCCTGATTCGCTACATAGAAAGTCAAGAATTCTTTCAATTTTGTTCGCATCGCTTAGATGACGCGCGAGTAAACGTTTTCCTAGCATACGAATTTGCGTACGTGTGCGGTAGACTTGTCCCAATACCAGCGGGTGAACATGCGCTGTTAACATCTCAATAACCCGCGTCAAGTCGGCTCCATCTTGAATACCAGTCTGCCGGGCCAACTCAATGAAGCCGTTGATGGCCTCCACACTGACCGGCATTCTCGCCTGAGGCGGCGCACCGGGAATGTTCGGATTCAGCGGAGTCGTGACACTGGGATCAAAAGGGCCTAGTGTTGCCTGTCGCGTCATAATAATGGATTGTGCGCCCATAGCGATCAATGTCCCTGCACTGTGCGCTTTGGCCGGGATCAAGACTTCGAAGTCGTCACAATATTGTTGAATAAGGTTGGCGACACTCCAGGCCGCGAGCGTATCACCGCCGCGTGTATAAAGAAACAGTGAAATCTTGGGAACAGTACCAAAGGTATCCAGATGCGCAGCGAAAAGATCAAGCACTTCAGGGTGAATTTGCGTTTCCAACCCGCGTCGATCCCCGGTGACGTAAACGATCAACCGGCTGTCGCGTGCGGCTTCGATTTCTCGATATAGGGCTATGCGTTCCTGATACACGATGCACCTCGTTAACATGCTGGACTGTTTATTGAAATTATAGCATAGTGTGACACAATAGCCACATCCAAAAGGAGGCCCGATGCCCCACGATATCATCGATAACCGTACCGACAAACTGGTAGACGCCATCCGCCGCGTGCTGCCCGGCGCGCAAGCCGCCAAATTCGCCGTGGGCTACTTCTTCCTTTCCGGCCTGGAAGCCGTCGCCGATCAACTGTACAACGTCGGTGAACTGCGCCTGCTTATCGGCAACACCTCCAATCGCGAGACTATCGAACAGATCGCCGAGGGCTATCGCCGTCTGGAACAGGTGCACAATGCCGTCGAGGCTATCCAGTATCCCAAGCGCGCCGCCATAGAAGCCGCCACTGCCGCCACCGCCCAGTCCATCGGCCAGACCGCCGCGCGCATGGATCAAACCGACGAGGCCGCGCAGTTGGTAGACACGCTCGTCGCGTTGATCGAATCCGGGCGGCTCAAGGTGCGCGTCTACACCCAGGGACGGCTGCATGCCAAAGCCTACATCTTCGACTATCCCCCGAACAGTCCCTATGGCAGCGGCATGGCCATCGTCGGTTCCAGTAACTTCACCCTCTCCGGCATCGCTGCCAACACTGAACTCAACGTCAAAGTCCTCGGCGACGCCAACCACGCCGCGCTCACCCACTGGTTCGAAGACCTGTGGGACGAAGCGCAGGACTTCGAGACGCACCTGATGCAAGAACTGCGCCAATCCTGGCCGTTGGCGCAGGTGACGCCCTACGAAGTCTACTTGAAAACCCTCTACGAGCTGGTCCGCGACCAACTGGAAGGCGTCGATCCGACCGAATTCCTGTGGCAAGATGACATCACGGCAGTTCTTACCGAGTTCCAGGAACGCGCCGTCCGCCAGGCCGTCCAGATGATCCGACGTTACGGTGGCTGCTTCGTCGCCGACGTCGTCGGCCTGGGCAAATCCTACATCGGCGCCGCCATCGTCAAACACTTCGAGCGCCACGACCGCGCCCGTACCCTCATCATCTGCCCCGCGCCGCTGGTCGAAATGTGGGAATACTACAACGAAGTCTACCAACTCAACGCGCGCGTGCTCTCTTTGGGGATGCTGCGCGAAGATGATCAATACGGCCCGGAATGGATGCTGCACGACGAGCGTTACCGCTACCGGGATTTCGTCCTGGTGGATGAAAGCCACAACTTCCGCAACACCGATAACCAGCGTTACCGCGTTTTGCAGAGCTACCTGGCGACCGGCGAGCGGCGCGTCGTCTTCCTCACCGCCACCCCGCGCAACAAATCCGTGTGGGATATCTACCACCAACTCAAGCTCTTCCACCCCACCGACCTCACCCAACTGCCCATTGACCCGCCGAACTTGCGCACCTATTTCAAAGCGGTGGAGGACGGCCAGAAACGCCTGCCCGAACTGCTCGCCCATTTGCTCATTCGCCGGACGCGCACCCAAATCCTCCGCTGGTACGGCTATGATGCAGAAACCCACCAGCGCGTCGATCCCGATAACTTCGCCCCCTACAAAAGCGGCACACGCCGGGCCTACGTCAAAGTCGCCGGGCGGGAACAATTCTTCCCCAAACGTGAACTTGAAACCATCAGCTACAGCATCGAGGCTGCCTACGGCGGCTTTTACGACGAACTGCGCGGCTACCTGACACTTCCCTCCCCCCTCTTGGGGGAGGGCCAGGGTGAGGGTGAGACCCTGACCTTCGCCCGTTACGGCCTGTGGCACTATGTCATTCCGGCTAAACAAGAACAACCACCTTACGCTGATCTCAAACGCGCCGGGGCCAACCTGCGCGGACTGCTGCGCGTCATGCTCTTCAAACGCCTGGAATCCAGCGTCCACGCTTTTCGTGAGACCGTGCGCCGCATCCTGCGCATTCACGAGCTTTTTGTGTCCGCGCTGGATCAAGGTATCATCGCCGCCGGTGAGGAAGCGCAACAGTTGCTCTACGAATCGGATCAGGATGAAGAACAGGCACTTTTCGACGCCCTGGCCGTACTCAGTGGCCGGTACCTCCCTGCTGATTTCGACCTGGTCGCTCTGCGCGCCGATGTCCTCAACGACATCGGCATCCTGCACAAAATGTTGGCCCTGGTAAAGCCGATTACCCCGGAACGGGATGCCAAACTCCAAACATTGCAAACGATGCTCACTAAAGCACCGCTTAACTGTGGCAAAGTCCTCATCTTCACCCAATACGCCGATACCGCCCAATACCTCTACGACAACCTTGTCGTGGAAGCTGGAACCGAGATCGACGTCATCTACAGCCGCGACAAAAGCAAAGCTCAAATCGTCGCCCGTTTCGCGCCCAAAGCAAATCCCCAACTCCCGCTTGCTGGAATGTCCGAAATCGACACTTTGATCGCCACCGACGTCCTCTCCGAAGGTCTCAACCTGCAAGACTGCGACAACGTCATCAACTACGACCTGCATTGGAACCCGGTGCGCCTTATCCAGCGTTTTGGCCGCATTGACCGCATCGGCTCCGCACACGAGTCCATCTATGCCTACAACTTCCTGCCGGAGAGAGAACTCGAGAGGACCCTGGGATTACAAGAACGGCTGGCGCAGCGCATCCAGGAAATCCATGACACCATCGGCGAAGACGCGGCCATCCTCGCCCCTGACGAGCGCCTCAACGAAGAAGCCCTCTACGCCATCTACACGCGCGGCGACATCAGCCGTTTTGAGGAAGATGAGGTGGATCAGTTTGTGGATATGAACGAAGCGCTCGAAATCGTCCGCCAGTTGCGCGAAGACAACCCCGACCTTTACCGTCACATCACTGAACTGCGGGACGGCATCCGCTGTGGCTATGCCAACGGACGCAACGGCGCCGTCGTTTTCTGCCGCGCCGGACGCTACCGTCAGCTCTACCTGGTGGATGAACACGGCGACGTCCTCACGCGCGATGCGCCGCACATTCTGAACCTGATGAAATGCACACCGGACACCCCTGCCGCGCCCTTGCCCACCGGTCACAACGCCACCGTCATGCAGGTCAAGCGTGACTTCGATCACGAAAACGAATCCCGGCAATCAGAACAACAACACACACTAGCGTTGACCAAAGCGCAACGCTATGTCCTGGCCGAGCTGCGCATCCTGTATGCTGAAAGTGACGACAACCTGCGTCAGCAGATCGCCATCTTGGATGCAGCTTTCCAGCAGCCCATCACCCGTCCAGCGATCCGCACCGCCCTGAACCGCATTCGCCGCGAAAGCCTGACCGGTCGGGCGCTCCTTGAGACCTTGACCCAACTGTATCACGTCCACGGACTGGATGCGCTCCTGCGCCAGGAGCGCGATCACGGCGAGGAAAACGACGCACTGTCTTACATCGTTTGTAGTGAAGGATTTGTGGAATAGGCAATAAAGCGACATTCTAATCCTTGTAGATACCGGAGGATAAAACTATGAAAATCAATCAACTCGTTGATGATATTCGCATTCATGACCTGGTATTGCCCGAATTTCAACGTGAATATGTGTGGTCGCGCGATCAGGCAAAACAGTTGATCGTCTCCTTGATGAAAAACTATCCTATTGGTAGCTTGTTGTTCTGGAAAACTAATGATCCCCCCGAGCTAAAGAATCTGGATGTTCTGCCTGAAAAACTGGGTGCCATTCACATTATCCTCGATGGGCAGCAGCGCCTAACCACGTTGTATATGTTAGTCACGGGCGAGGTCCCACCATATTACACGTCCAAGGATATTACTACAGATCCGCGTGACCTTTATTTTAACCTGGACGATGGTGACTTTCAGTATTATCAGGCTTCACGGATGCAAGGCAACTCACTCTGGAGAAGTGTGGTTGAGTGTTTTGCTGGTACTGAGATCAATGTGTTTCAGATTGCCAAGCAGCAAGCAACAGACGACGCTCAGGCTTTTGCCAATGCGCAACGGTATATCGACAATTTAAACAGGCTCAGACAAATACGCGAGATGGATGTGCCTGTGCAGACTGTACCAGTGCACGCGACGATTGACGAATCCATTGACATCTTTGACCGAGTCAATAGCCAGGGGACCAAACTAACCGACGCAGAGCTGGCTCTGACGCACATCACCGGCAAATGGCCTCACGCCAGGCGTGAAATGAAAGTCAAGGTAGCCGACATGGCTACTCGGAATTTCTACTTTGACCTGACCTTTATGACCCGCGCCCTGACCGGTGTTGTCACCAAGCGAGCGCTCTTTGAACAAATTCACAAACAACTCAAAGAAGAACTTTTGCAAGGATGGGGGCAATTGACCCAGGTGCTGGATTACTTGACTGCAATGTTGCCGGGCCATGCTAAAATTCACTCGACTGAAGACGTGAATACCACGAATGCATTTGTCCCAATTATCGTTTATCTCTCTCTTCATGATGCGCGTTTTCCTGATCAAGCGTCGCTCAACCAGGCCATTCACTGGCTCTATGCCGCTTTGATGTGGTCTCGATATACTGCACAGACTGACCAGCGCCTTGAGCAGGATGTTTCCCTGGTTGTGCGGCATGACAATCCGTGGCAAATTCTCTGTGAGCAAATTGTAGATCAGCGCGGTCGCATTGAGGTCAAGGCAAGTGACTTGGAAGGCCGTTGGACGCAGCATCCCTTGTATCGTATGACCTATGTCATTGCCAAAACACAAGGTGCGGTGGACTGGTTCAATGGAGTACCGTTAGGAGTAACACATGGCAAGACCTATCGATTGTACAGCCACCACGTCTTTCCTGCAGACATTCTATACCAACGTAATTTTGATGCGGATAACCATCTGCATCGCAAGTCAGTGAATGAAATCGCCAACCGTGCTTTTTTGACTGCCGACCTGCCCCTTGAATTGTACAATACATGCCCGGAAGAGTATTTTCCCCAAGTAGAAGACAAGTATCCGGGTGCGTTATCCAAGCAGTTCATCCCGATGCAGCCAGATCTATGGAAGGTACATAGATATTCCGACTTTCTGCAGGCGCGCCGCGAACTCATCGCTCGTAAAATCAATGGGTATATGAGTACCTTGGTTACAGAGCCGGTAGTCATGCACGAGCGACCTATCGCTGAATTGATCAAACTCGGTGAGAGTGCAACGCTTGAATTTAAGAGCACCCTGCAGTGGGATGTTGTTCAAGGCAAGCAAAACACAGAACTGCGCTTTTCAGTTCTCAAAACCATTGCTGCCTTTCTTAATTCGGCTGGCGGTACATTGATAATCGGGGTTGATGACAGTGGTGGTATTGTAGGATTGAGGCGCGACCTGCAGTTAGTGAAAGAAAAATCACTTGATGGATTTGAACAGTTGTTGACCAGCCTGATCGGTGCGCACATTGGGCTGGAATTTGCTCGTTTGCTCAAGATCCGGTTTGAAGAGCTTAATGGCGAAAGGATTTGTGCGGTGGATGTGGAAAACTCTCCTGAGCCAGCCTTTGTTGACAGTCCTAGAGGCAAAGAATTCTTCATCCGTCATGGCAATACCACTCATGCTTTGGACACAGAAGAAGCCCATCGGTATATCCAGATGAATTGGGAATAGTAGGTGGTATCCATGTATTGATTGCCAATTTGTTTGAAAGGAGAAAACAATGCAACTCGAACTCTCTACCCCGGCGCAAGCTTTAACCGTCTTCCGTACCCAAATCCAGGATCGTATGGAAGATTTTGTTAGCGCGCACAAGCGTTGGGATAGTGTATGGGGGCTCCAAAATGACAAAGGGTGGTATGCTATGGTCATAGAACCGTAACTATTCAGCCACCCTTGCCAGGTGGCAAATGGGACTTGGGGGAGAGCACATAACAGGTTACCCCCTCGGCAGGTGATGACCCTCTCATCCCCCACCCCCCTTCTCCCCCGCTAGCGGGGGAGAAGGGGGCGAAAAAGCAGGTAACGCAACAGCTTAACAATCCCTCCATGCTCTTCCGCCAGGGGGTACAATACAGACAGGGGAAAAAAGAGAGCGGGGTGGATCACTCCACCCCGCTCTTTTTGTGCCGTGTGCTATGGTCAACCCTTCAGGGGACCCAGCCCCACATCACCTTTTCCAACGCTCCCTTTCTCACGTATGACCCGCGCAGGACTCGAACCTGTAACCAAGGGATTAAGAGTCCCCTGCTCTACCATTTGAGCTAGCGGGCCGACAATCCTATGACTACGACCTTGTTTATTTATACCACATCCTGACAGCTTGGCAAGTTGCGTTCTACCCCACACACAACGCCCCCACATTCTCAGGGGGGGCGTTGTGTCATTTTGGTTCTCTGGGACTGGGCGTGGCGATGGAAAAACGGCTTTAGTTTTTGCCCCGGATGACACGGATTTTTTATACTTTGCGTGTCAATCCGTAGCAATCCGTGGCCGTTTTTTTATTCCGACCCCGCGAAATCATGAAGAACCGTTATTTTTTCGCTTTATGCCGCCGGCGTGGACTCTACGGCTGGCGAAGCCGGCGCCTTACGCGCCTTTTCTTTGAGTTGAGCCTGCTTCTCATCTATCAACGTTTTGGTCTGCTCTTGAAGTTCCTTGGCGCGAGTCTGTAAATCCTTGGTGGCCTCATCGAGCTTGCGCCGAGCCTCATTGAGCAGTTGCTCGGCCTTCAAGCGCGCTTCATCGGCCTTCTGGGTGGCCTGCTCACTCAATTCAACGCTGCGCTGGTGAATCTGCTCCCGTGTCTCCTCACCGGACTGCGGCGCGAAAAGCATACCGGCCGCCGCCCCCAGCAGCGCGCCGACAAAAAAGCCGATCAAAAAGGTACCGAAATCATTTTCCTGGTTAGACATTTTCATTGCCTCCTCTTGAACTTTGGGATGATTTTGAACGTGGCCGCGTCGCCCCCGCGATGTGGATGAGGTCGCTGGTGCCCCGCCGCACAGCGGCGGCAAACCCGGCCACCTTGATAAAAGGTGACACAACATTCTGACTCACAAATGCGGTGGTCCCGCGCACCGTCGACGCCGTGTCATTAACTGAACGGAGCAAAGGCTGGACTTCATCGCGCAGAACCTGAATCAACGTCTGAATCTGAAAGATCAACAACAAGACCGCTAACCCGATCAAAAACGTCTCCACGGCAACAAGCACAATCGCAATGTCACGGATCACCTGCGTGGCTTCCTGGTAAGTTGCCATCAACACGATAGCCGCAACCAGGATGACCAGAAAAAGAATCGCCCCCCCGATGATCATGACCTGGGTGCGCTTACTCGTAGGTGCACCGGAGGACTGAACTTCTTCTGCCGGAACCGTGGTAGCTTTAGCCTTGGCCGACTGAGTTTGCAAAGTCTCTTCTCCCATGATTGCCTCCTCCTTAAGCTCACACAAATTGATTATACCATGTCGCACTAAAAGAAACAAGGGAATCTGACAGAATTTTTGCCGGCTGGTTGCCTCCTGTTCCATTCACAGTAGAATCTCACTATGCCAACACCATTCCAACATCTGGTCTATGCCCACGAAGTGCTCGATCATGCCTTGCTGCCGGAACAAATCCGGCAGAGGATATATCCATCCCTGGGCGCCTATCTCCTGGGCAGTACCGCCGTGGATGTGCAATCCATCACCGGCCAACCCCGCTCCGCCACGCACTTCTACCACATCCACGGCGAGAGCACCGCGCGCGCCGGCGAGACGCTGCTGACAACGCATCCTCATCTGGCGGATCCAGAACGGCTGCCTCCCGCGCACGCCGCCTTCATCAGCGGCTACCTGGTTCACCTGGCCGGGGACGAATGTTGGCTGCGGGATGTCTTTCGCCCGTTCTATATGGAATCGACGCTGTGGCCCGACCGCTTGACCCGCAACATCCACCACAACGCCCTCCGCGTGCTCGTAGATCGCCAGGCCGAAGCGACCCTGCGCACCTGCCCCGCCGTGATCCCCCTTCTGTGCGCGGTGCAGCCCGATCAATGGCTGCCGTTTGTGGATAACGAGGCGCTCTGTCGCTGGCGCGATGGATTGGTGGCCCAGTTGGCGGACCCGGCAGCCGTGCAAACGGTTCAGGTCTTCGCCGAACGCATGGGCGTTTCACCGGCGCATCTGGAAGCGGCGATCCGCGCTATCGCCGAGGATACTTACACCCCGCCCGTACCGGGATTGCGCGCCGCCATCACTGCCTTCGAATCCCATTCTCTCGCCGAGAGTATCGAGACGCTCAAGAAGTATTGGAGATGGGGAGATTGAAGAGGAATTTCACGCGAACTGGCGTTCACCAGCGGTTGAATGAAAATTCTAACCGCGAATCACGCGAATCCGCGCTAATTTTCCCCAGAAAGATTCGCGTAGATGAGCGAGATTAGCGGTTTATTTTCAAGGGAGGAAATTGCGAAGTGGAGAAACAGATGAAACGGCTCCGTTTTGTACTCGCACTTGTGTGCTGGATAGGATTTCTAGGCATGCCCACGGCGGTCGCCGGACAGGCGGAAGTTCCGCCGCTCGACGTGGCTTCTTATCACCTCACCGCCCGCTATGATCCGCTGACGCACCTCCTCGACGGGCAAGAGAAGGCAACCTACCATAACCGCACCGCCGTCGCCATCCCCACTCTGGTCTTTCATCTCTACCTCAACGCCTTCCGTAGCACAGACACTCTCTGGATGCGTGAATCCAATGCCGGCATGCGCGGCTACAGCTACGACCCTGACGCGCCCGGATGGATACGAATCGACCATATCGCACTGGATGACGGCACGCTCCTGACCGTAAAAGCCCTCGACGCCGATGAAACGCTGGTTGAGGTCACCTTACCGCAGCCGGTGGCTCCCGGCGAGAATGTCGTCGTGGACATCGCCTTTACCGCCCAACTGCCCAAAGTCTTCGCCCGGACGGGGTGGGCGGATGGCGGCGACTTTGTCCTGGGCGGACAGTGGTTTCCCAAATTCGGCGTGTGGGAGGACGGCGCGTGGAACGCCTACCCCTTTCACGCCAACAGCGAGTTCTACGCCGATTTTGGCCGCTACGACGTGGCGCTCACTCTGCCGCAGGAATGGATCGTTGCCGCGACCGGCACCGACAATGCTGTGGTGACCGCCCATGCTGACGGTACCGCGACGCACACCTTCGTCGCCGAACACGTCATCGACTTTGTCTGGGCCGCCTCACCCCAATTCCATGCCATGACCCGCGACGTCGCCGGCGTCGCCGTGCGCGTCGTGTACTATCCACAGCAACGCGCCCAGGCCCGGCGCGCCTTAGATGCCACCGCGGGCGCGATACCCCTCTACAACACCTGGTTCGGCACCTACGGCAAGGGCCTCTATCCACAACTGACCGTCGTTGTCGTCCCGCCGGGCGCCGGCGGCGCGGGCGGGATGGAGTACCCCACGCTGTTCACCGTAGGCGCGATGGGCGGCGTCATGCCCCCGTGCCTGCGCATGATTGAAGTGGAAACCGTCCACGAACTGGGCCACCAGTGGTTCCAATCGGTCGTCGCCACCAACGAGGCCGAAGAACCGTGGCTGGATGAAGGCTTCACCGAGTACGCCGCCGTGCGCGCTATGAATGCGCTCTACGATGGCGACCTCTTCACTTGTGGAGGATGGCATTTCTCGTACCTGGCTATGTGCCGGATGGAATATGCCATGGCCGCCGAGACGCCAATGGCCGGCGCAGCGTGGGACTACAATTTTATGCCCTATGCGATTGCAACGTATTCCAAGCCCGCCCTGGCCTTCACCACGGTCGAACGCCTCGTCGGGGAGACGGCGATGCAGCGTTTCTTACACACATACTTCGACCGTTATGCCTTCACCCATCCCCACGCGGAGGATGTGCGCGCTGTGATGACGGAAACCCTGGGTCAGGAAGTCGCCGAGCGCTTCTTCACCGAATTTGTCCACGGTGCCGGCACACTGGATGCCCGGATCGTCGCCCTGGATGCCACAGCGACGCTGGAGCGCCGGGGCGAAGTCTGCATCCCCACCACGGTCAAAGTCACGCGCGACGGGCGCCGTCCTCCCGACATCCTCGCCTGGCCGTGTGACCAGGCAACTTTGACGCTCGGCGACGCTCCGCGCACGGTCGAGATCGATCCCGACAACGCCGTGGTCATCGATCAAAACCTTGTCAACAACGGCTTGCAGCGTGCGCCCGATCTGGCGACGTGGTTAGGCGTGGTCGTGCGCTGGATGCAGACACTCCAGGATTTCTTCGGGGGAGGCGCAGCATGGTAGACCAAGAGATGCTGGAAAGCCTAGATGGTGATCGGTCGCCGACCGGCGCGCCGCCGACGAGTGTGGCGGAGAAACCACGCCATGCGTCAGAAGTCTGGACATACGTGTGCCGGGTGGCACAGCGCCCCCGCGCATGGATAGCCGCGTATCTCATGACGGCGCTCCCCGCGCTGGGACTGGCGCTGTTGACGACGTTGGCGGTTTTGCCGCTGGCGCGTTATCCGGCCTTCCGGCAAGCCATCGAGACACGCTCGCTGGATTTTCTGCTCGATCTGGCGACTTTAGACCGGGGGGAGACCTGGCTCACGCCGCTGGGCGCCTTGGCCTTACTGCTCATACCGCCGGTGGGGATCACCGTCAGGCTCATGGGGGTATGGCTGGAAGGAGGGACGCTGGCCGATTATGCCGCACCGATCAAGCTTTCGTGGCGCGCGTTTAGGGCTGCCGGATGGCATTGGTTCGGCGTCTTCCTCGCCCTCGACCTCATCGGCGTCGTGCTGCTCCTCCTCATCGGTGGGATAGCGCTACTGGCGGCGCTGTGGGTCTACGGTCCATTCCCGACGCTCGTGGGGGGCATCGCCGGCATAGGACTGCTGCTCGCCGGCCTCTGCGCTACGTGGATCGAGATGGCGCGGGCTGCGGCTCTGGTTCACCACGAACGCCATATCTTCCGCGCGTTGCAGGGGGCAGTGCGCGCCATGGTCCGGCAATGGCGTGCGCTGGCCGTGTGGGTTGGTGTCAGTTGGCTGCTCGGCGGCGCGTTATTCTTCATCCCCCGGTGGCTCACGCACCTGTTGCCGCTTTCCGGGTGGTTTTTCACGTTGGTAGTGCAACAAACCTGTATCATAGCCCGACTCGGTATGCGTCTGGCGCGGCGGGCCGGACAGGTAGGTTTGTTGGCCGACTGAACATTGGATCAGAAGAATATGATATAATAAAGTTTATGTATATCTCATTAGGCAAGGCTCATGACAAAACATAAGAAACATTCCAAGCGCTCGTCAAGCAAACAGGGTATAGCGACCTTACGGACACGCGGCAGTCATGCTTTTCGCCTGGGGGACTACAATCAGGCCATCGAAGTCTGGGAACGTGTTCGCACCCAATCCCCCGCTATGTTGCCCCAGCAAGCCCTGGCGGAAGCCTATTTCCGACGCGGACAGGAACGGCTGTATGCGGCGTCGCCCGATACCGCAGGAGGCTTGAGCGACCTGCAACGCGCGGTAGAATTGCTGCCGGAGGATGCCTGTTATACTTATCATCTAGGATTGGCCGCGCACCGCGCCGGCGACCTGGCAACCGCTATTGCCAGTTACGAAAAGGTCCGGCGGGGCGGAGATGAATTTGCGCAGCGCGTCGCCTATCCTCTGGCGCTGGCGTTGCTGCAACAGGGTATAGATCCCGTTACATCGCCGGTCTGGAAAAACCTCACGGACCTTGAACGCTCGATGCTGCACAATGCGATAGCCTTTCGTCGCCGCCCCTACACGCTGGAGGCGGATGCGCCGTTGCTCTGGCAAGGATTGGCCGCGCTGGACTGCGGCGAGACGGAAACAGCGCAGCGCATCCTGCAACAGGCGCTCAATCCACTGCCGGAAGCGAACGTGGCCCATTACTATCTGGGTGTGCTTGCCGCGCGGGCGGGGCAGTGGGATGAAGCCCGCAAGCAATGGACGACAGCCTACGCGCAAGGCTACCGTTCCGCCTACCTGTCTCAAAATCTGGGAGAACTTTACCACCGCCTGGCCGAACAATGGCTGGCTGCCGGCGATGTTGAGAGCGCGCTTGCCGCGGCCAATGAATCCGCCCGTCATACGCCGGCCGATTCCTCCCTGAATGAGATGTTATCGCAGATAAACCAACAGCTAGGGTATCAAGCGGCTTCGACAGGGCAGTGGGAGAAAGCCCGTCATTATTGGGAGGCGGCCTACGATCTGGAGGGGGGCAGTTTCCGGCTGGCCTACAACCTGGCGTTGGTTTATGAGAAGGCCGAGGATTTTATCGCCGCAGGGGAGATGTGGCGTGAGGCGCTACGCCGCCGTCCCCGCAAAGCCGGGCACCCCGATGCCATCACCGATGAACAGGTATCCTTGTTATGGAAGCGCGCTGCCGAAGCCTACGTCCACGGTGAGGCGTATGAAGAAGCTATCAATGTCTATAAACAGGCCGTCAAGTGGAACCCTGAAAGCCTCGAGACGCGCATGGCTCTGGTCGAGGGACTGCTCAACGGCGGACGGCTCCGGGCGGCAGAAAACGAATTGCTGCATATTTTGGAAAAAAATCCGCACCACATCCCGGCCTTGTTGCGTATGGGCGAAGTGTTGGTTGAAAGTGATAACTGGTTGGGGGCCATGCAGGCGCCCAACTACTGGGAAAAGGTATTAGCTCTGGATCCCGATAATAGCGAGGCCCAACAACTCCTCTCGGACTACTATCTGGATCAAGGTGAAAATGCGCTATTGTGGTCGCGCTATGATGGGGCCATCGACAATTTCAACCAGGCATTGCACTATCGCCCTGACGATGGCTATGTGTTGGCGCGTTTGGGCGCTTGTTATTTATGGCTAGAAAAGCGGGAGACCGCGCAATCCTACTTCGATCAAGCGCTTCTCCACGGCGCGCAGGATTTGAGAGTATACGAGCAAATCATCCATGCCTGGATCGATGCCCATGAGCCGGATCGCGCCTGGGAAATGATGCACCAGGCCGAGACCCACATCCAAGGCATTCCTTATCAGTTTTACGTGGCGCAGGGCATTTACGCCCTGGAAGTCGACCGCGATATGAGCCAACGCTGGCTGGATCATGCGCTCGAGATTGCTCCATCCCATGAAGAACCCTTGGCGATGATCGGACAACTGTTGGCGCTCTCGCCATTTGTCGACCTGGCCCAGGAATATCTGGAACGCGCAGTGGCCGCCGGGCAGGATCTGGTACGCTCATGGACATCGCTGGTCATCCTGGCCTTGCGCCGCGGCGATTCGCAGTCTGCCCGCCGTTATCTGCGCTATGCAGAGAGGGAAGCCCGCCGATCCCAAAACCCGGATATGCTGCGCCAGGTTGAGATCACTGGCAAATTGCTCGATGTGCCGCCGGCGCTGTTGGATATCATGATACGCAACATCGCCATGCCTCTGCTCAACGGTGAATTGCCGGAGGGATTGCCTTTCCCGGATGAATATAACGACGAGGAATGGGAGGATGACAATGAGTTCTACAATCTCTTCCGCTACTGATTCTCAAGCGCCACATTCGTCGCGGCAGAGGGGCCCCACTCCTGACTTTACCAGCCACGATCCGTATGCCGTCTTAGGATTGCACCGCGGGGCAACCGCCCACGAAATCAAACGCGCTTACTTTGCCCTGGTCCGCGAATATCCGCCGGAAGAACAGCCGGATACTTTCAAATTGATCCGCGTAGCTTATGAGAAACTGCGCACCGCTGAGGTGAAGGCCGTCACCGACCTTTTTCTCTTCCAGCCGCCGACGCCGTGGGAACCGCGCAAACGCCTGCGTAAACTCGACCTCGATTTTCACGTTGAGGACATCTGGCGCCTGCTGCAAAGTCACGGCGACCTGGAACAAACTGACTTCAAAAAGGACTATCGACCGATTCAATGGTGAGCGATCGACGTCGGGTATGGACCACGCTGGCCGATTTGTTGACCCGTCTGGAACGCGATATGGCTGCTCGCCAGCCCGCGCAGACGGAGTTGCCGGCCGGTTTGGACACGCTGGAGAAAGAGGTGCGCAAACTCGGCAAGGCGCAGTTCAAGGCGAATATGCTGGCCGAAGAACAGGCTGCCCGGCTGGAAAAGGTGCTTGCCGAATTAGAAACTCAGCCGGCGCAACAAGCGGAACTGCTGGAAAGGCTGACGACGGAGAAGGTGAACGCGGCGCGGCAGGACTGGCTGGAGTCCCTTCTACCGGCGTTGGATGGGTTGGACAACGCCATCGCCAGCGGCAAACGCTATCTCGCCGTGCGTGACCAGGCTGCGACCACGCCTGATCTCACTCCCGCGCAGGCGCTTCTCGTCTCGCCGGCCGATCGGGCCAAGCTCAGCAACTGGTTGGACGGGCTGAGAATAGTGCGCGAGCGGCTGCTGGCAATCCTCGAAAGCGGAGGCGTCACCCCCATCCCCACCATCGGCCAGCCCTTCGACCCTTACCAGCACGTGGCGGTGGCGACGACGGCGGAAGGCGACGGCGCGCAGGGGACGCCTCTGGCGCCCGGGACGATCGTCGCCGAGGATCGCCGTGGGTATCGCACCGCCGAGCGCGTGCTCCGCTATGCGGATGTGGTGGTTTTCCGACCTAAAGAACCCTAATAGGGAATGGATGACACGGTTAGAGACCGGCCACAGCAGGTCACTTGTCACCTGCAACCTGTAACTATTTTTTGAGGAGACTATGAACACCATTGTAGGCATTGATTTAGGTACAACCAATTCCGGCGTCTCGGTCGTGCGCAACGGCATGCCGGTGATGCTGCCGAACGGGGATGAACGTATTACCCCCTCCGTCGTCGGTTATACCTCCGACGGACGCTGGCTGGTTGGCACGCCGGCGCGCAACCAGTATGTCTTTGACCCCGACAATACCGTGCGTTCGATCAAACGGTCGATGGGCACGGCGGTGCGCCTGGAGCTGGGGGGGCGTCTGCTCAGCCCGCAAGAAATTTCGGCCTTTATCCTGCGTGAGATGAAGCGCATCGCCGAGCGTAACCTGGGCGACGAAGTCACCGAAGCCGTGATCACCGTTCCGGCCTACTTCTCCGACGCCGCCCGGCAGGCTACCCGTGATGCCGGCGAGATTGCCGGATTCAACGTGCGTCGTATCATCAATGAACCGACGGCGGCCGCACTGGCTTACGGCCTGAACCTGGGACAGGATCAACTGGCGCTGGTCTATGACCTGGGCGGGGGAACATTCGATGTCTCGTTGGTAGAACTGATGGACGGCGTCGTCGAAGTGCGCGCCAGCCACGGTAATACCCATCTGGGCGGTGATGACTTCGACGAACGTCTGGCCCAGCTCGTCGCGGCGACTTTCGAGGAACAGCATGGCATCGATTTGCGACAGGATCGCCGTGCGTGGGCGCGTTTGCAGCGCGCCGCAGAAATGGCGAAAATCACGCTTTCCGATCACCCCTTCGCCTGGATCAAAGAAGAGTATATCGCCGAAAAGCGCGGCGTGCCCCTGCATCTGGAATATGAGGTCAGCCGTCACGACTTCGAGGAAGCCATCGCCGATCTGCTTGACCAGACGACCGAGTCCATTGACCGGGTTCTGACCGACGCCGGGGTCAGCGCCGACGAACTTACCCAAGTGTTGATGGTGGGGGGATCGTCGCGGATACCGGCGGTATGGGAACTGGTTGCCAATTACCTGGACACCGAACCCCGTATGACGCTGAATCCTGAAGAAGTGGTTGCGTTAGGGGCCGGCGTCCAGGCGGCCATCATCGCCGGAGAGCCGATTGACGCCATCCTGGTGGACGTGACGCCTTACTCCCTCGGCATTGCCATCGCTGAAAATCGTCTGGGGCGTATCATTCCCGACCGCTACAAAGTGCTCATCCATCGCAACACGACCATCCCCGTCACGAAAGAGGACGTGTTCGCCACACTCTTCCCGGAGCAGGACACGATCAAAATTGAGGTTTACCAGGGGGAACAACCCCAGGCGTCGCAGAACACCCCCCTGGGCAATTTCTTGATCACCGATTTGGAGCCGGAACAGCCGGGGGAGCTGGCACAAGTGACGGTCAAATTCGACATGGACGTGAACGGCATCCTCAAGGTCACGGCTCAGGATCGCAAGACTGGGAAACAGGAGAACATCACGGTCGAAGCCTCGCCGACGCGCTTGAGCGCCGCGCAGATCACCGCCGCACAAACGACTTTGGGGGGTACCTATCAGGCCGGTTCTGTGCACACCATTGCACCTGTCGTCCCGCTGGAGGCCGACGCTACCTTACTGGCGCGCGCGAATCGCCTGTTGGACGGTGACACCCTCGATCCCGCCGACCGGGCCGAGCTTGCCCAGCTTATTATCGACATCAATATGGCGCAGGCCAACCGCGACAAGAAACGGCTGGATGCGTTATCCGATGAACTGCTGGAACTGCTCTTTGATTTGGAAAGCGACGCAGAAGAGACGCACGATGCTCCATCAGAACCCTAAAGGCCCGCTCTTCGCCGGCCAAACGCTGTTGGGCGGCGCGGCGCGATAGGGAGGTAGTCAGCTCTAGTTATGACCCAAAACCGCGCACAGCTATTTGATAACTGGGCCGGACACTATGACCCTGCCGCTGCATCCGCTGAGGATGATTTTCCCTTTGCTGGCTATGAACTGATACTGGATCAAGTTATCAGCCTGGCTAATGTTAGACCTGCGATGCGGATACTTGATCTCGGAGTGGGTACAGGTAACTTGGCAAGGCGCTTTCTTTGCCAAGGCTGCCAGGTATGGGGCATAGACTTTTCAGCCCAAATGCTGGCTCAAACTCATGCTCACTTGTCCCAGGTCAAACTTATACAGGCAAATCTATTGGAAGGGCTGCCCCTCAGTCTTCAGCAACCCTTTGATCGTGTTGTGTCGGCTTATGTTTTGCATGAGTTTGATCTTGTAACAAAAGTTAAGTTGCTTCAACGAATAGCCACACATTATCTTTCACCAGGCGGTAGTATTCTCATCGCTGACATTGCTTTTCCAACCCTATTGGCCCGGGCGGAAGCATCTCAGCGTTTGGCAGCTTATTGGGATGAAGATGAATACTATTGGGCAGCCAATGAGACTATTGAAGCAAGTGAACTGGTAGGATTACTTGTTACATACAAACAGTTATCAAGTTATGGCGGGGTGTTCGTCTTCACAATCAAGGAGGCAGGCTAACATTGCATCAATCCAACGCGGCTATGCTGTCGGCCAGCGGAGGGGAAATGCACACAAGCCGGTCTGCTAGCGAAGACTCTGCGCCACTGCCGCTGCGTGCCTGAACTCAGCCCGTTGGGCAGGCCTAAGCATACGCCGAATGATTCCAGTTCTCTGTCGAGTGAGAGAAATATGACAAGCCGACGTTCATACAAAACTGATGAGAGCTTTCTCGAAAAAATCTCGATCGGGGCCATTGGCACTCGCCGCGTCTTTGATGATCTGTTTCAACAAGGGCATCACCCTATTGAGCTGGAACGCGGCTCAACGAGCTTCAAGATATGGAAAACTATCAAGATCAAGCGCATCCGAGTGCCTGATATTCTCTGCCTCCATTGTGGCCGCCGCGTTGAATCACGAGCGAAAACGAAACTTGAAATAACAATGTCACATTCCTTCTCCAATCAAGAGCGCGGGTGGGATTATGGACTGGAGGACGATGATTTTGTAGCCTTGGCTGTTTGCCAGCGAGTGGGAGATAGACCCGTGGACTGGGAGGCTGGTAGCCTTGTGCAATATGTTTCCGTCCGAGATCTACGAGCCGCTCAGCGTGCTGGTCAGACCATAAGCGTAGAGCCTAAAGGGGCACAAGAGGGATTTGAAGCCAGGATTACATGGCCGTCTTCTGTCGCCAGCAGTGTCGGAACGATTGCACGTATCACACCAGAATATCTTCAATACAAACGACAAGCTGACCATCGTACTATCACACTGAGCTTGTCCAAAAGAGCATTGAGCTTGAGGCCTTTGGTACAAGAAGGCGACGTTGTTGCTGCTAACCAGGTACTTGCCTCAGTAGTGTCTGTGATGACCCGTTTCCCCTGTTCGACTACAGCTACCGAGCAAGAATATATAGCTCAATTATCCAGTTCTTCCTTAAGCGAGAGGTACAAGGCATCAAAAGCGCTATCATATTTTAACTCCGTGGATTCGCTCAATGCCCTGATGCACAAGATGGCCGACGATAAAGATCACATCTATGTCCGTTTAGAGGCCGCATCTAGTCTGGCACGGCGTAGCGATGAACGGGGAATCTCCTTCATTGCCAACTGTCTGTCTGATCAGTACTTGGAGAACCGATTGGAGGCAGTCATAGTACTCGGTGAAATCGGCGGGCAAGCTGCCAGTAGAATGCTGATGGGAACTCTGCGAGATGACAAGCAACATCCTGAAATACGCGCCGGTGCTGCCTGGGCATTGGGTGAACTGCGCGAAAAATCATCGCTGGGTGTTCTTATAGAAAGCTTCGCCGCTATAGAAGAAGAGATTCGCGTTGAAGCCGTGCGGGCTCTGGCGAAACTTGCTAAAAAATTTACGCCAGAGATTGTAGATGAGTTTTCGAGGCCGGGGCAAACACAACGCGCCGGCATGGCTTGGGCTCTGAGTAAATCTGCTCAGTTTAGTGTAGAACAACTGCGGCGAGCGCTACTAGACGACGACGCCAGACGATGGGTTGCCTACATGATTGGCACTCAAGACCCACAAAGCTATGTCGGTCAGATAGAATTGCTCAGACAAGATGATGCTGAGGTTTACTTCGCCGTGACTGTTCTGTGGCAAATCATGAATAGCTGGGTCTATGGTTTAGAGGAATACGGATGAAACCCTTGCCGCCCCCTTTGTACACAACTGCTTATGGCAAAGCCTATGTGGGCCATGCCTTGGAATTACTAGGTTGCCTGCAAAGCAATTCAATTGATCTGGTCATCACATCTCCGCCATTTGCACTACAACGAAAAAAAGAGTATGGGAATCATGATCAAGATGACTATGTGGATTGGCTTCTGGGCTTCACCTTGGAGGTTAAGCGAGTGTTAAAGGACACCGGCAGTTTTGTCTTGGATCTTGGAGGAGCTTATCGAAAGGAAAAGCCCATTCGATCATTATATAATTACCGCGTTTTGCTAAGACTCTGTGATGAGCAAGACTGGAACCTTGCAGAGGAATTTTTCTGGTTTAATCCTGCGAAACTACCCTCTCCCATCGAGTGGGTGAATAAACGCAAAATCCGGGCAAAAGATGCCGTCAACACTGTCTGGTGGTTATCCAAGTCCGACTTCCCCAAAGCAGATGTCTCCCAAGTGCTTGTACCCTACTCCGATAGGATGAAGCTGTTGCTCAAGAACAGTGACCAGTTCTACTCACCAAAGAAAAGGCCATCCGGGCACGATATCAGCGCGCGCTTTGCTGAGGACAGAGGTGGGGCAATTCCCTCCAACCTGTTACAGATACCGAATACCGAAAGCAATTCGCAATACTTACAGTATTGCAAATTGGCACAAATCCAAGGCCACCCTGCCCGCTTTCCACAGAAACTCCCAGAGTTTTTCATCCGGTTCCTGACCAATGTAGGAGATACAGTCTTGGATATATTCGCAGGATCAAACACGACCGGAGCTGTAGCAGAAAGCCTGGGGCGGCATTGGATTGCCTTTGAATTGGAGCAAAAATATCTGGCTGCATCGGCCTTTCGATTCTTGTCGAATGCTGACGAGGCCAGGATACGAAATCTGTATACTGAGCTTTGCACTCAAGGTGCAGCTTACATTACAATTTCTTATGGTGTTCAGCCGCGTTTACTCGATGAGAAAGCTGAATATTCGACTGATGAATCCGCTTAACAATGGCATCCCCCACCACGCTCCACGCGGCGACTGAGTCCCACCCATGGACCGACATGCTTTTGTTCCCCCTGGCACAAATCCAACCGAGTCAGCTTTACATGAGCGCCGTAAAGCTGGCATACGTGCTGGCGCGCTGGCCCGTGCGGCTCGCCATGCTGGAACCGCTCCCGATCCAACACCTGAACGGGCGTATCATTTACACCGACGGGCACACGCGCGCATTCGCCGCCTATCGGCTAGGGTTCACCGAGGTACCGATAATGTGGGACGAGGATGAACTGGACTGGGAGGCTTATCAAATCTGCGTGGATTGGTGCCTGGAGGAAGGCATTCACACGCTAGCGGATCTGGAAGGGCGCGTCATCCCTCAAGAGCAGTACGCAGCCCTGTGGTACGAGCGCTGCCGGGTTATGCAAGACGCTTTAGATCGGCAGCGGGCGGAGCGCGCAGGTCACAGCGGGATTTCGTAAGGCGGCGTCATCAACTGCTCCAGGTACGCTGCATCCACTCGCCGCGTCGCCTGGATGGCGCACCGTTGCCCCCATCTCTTCGGCAGGCCCATGACCCCGGCCGCGATGCCGCGCAATGTGGCCCGCGCCGCCGCGCCGCGTCCCATGCGCAGCGCTTCCCCTGCCAGTTTGAGCTGCGCGTGGAGCACCGCGCGCCAGTATCGTCGCCATAGATCGGCGGGATAATTCTTCGCCAACGTGTAAATGCGGTTGCGTCCGTCGTAGAACGACGCCGTGACGCCTCCCCCAGAAGCCTTCAATTTGTGATAGACGACGGCGCGCGGCGCATAGAGACAACGCCAGCCCGCGAGCTGTGCCCGCCATGCCAGGTCCACGTCCTCAAACGAGAAGAAGAAATCCTCATCCAGCAGGCCGATCTCGGTCAGCATCGTCCTGCGGTACGCGGCACTCCCGCCGCAGGCGCTGAAGACATAGGCGGCGTGGTCGTACTGGCCTTCATCTTTCTCCCAAACGCCGCGATTGTGCGCGAAGCCGTCCGGCGTCACGTAGTCGCCTGCCGTGTGGAAGGTGTCACGCCGATCAAAAAGCAGCATCTTCGACGCCACCAGCCCCACCGTCGAATGTCGCGCGAAAGCGTCTGCGATCTCGGTCAGCCAGTGTGCGTCAACCTCGGTGTCGTTGTTGAGCAAGACCTGGATTTCTCCGCGCGCGGCGTGAAATCCGGCGTTACACGCCCCGGTGAAGCCGCGATTCTCCCCCAGCTCCAGTAATCGCACATCGGGATAACGCTTTAAAATTTTGCAGGAATCGTCTTGCGAGCCGTTGTCCGCCACGATGACCTCGACGTAGGGATAGGTCTGCCGTTGCAAACTATCGAGGCACACGGGCAGGTGGGATGCGCCGTTCCAGTTGGGAATAATGACCGAAATGAGCGCATCGGCGAGTGGAAGAATGGGAGAATCAGCGAATGAGTGAATGGGAGAATGGGCGACTTCCGCTGATTCGCTGATTCTTTGATTCGCTGATTCTTTGATTCGCTCATTCTTTGATTCGCTCACTCTGCGTACCCTGTCTCCTGCAAAAATTCGGCGAGGGCTTCCTGCCACGGGCGTAGACGGATGCCGAGCGCGGCGGCAGCATGGTTCGCCAGGGGCGCGTAGAGAGGCGGCGTGCTGGCGCGTTGAAAGTCTGCCGAGGGGATGGGATTGACCGGAATATGTTCGCGTCCACTGAGCCGCAGAATCTCCCGGGCAAATTCGTACCGCGAGGCGACGCCAGCGTTGACCAGGTGATAAATGCCATAAGCGTGCGTCTCGATCAGGGCGACGAGCGCGCGCGCCATATCCACGACGTAAGTGGGGTTGCCCACCTCATCGGTGACGACATTGAGACTGCCGCCTTCGTCGGCCAGTTCGATGATGCGGTGCGGAAAGTTGCGTCCACCCGCCGCGTAGAGCCACATGGTGCGCACGATGTAGAAACGCTTGAGCAGGTGCCGGGTGTACCACTCGCCCGCCAGCTTGGAACGTCCGTAGGCGTTGATCGGATGGGTCGCCGCCCATTCGTGATAGGGTTCTGTTGCCCGACCGTCGAAGACCTCGTTGGAACTCACGTAGAGCATCTCGGCATCCACTGCGGCGGCAGCCAGCGCCACATTCTGCGTCCCCATACCGTTGACGTGATACGCCAGCGCCGGATCGCGGGCGCAGCCATCCACGTTCGTCAGCGCCGCCGTGTGCACAATGAGGTCGGGACAGAAGTCGCGTACCAGCGCCAACAGCGCAACGCGGTTGGTGATGTCGTATTCAGGCAGATCGATGCCCAACACGTCGTGGTCAACCAGCAAAGGCAGGAGTGTCCGTCCAAGCTGGCCTTTGTGTCCGGTAAGTAGTATGCGCATGATGCCCCCTGAAAGATAGTCGTCAGTGCGATAGTCGCGTCATCGCTTCCCGCTCGGCGCGGTCTCTGACCGTGCCCGGATAGACCGGCAGTGGTGCGGTCAGAGACCGGCCACCGCTTTTGGGGAAGTTATACTTTTGACCGCCCTTTAGATTTTGGTTCTCTGGGACTTTGCGTGGTAATGGAAAAACGGAATACTTTTCGTGTCAATCCGTGAAATCCGTGGCTGGTTTTTATTTCGACCCGGCGGAATCCTGAAGAACCTAGATTTTAAGCGGTGTATAGGGCAAGTCGAACGCTTCAGCCACAGCCTGGTAAGTCACTTTGCCCTGGTAGATGTTGACGCCCCGGGCCAGGGATTTGTCGGCGGCGATGGCAGCTTCAAAGCCCCTGTCGGCCAGTTCGATGACATACGGCAATGTAGCGTTGGAGAGGCCGTTGGTGCTGGTACGCGGCACAGCCCCCGGCATGTTGGCTACGCAGTAGTGCAAAACGCCGTCCACATAATAGGTGGGGTCGGAGTGGCTCGTGGCGTGGGTTGTCTCCACGCAACCGCCCTGATCCACCGCCACGTCTACGATGACACTGCCGGGCTTCATGGTCGAGACCATCTCGCGGGTCACCACCTTGGGCGCTTTTGCCCCCTTGACCAACACCGCTCCAATCAACAAATCGGCGGTGCGTACGGTGTGGGCTACATTGAAGGGACTCGAAGCCAGGGTTTCGAAGTTGCCGTGCAGGATTTCACTTAGGGTGCGTAAGCGCTCCACACTGATATCCATCAAAATCACTCTGGCTCCCATCCCCAGGGCCACTTGAGCCGCGTTGGTCCCTACCACTCCCCCCCCCGATCACGACTACTTCGGCTGGTTGTACACCGGGAATTCCGCCCAGCAATTCACCTCGACCTCCGGCCTGTCGCTCCAGGTAATGCGCGCCTACCTGAATGGACATCCGTCCCGCCACCTCACTCATAGGCGTTAACAAAGGAAGAGTGCCATTGGGCAACTCCACCGTTTCGTAGGCCACGCCGGTCACTCCGCTCTCCATCATGGTTCGGGTGAGCGTCTCCGTAGCAGCCAGGTGGAGATAGGTGAAGAGGATCAGATCGGGTCGCAGGTATTTGTACTCACCGGGCAACGGTTCCTTGACTTTGACGATCATATTGGCCTGGGTCCACACTTCTGCAGCCGAAGCAACAATTTGGCCGCCGGCAGCGGCGAAGTCTTCGTCGGAGAAATAACTGCCCTCCCCCGCTCCTGTTTCGATCAACACCGTATGGCCGTGCTCGTTAAGTTGATACACTCCACCCGGCGTCATTGACACGCGGTATTCGTTATCCTTGATTTCTTTTGGTATGCCGATGATCATATGTGACTTCTCCTTTCGTTCAGATGTTGGCGCAGGCGTGGCAGGTCGGTCACGGTCGTAACCCGCCATCATCAGCCAGTGACGGCAAGAAAAACTTTCCAAAACTGGCGGTGAGAGAAAGCTGTGGAAAACAGGTCCTGTCTCATAGTCATTCCTGTTGATATCCGACGAGCCTATCCCTCTGGTTGCAGCGCCTCGCTGGGTGGCAGTATATGGCAATTGAGGCTGAAGGCAAGTCGAGGATCACGGCGGCACAAGTGTTGACAGCACCTACCGGGTTGTAGTAAAGACTTCTGCGTTTGTACCACTTCAGGGCGTCACCGGATTGCGCTCGTCCTGTGATGTAGTACAATCACCCCTGTTAAGCCAAATGGCTTTTTTGTGGGTTGTGTATAATTCCTTTTTTACCCCACAGGACACGCAGTTGAAAAGAGATAAGGAGAGGAATATGGCCCCAAAAGCATTTCCCGGTCGCGGCAAAGTCGCCATCGTGCGCACGACGCCGCAGACGGTGTTAGACGATTACGCCCGGCTGCTGGAGCTGGCGAATTATCGGGAAGCCTTGCCTGCTGACCACAAAACATTGCTCAAAATCAACATTTCCTGGCAGACGTGGTATCCCGCCTGCTCAACCACCCCCTGGCAACTGGAAGGCGTCATGCGCAAACTTCAGGCCGACGGGTATACCGATCTCCTCGGCGTCCACAACGACACGGTGGTTGTGGATACCGGCGACGGCGAGGTCAACAACAAACAACGCTACGTCACCGACAAGTACGGCATCCCCTGTATCTACATCTACAAGCCGGAAGTGAAATGGGTACGCTATGAACCCCGGCAACCCTTCCTCGTGTTGAGCAACATTTACCCGGAAGGTATCTACATCCCGGAAGTGCTCATTGGCAACAACATCATCCACCTGCCTACGGTGAAGACCCATGTCTTCACCACCATCACCGGCGCGATGAAAAATGCGTTCGGGGGACTGCTCGGTCGCAAGCGCCATTGGACGCACAGCGTCATCCACGAGACGCTGGTGGACCTGCTCACGATTCAGCAGGACATCCATCCCGGCCTCTTCGCCGTGATGGACGGCACGTTTGCCGGTGACGGTCCCGGCCCGCGCGCGATGCACTGGCACGAAAAGAACGTGCTGCTCGCGTCGTCCGATCAAGTCGCCATCGACGCGGCGTCGGCGCTGCTTCAGGGCTTCGATCCGCTAACACTGCCGTTCATCCGTATCGCCCACGAATTAGGATTAGGCGTAGGCGACCCTGCCGACATCGAGTTTGTCGGCGACGTAGACGCCGGCGCGGAACGCTGGTGTTTCAAGGCCGATGACACTTTTGCCAGTCGAGGGCAAAAGATGATCTACCAGGGGATGCTCAAACCGTTCGAGTCTTTTCTGCTGCGTGGACCGATTGTCCCGTGGTCTTATTTCGCCAGCAACTTCTATCACAACGTCTACTGGTATCCGGTCGTGGGACGCAAGCGGGTTGAGGCGGCGCTGAAAACGCCCTGGGGACAGCTCTTCAGCCAATACGGCGCCGACGCCGGACTGGAAGGCGCCGTCCTGCCTAGCGTCGAAACGAAGACCATGCTGCAAGGCGCCGCGCTCCTCGGCAGCGGCCTTGTCGCCCTGGGCGGGCTTGCTGCGTTGACGCGCCGTCGGCGTCGTGAAAATTGAATAAGTCTCAGTAGATCTCATTTTGCTTGGTCTGGATCTGACGATCCAGACCGGAACGGGGATCTGACGATCCCCTCATAGTAATTTGTGATCTACTGAGTCGATGGGAACGATGAAAATGGAGTGCGAGTAGGGCGAATTGGCAATTCGCCCTACAATATATGAGGAGGCAAACAATGCCCGATGTGCTCTTGATCTTGTTCTTAAGTCTGGGACCGATGATCCTTTACGCGCTGATGTTGTGGTGGTTCGACCGTTACGAAAAAGAGCCGCTGGCCTTGCTCATCGCCGCATTCCTCTGGGGCGCCGTTCCTTCGATCTTCCTGGCCTTGATCTTGGAGATTGTTCTGGATGTCCCCATCGTCGCCATCAGCCCCAACCAACTGACGTATGACTTGCTCGGCGCGTCGGTGGTGGCGCCGCTGGTCGAAGAGGGCGTCAAGGCGCTTGCGCTGGTGCTGCTGCTGATTTTCCTGCGCCGCGAGATTGACAGCCCGATGGACGGCCTGATTTACGGCGGCATTGTGGGATTCGGCTTCGCGGCCGTCGAAAACATCTTCTATCTTTTCAGCGCTTACGCCGAAGAAGGCGTCGGCGGAGTGTTGACGTTGGCTTTCTTGCGTGCCGGGCTTTTTGGCCTCAATCACGCCATGTACACCGGTTTCACCGGTTTGGGGATAGCCCTGGCATTGGAAATACGCCCCAAGGGACTCAAAGTGCTTCCTATCTGCGCCGGTTTTGGGATGGCGATCATAACCCACGCTTTTCACAATACCTTCTCTACCTTTACGGGGTACAGCGGTGGATTGCTCACCCTGCTGGTTGCAGTCATCGGCGATTGGGGGGGCATCCTGTTTATGCTGGCCATCGCCATCTGGTCCTTCTTCCTGGAGCGGAAGCGAATTATGGCCTATAGCCAGGAACTTGTCAGACACCAGATCATCCCCCAGACAGAAACCGACGTCCTGAAGTCCACGTTTCGACGGCGCATGGCCCACCTGCATATCCTGCTCAAGGGCAACGTGCAAGGCTGGCGGAAAGCGCGACAGTATCACCAAAAAGTAGCCGAAGCTGCCTTCGCCTGGCATCGTGTGCATCACGGTGATCCTCAGGCACAGCAAAACCTGAGCCACCTGGAACAACAGTTTCAAGCGTTGCGTCAGGAGCTAGTCCCTGACAGTCAGGTCGCTCTTCAGTAGGTGACGCTATGTTGGCGAAGATTGGCAGCGCCGCCGTTCTGGGGTTGGAAGCCGTAGCCGTTGAAGTGGAAGTCGATGTCCGGCGTGCCAGTCAGGCCGGCATCCTGATGCTGGTCGGGCTGCCGGATGCCGCCGTGCGCGAAAGCAGTGAGCGCACACGCGCCGCCATCCGCAACAGCGGCCTGACGTTTCCCGGCGACAAACACATCACCATCAACCTTGCTCCTGCCGATCTGCGCAAAGAAGGTCCGGCCTACGATCTGCCCATCGCCATCGGCATTCTGATGGCGAGTGGGCAACTACCGCCTGACGCGCTGGATGGTGCCATTCTGATGGGGGAACTCTCGCTCGATGGCACACTGCGTCACGTGCGCGGCGTGTTGCCAGTCGCGGATATGGCGCGGCACTCCGGCATCACCACATTGTACGTCCCCGCCATTGACGCAGCCGAAGCCGCGCTGATTCCCGGTTTGCAGGTCTATCCGGTCGCCTCGCTGGCGAGCCTGGTGGCCCATCTGCAGGGCTTTGCGCCCATCGCGCCCCATACACCGGCGGATCACTATGCTGCACAGACGCCGCCCCCCGCCGTGGATTTTGCGGAAATCCAGGGGCAAGAACATGCCAAACGCGCGCTCGAAGTCGCGGCGGCAGGCGGGCATAACCTGCTCATGGTCGGGCCTCCCGGCGCAGGCAAGACGTTGATGGCGCGTGCCCTCGCCGGTGTACTGCCGCAGCTCTCCCTGGAAGAAGCCCTCGAAGTGACGCGCATTTACAGCGTGGCGGATCAACTCTCGGCAGATACGCCGCTCATTCAGGTCCGGCCCTTCCGCGCCCCCCATCATACGATCAGCAATGCCGGACTTGTTGGGGGGGGCAACTGGCCGCGCCCCGGCGAGATCAGTCTGGCGCATCGCGGTGTCCTGTTCCTCGACGAGTTACCGGAGTTCAACGGCCACGTCCTGGAGATGCTGCGCCAGCCGATGGAGGACAAGACCGTCACCATCAGCCGCGCCCACGGCAGTTTGACCTTCCCGGCAAGTTTCATGCTAGTCGCAGCTATGAATCCCTGTCCATGTGGCTATTTTGGGGATTCGGAACGGCAATGTACGTGCGCCATGGGTATGATTCAACGCTACCGCAAACGTATCTCCGGCCCCCTCCTGGATCGCATCGACATCCACATGGAGGTCCCCCGCGTGGCCTACGACAAGCTGGCGAAGGCCACGCGCGGCGAACCTTCGGAGGCCATCCGGGCACGGATCGGCGCGGCGCGGGAACGCCAGCAGCAGCGTCTTGCCGGCAACGGTTTGGTCTGCAACGCGGATATGGGGCCGGCGCAGATTCGCGAGTTTTGCGCCCTACGCGAGGACGCCCAAGCCCTGATGCGCGCCGCGATGCGCCAGATGCACCTGAGCGCGCGGGCGTACCACCGGATTTTGAAGGTCTCGCGCACGATTGCGGACTTGGAGGGCACGGAGGGAATCCAGACGCATCATCTGGCGGAGGCGTTGCAGTACCGGGCAAGGGTGCTGGATATGTAAAAGCAAACTTGAAAAACCCTGCGCGCTCTGCGCCTCTGCGGTGAGAAAAAGGTATTAGGGAAAAATTCGCACGTGCATCGATGAGCGAGAACATCATCAATCCTTCAATGATCCGAGTTTTGATTGTCGACGACCATCCTTCGGTGCGCCAGGGCGTGCGAACGATGTTGACACAAGCGCCCGACATCGAGGTGGTGGGCGAAGCAGCCGATGGCACAGAGGCGATGGCGTTGGTGGAACAACTGCGCCCCGACGTGGTGCTGCTGGACGTCGAAATGCCCGGCCCGCGCGCCTGGGAAGTGGAAGCCTGGATACGCCAGCAGTATCCCGATATTGTCGGCCTGGTGCTTTCGGCGCACAATCGCGACGCTTATCTGGTCGAGATGATGGACGCCGGTGTAGTTGGCTATCTGGACAAGCAACTCCCCGCGCCACAGCTCGTGCAGGCGATCCGGCGCGCCAGGCAGGGGGAAGGCCTTTTCAGTGTCGAGCAATTGCACCGCGCGCAACGTTGGCGCGAGGACGTTCGAGACTGTTGGAATAGCTTGACGCCGCGCGAGCAAGAAGTGCTTATCCAATTAGCGCGTGGGAAGACCACCCCACAACTTGCTGTAGCTTTGCGCATCTCGCCCCGTACCGTCGAGACGCACATACAGCGTATCCTCGCCAAGTTGGAAATACCGTCAACCCGTGAGGCCATCGTGTGGGTCTGGGAACATGGGTTGAGCGAGGATGAGGACCCGTCCACGTAACTGTGTGATATAGATATCAGGGAAAACACTTACAAAGAAATACGTGTTTTCCCTGATGACAAACCCTCCTTGTTTTGCTAAAATGATTAAGGTTTGGTTGTGCAAGGAAAAACATTTCAACTAAGGAGGGTTTAGCATGAAGCAGTCGGTTATTGGCAAAGGATTGTTGGTTTTGGTCGTTGTGTCGCTGCTGGCGATACCTGGAATCAGCTCTGCGAAGGGATGGGCGCCTGATATTTCCTTTGATGAACCAGGGTCATCATCTCCAGAGCACTTGGCTGTCTCTAGTTATAGAAAAGCGCAAGTAAATCTTGGTTTAACCGATGAAGACAAGGTAAAAAATGCAATTGACACCTATTTCAGATTACGCTATGAATCTCAGAGGCTGCTTGAGGCGCAGGACTTCTCCTTTTTAATAGCTGATGGTTCTCAGGCACGGCAATGGGCTAAAAACGAGCAGGATAAAAGGGAAATAGAGCTTTTTGTTGCCTTGAACTACAGGCTAAATTATGTTGAGTATGAGTATTTCCTTGACTATAAAACTGTCGAGGTGAAAGACAACGATGCGATTGTTAGATTGTGGGAGAGTCACAATGTTGTATTTGAGGTAATGGCTCCTCAGATATCAAAACTCGGCGGCCTTGAGCATATTATCACTCTCCACAAGTCAGATATAGGCTGGGTCATCGTTGACGATCAGTATCAGGATGAACTTACGCAGCTTATGTTTAACGAAACCAAACATGAAATCATTGAACGTGTACGTCGTAATCGTGAAGCTGAGTTACAACACGCCACTCAATTCACAATATCTAATCAGAAGAGCGAGCAGACGGCGATAAATAGTGGAACCTGGCATTCTTATAATAGAACGGCAGCGGTGTCTTATGCCGATACCTGGTGGAATGGTAGAAATCCTGCTTGGGGTAATTTCGACCCACCCAATGGCGATGGAGATTGTACTAACTACATTTCACAGGTAATCTACGCGGGAGCCCCCCAAATGGATGATACCGGCAGCTACCAATGGTATTACTATAATTATTGGAATCGTGCGCCATCATGGACGGACGTGAGTTCGTTATATACCTATCTCACTTACAATACTTGGACTGGACCTTACGGCTATAATGTTAGTGGCCCGTGTCCTCTACAAGGAGGCGATGTGGTTCAGCTACACAATGGCTCTTATTGGTCCCACTCGTTAGTAGTAGTTTCAACCTATTATCCAAATCAGTGTTGGGATCCATCATATGTTTGGTATAATGCTCATTATACAGATCGCTATCATTACCCGCTCTCGTATGTGAGTGGATATACAAAACGATATATTCAAATAGCGGGATGGCGCGATTAGAGAGTGTTAGTGGGCAAAGTATAGGATTTTCGCAGTACCGCATAACTCGCTATGGAAACTAGGCAGAAATCGATTACCATTGTGAGCAAGTCCTAAAGCGGCGTCAAAACATTGATTTCAATGAGTCCGGCCAGGGTTCCGGCTATCACAGGTAGCAACTTATGCGGTATTGCGGATTTTCGGTTTAGAATTTGGCGGAGGTACTAGAGGTAGAAATGGTCAAAAAACTGCTCCGGTTTTGCGTATTGATTGCCCTGCTCATCGTCGTGACCGTTGTGATGAGCGCCTGTCTCTCCGCATCTGTAACACCATCCTCTACGGATACTCCCCTTACGCCTCAACCCTCTCGAACGATACCGTCTACACTAGAATGGATTCTTTCCGCATCTGTAACACCATCCTCTACAGATACCCCCTTTACGCCTCAACCCTCTCGAATGATACCGTCTACACCAGAATGGAGCGAGTATGAATCTGCATTAGCCAAAGCGGCCCTTCCTGAAGGTGTTTCTGGTATGTGCGAGTGGGAAATCTTGGGACAGCAAGCGCAAGAACTCTATGTTTGGGCCTACTGTAGTAACGGTTCTATGGCTATGAGCGCGCCGGCCGTTATTTATCTGGGAACAGACGGCGCAGTCCGCGACGTGCGCTTTCCACGAGATGGCACACTCGGGGCGCAAGATAGCAAAGTCCTGTTTCCCCTCGAAATACAGGAGAAGATTTTCACTTATCAGCGCAATCCTGACCTGAAAACACATATCAGGCGGCGCCTTGCAGATCCAAGTATTGCGCCACTCATCATAATCTCTGGAACGCCGTTGATGATTTCTCCCACCGCCCCCGCTGATGATCCTGCCACCGAACTACGCCAACCTATCCCCTGACGCTATCCCAGACGCTGTCGCATCCCACAAAGACGCCCACAACCTGCGCGTGCAGACCGTGGATCACGGCCTGACCACCACCTACGGCTACGACGCCTTCGGCCAGGTGACGGCGATCACCGACACGCTCGGCCAGGTGACGCGCTATGGCTACGACGCCGTGGGACGCCTGATCACCACCACCAACCCGGCCGGGCAGGTGACGGTGAACGAGTATGACGCGCGCGACAACCTGCTGCGCGTGACGACGAACTACACCACGGCCGGGGGGCAGAACTACCTGGGGCTGTACAACCAGGTCACCACCTACGCCTACGACCGCGTGGGACGGCGCACGCACGTCACCGATACGCTGGGCCTCTGTCAAGCGACAATTAGAAATTAACATCAACGACAATTAGAAATACCCATGCCG
>DAOOGN010000018.1:0-48938 GCA_035415725.1 Anaerolineae bacterium | reverse complement strand
TAGGCCAGGTGCTTCTGTATGACAAGATATGCGTGTTTCTATCAGCCCATCCCCCTGCCCCCCTTCCCTCCAGGAAGGGGGATTTTGGGTGGGGGTGTCGCCACACCCCCCTTTTGCCCCCTTCTTCCCCGCTTGCGGGGGAGAAGGGGGTTGGGGGATGAGAGGGTCAGCACCTGCCGAAGGGGTAACCTATTATGTGCCCTCCCCAAAGTCCCGTTCGCCACCTGGCAAAGGTGGCTGAATAGTTACAAAAAATAATGGTTCTTCAGGATTTCGTAGGATCGCAATAAGAAGCCAGCCACGGATTTCACGGATTGACATGCATAGGACTTACGCAAATTTCCGTTTGTAACGGCTTCCAGCCGTTCTTAGCTCCTAAGAGACGCCTGAAGGCGTCACTACAAATCCTCCGCCGCTTGATTCGAGCCAGGCTGGCGTCAGTCCTGTGCAAAGTATAAAAAAATCGTACACCACGCCAAGTCCCAGAGAACCAAAGCATCAAGCATCGCTGCGCTGTGCGCGGTTGTGACGCAGGTACGCCACGCCAACCGCCGCGCCGAAAACGATCAGTGCGCCGATGACGCCGGCCAAGATCGTCGCCAGTGCCTCATTCGAGACACCCGGCAGCACATAATCCGGGATGATCGCGTAGAGCGGTTCGCGCGCCAACGTGAGGAAGCCGCGCTGTTCAGCGACCCACTCCAACCCGTCAGGGTGCGCCGACGCCCATGGCGAGAGAATCGCCAGGACTACCGCGATGACCAACCCACCCATCCACACGGTTTTGCCCCCCGTGAACGGCGCCCGTTCCGCTTCCAGCAGATCGCGCCGCGTCGCTTTGAGGAAGACCAGCGCGCCCGCCGTGATCAACCCTTCGCCGACACCGATCAAAGCGTGAATCCCCGCCATCGCCGGAACCGCAATGTTGGCCGGAGACACACCGGACAGCGCCAGTTCCAACGCGCAGGCCAGTGCCGCTATGACCAGCGAGAGCCACCCGGAGACAAAGCCGCCGACGAAGAGGCCGCCCGTTCTCTTCCCCAGGAGTTTGTGCAGCGTGCGCTGCGCAAAGTAGGCCACCGTCACACCGATGATGCCCATGTTGACGATGTTCGCGCCCAGAGCCAGCAAACCGCCATCCTGGAAGATGAGTGCCTGTACGCCCACAACGCACGCTATCACCAGGATCGCCGCCCACGGTCCGAGCAGGATTGTGGCCAGGGCCGCGCCCATCAAGTGGCCGGACGTGCCGCCCGTCACCGCGAAGTTGAGCATCTGTCCGGCGAAGATGCAGGCCGCGAGCACGCCCATCAAAGGTACCTGGCGCTCGCCGATGTCCGCATTGACGCGCTTGAGGGCATACCCAACGACAGCTATGGCAATCACCCACAAGACGAGTGCCATCATCACCGAAAGAAAACCATCAGGAATGTGCATAGGCACCGGCGAAAAAAACATGTAAACCTCCATAAGTTGTATGCTAACCGCATACGAATTTTTCGTCAGCAGATTTTTGGTTCGGTTATTGCGGATATAACCTGCTGAATCCACGTGCAACCTAGGGTTGCACCTCGGCTGATAAGACCTTTGATGCAGAACACGCAGCGCACAAGCCAGAGATCGTCAGCCCCACCGGGTCGGCGATAAATCCTAACGTTGTGGCAAGTTGATCATTGAGCGCTTGCAGTTCTGGTAAAGCCAGCGGAATCACCTTGCCGCACGACCGGCAAACGAGATGGTGATGGGGGGCTTCGACGCCCAGGTGTTCATAACGGCGCGTGCCGTCCCCCGGATCAAAGACAGCTACCAGTTGAAACTCTTGAAACAACTCCAACGTCCGGTAGACCGTGGAGATGTCCACACTGGCGCTGATGGCGTGGACGCGCGCGTAGATTTCTTCGGCGCTGGACGGCGCTTTGAGCTGATGCAGGACGTTCAACACCAGTTCTCGCTGCGGCGTAAGGCGTAGTCCACGCTCGTGAAGACGACGCAATAACAATGCCTGACAGGACATTATTGCCTTTCCTTGCAGTTGCAATAAGTTGCAAGTAGCATGATAACCGTGTTGGCGGTAAATGCAAGTCGCAAGAGGTAAAGACCGGGTAGCTATTCGTAGTGACGCAGTTCGCGCTACAGGAAGAGAGTTTATCGCAGCATGCACAGCAAGCGCTGAGTTTGGCTGTGTTTCCTCGGCGTTCTCAGTAACCTCTGCGGTGAAAAACAGGCCACGGCGTCACGACTGAACTCGCTGAAGCCGGGGGGGTACAGTTTACGGGGTCAAGCAGTCAACGTAAACGATTTGTCCGTTGAAAGCGCGCATAAGCAGCACGCCTTTGACGGGGTTGTGAAATTCGTCGAAGGTCATCGGCCCGGCGACCGTCGCAAAGGTGAGCTTTTCCATCTTCGCTGCGACCTGATACGGGTCGGTTGTCGTTCCGGCTTCCTGGATGGCCGTCAGCAGGATGTTCAGCGCGTCGTAGCTCAAAGTGGCTACCGTATCGGGCTGCACCAGGTAATGGGCTGTGTAACGTTGAATCCAGGCTGCGACTTCGGGGCGGGGGTCTTGAGACGAATAGTGCGTGGTGAAATAGCTACCGTCCACAACATGCAAGTCCAAACCCGGCGCATCCCAACCGTCGCTGCCGATGAGCGGCTGCAGCAAGCCGAAGCCTCTGGCCTGCGCGACCAGCCGGTTCATCACGTTGTAGTAGCCCGGCATGTAAAGGAGATCAGGATTGGCATCGCGCACCGGCTGGAGCCTATCGTAATAGGATTCCGCATCCTGGTTGTAGGTGGTGCGCAGGAGGATCTCACCGCCGCCAGCGGTAAAGGCCGTTTCAAAAGCATCCGCGAGGGCCAGGCCATAGGTGCTGTTTTCGGCGTAAAGAATGGCCGCCGAATCCGCCTGCAAGGTCTCCAAGGCGAATTGGGCCGCCACTGTTCCTTGCAGTGGATCGATAAAAGGAACGCGAAAGACCAAAGGACGCACATTCCCCTCAAAATCCAGTGTCAGCTCGGGATCGACCGAGGTCGGGCTGAGTTGCAAAGCCTCTAACTCGGTTGCAACTTGAGCGACGCCTTCGGCCGCATCACTGCATACTTCACCGATGATGAAACGTATCCCCTGTTCATCAATGGCTTCCTGCGTGACCTCACGCGCTGTCGCATAGTCGCACTGAGCGTCGAACCACACTACTTGCACGAGTTGGCCCGAGACGCCGCCGCGTTGGTTCCACTCCGCCAGCGCCAACTCCACGCCCGCACGGCTGGCGCGGCCCAGCGACTCGAAATCACCACTGAAGGGAGCTATGACAGCCACCGTCAGGGCGGCATCTTCACCCTGGGCACGGCAAGCCGGCAACGCCAGTAACATCACGCCAAGTACGATAGCACAAGTCCTCATTCGCACGCCAGCACCTCACAGTGTCAACAGAAAAGCGGGAAGAAGGTGTCCTCCCGCTTGACCCGTCCAGTTATCCTTGCACAACGCTATCCTCCGCCCAGATAAGCCTCGCGCACCCGCGGATTTTCGGCCAGTTCGTGCGCCAGGCCTTCCAGTTCGATAGCGCCTGTCTCCAAAACATACCCGCGACGGGCAATCGAGAGCGCCATGTGCGCATTCTGTTCCACCAACAGGACGGTCACGCCTTCACGGTTGATTTCCTGGATGATGTCGAAGATTTCTTCTACCAGGATCGGCGCCAGTCCCATCGAAGGTTCATCCATCAACAACAATTTGGGTTTCGCCATCAAGGCACGCCCCACGGCAAGCATCTGCTGCTCGCCGCCGGATAACGTCCCGCCGGTTTGTTCCAGACGCTCCTTGAGACGCGGAAAAAGTTCAAAGACGTGTTGCATGCTCGCCTCGATCTCGGCTTTGTCCTTGCGCGTAAAGGCGCCCATTTCCAGGTTCTCACGCACGGTAAGCGGTGCAAAGATGCGCCGGCCTTCCGGCACCTGAACGATGCCCATAGAGACAATGTCGCTGGCCGGTTTATGGGTGATGTCCACGCCGTCGTAGAGAATCGAACCGCTATCGGCGGGCTGTAATCCCGACAGCGCACGCAAGGTGGTCGACTTGCCCGCGCCATTGGCGCCGATGAGCGTCACCACCTCACCGCGTTCGACGTGAAAAGACACGCCGTGCAAAGCGTGAATTGCGTCATAAGATACGTATAAGTTGTTGACTTCTAAAAGCGCCATCATCTGTCCCCCCTAGCGGATGCCCACTGCCTGGCGGCCCAGATAGGCCTCGATGACATGCGGATCATTACGCACTTCGACGGGCAACCCTCGCGCAATGATCTCACCAAAGTCCATCACCGTGATCCACTCACAGATGTTCATCACCAGACGCATACGATGTTCGACCAGCAGGATGGTCAGGTCAAAACGATCACGAATGAAATGGATTAATTCCATCAACTCGTCGATCTCCTGAGGATTCATGCCGGCCGCCGGTTCGTCCAGGAGCAACAGCCGGGGATTGGTCGCCAGGGCACGGGCGATTTCAAGGCGGCGTTGCAGTCCGTAAGGAAGGCTCCCCGCGATGTCATTGCGGCGGTCACCCAAGCCGAAAATTTCCAACAACTCCTGCGCTTGCTGCGCCATCTCGGCTTCTTTCTCACGAAAACGGCGCGTGTGGAGCACAGAATCCAGCAGTCCATAGCCGGCATGGGGATGGTAAGCGATGCGCACATTGTCCAATACTGGCAGGTGGGTGAACAGACGAATGTTCTGGAAAGTGCGGGCAATCCCCATCTGGATGATTTCATGTGAGGGTAGTTCCAACAAGTCGGCCCCTACGTAGTGGATGCGGCCCTGGGTGGCCCGGTAGACGCCCGTAATCAGGTTGAAGATCGTCGTTTTGCCGGCGCCGTTCGGTCCGATCAACCCGGCCAGTTCACCATGGCGAAGGAAAAGATCGAAGTTATACACGGCGCGCAGGTTGCCGAAAAATTGTGTCACCCCCTCCATTTCCAGCACGATGGGACGAGCTTCTACCTCCGGTGAGATTCCTTCTGGTCGCCCTATCATGCGGTCACCTCTTCGGCAGGCGCAGCGGCTTCTTCAGTCTGGGGCGGCAAAGGTGGCACGGTGCGGCGCAAGAAGGGGATTTCGTATTGACCGAACAGCCCTTCCGGGCGCAATAGCATCATCAACAGCAGGACCAGAGGATAGACGACCAGGCGCCAGGTCTCGAAACCTTCGGGCAAGAGACGCAACAACCCTTCGAGGAGAAAAATCCAGAAGAATCCGGTGAAGACGGTGCCCGTCATACTGCTCAACCCGCCGAAAACTACAATGATCAACGGATCAAAGGATTTAATAAAGTTAAAGTTTTGTGGGTGCAAAAACGCCTGATCGTGCGCGCGAATGCCGCCCGCCAGACCCGCAAAAATGCTTCCCAGCACAAAGGCCAGCACTTTTGTATTCGCTACATCGATACCCACCAGTTTTGCGGCCCGTTCGTCCTCCCGCACGGAGACAATCGCCCGTCCCACGCTCGAATGAAGCACGTTGCGCATCACGAGGATCACCAAAAGCAGCGCGGCAAAGACCCACGGCCAGGTGGTCCATTGAGGAATGCCGATCATGCCACGGGCGCCTTTCATTTCCGGGAAGGGCAAAATCGTATCGGTGTTATCCAGCAGCACTTTGACGATAATCGCAAAGCCCAGGGTGGCAATCCCAAAGTAATCCGAGCCTAATTCGAGCACCGGGATCCCGAACAAAAAACTGGTAATCCCCGCGAGACTGGCGCCTCCCACCAGTGCGATGAAGAAGACGATTTGCCGGGATAGAACCTCGGGCAACGCCCGCAGAACCCCGTCAATGACAGGCCCCAGCCATGGTACAAAGACGGTCACCGCAATGAAAAAAGCCAGGACAGTGGCCAAAACATAGCAGGTAAAGCGCGTCATCACCGTCACGCCATAGAAACGACGTAGAAAGGCCGAGACCAGCCCATACAGTCCCACAGCCAGGAGAGAACCCAACAACACGACGACGACGCCCGAAGGGTCGTTGTGGACCCAACGATAAGTGATATCCGCCGAGGTATACGCGCCGATGGCGTAAAAGCCGTATTGTCCCAATGAGAATTGCCCGTTGAACCCATAGATGAGATTGAGTCCCAGGGCCACCATCGAAACCGCTGCGCCCCAGAAGATAATGCCCCGCCAATAGTTGTTCAGGACCCCCGCACTGAGCAGAACCTGAACCACCACAAAGATCGCCAGTCCGCCGGCTATAAAATAAACGCCCGGTTTACGCATTCGCTGAAGCATACTCGCCCCCCTTTATACCTTTTCCGCCGGCGGCTCGCCAAAAATGCCCTGCGGCCACACCAACAAAACGACAATCAACAGGGAGAAAGAAACGGCGTCACGCATCGGCGTCGAGATGAATCCCGCGGCCATGACCTCGGCCTGTCCCATAATCAAGGCACCGACAAACGCGCCCGGAATGCTGCCGATTCCGCCAATGACGGCCGCCACAAAGGCTTTCAAGCCCGGAATGATGCCCATCAAATGATGCACTTGCTTGAAAGCCGTGGCGTAGAGCACCCCCGCCGCGCCGGCCAATCCGCCGCCCAGCGCAAAGGTCGTCGTGATGACGCCATCCACATTGATGCCCATCAACTGGGCGACGGCCTTATCATACGCGGCGGCGCGCATGGCTTTCCCGATCCGTGTATGGTTCACCACGTATTGCAAAAGCACCTGCAAGAAAATCGAGGCGCCCATAATGACCAGCATCACGTTGGACACCGACAGGTCCCACACTTTTCCGCCGGTTTCAATCTTCATGCCCGTGAGCGTCAGGACCGCCGCCATAAAACCGAAAAACAGCAAGCCAAACTGGAGCAGAGGATGCCGTTTCAAGGTCTGCGCTTTCAGATTGCCACGGCGCGACGCCCACGTCAGCCCTGCCGAGACGATTAAAGATACTATGAACAACGCCCAGGCCCCACCGATCCACAAGGGAGAAATCATCGCGCCGCTATACACACTGACCTCAAAGGGACGCGGATAGGTGATGTAATCGGCGGTATACACGAAGGGCAACGCACCAAAATACTCTATGAAAAACGAAACGCCGATCGCGGTAATTAAAGCCGCAATGCGGGGTCTGCTGCGCAAGGGTTTGTAGGCAAAACGCTCGATCACCACGGCCAATAGCGCCGAGAAGAGCATCGATACCAGGATGACCGTCACTGTGCCAATCAGGGTTGACAGACCTTCTGCAAGACCTGGGAACAGCCACAGCGGCCAGCGATGTAATTGAAAGTTCGAAATGGTGAAAAAGCTGGTGAAAGCGCCCACCATGAACACATCGCCGTGGGCAAAATTGATCAGCTTCACAATGCCATAAATCATCGTATAACCCAGGGCAATAAGGGCATAGATAAATCCTAATTGGAGACCGTTGAGGATCTGCTCCACGAAAACTTTAGGGTTGGCGAAACATGCCCGCCCCAAAACATAGACGACCAGCACCCCCAGCAGGACAAACAAACCCTGGCTGATGCGGTTGAGCCATTTGCCGTTGTGCCTCTGCATCATGCGGCCATGATTAGCCAATTCTGACAACGTCCGCGCCATTGTGACCTCCCAAAATAAGAAGCCGGGGACAATCCCATGCCCCGGCTTCCCTTAAACTTTACACAAGAACCGCGGATCTGGCGATCCGCTCCGCGCATGGCTAACGGGTGTGAAATTTCTGCCACAATGTACTAGGGTGCGACGGTAGCAATATAGTTAACCTGACCGTCTTTCACCTGGAGAACTACAGCGGCCTTCACCGGATTGTGTTGTGCGTCATAGGAAATATCACCGGAGACCACCGCAAACGTACCCGCTTCTAACGCCTTGGATACGGCCACGGGATCGGCCTTGCCGGCGGTATCAATACCCTGGAAGAGGATATTCGCCGCATCGTAGGCCAGAGCCGCCAGCGCGTCAGGAGCCGCGCCGTACTTATCCGTGTATTTCTTCACGAAGTCTTGCACAATAGAGCGGGTGTCATGAGCCGAGAAGTGGTTGGTGAAATACCCGCCGTCCACTGCCGTCCGATCCAGGTCCACGGAGTCCCAACCGTCGCCGCCTAACATGACCGCCGTGATGCCCTTTTCTTTCGCCTGGGCGGCAATCAGGTTCACCGTCGAATAGTAGTCCGGCAGGTAGAGAACATCGGGATTCGCGTCTTTCACTTTCGTCAGGATCGCGGAAAAGTCCGAGTCATCGCCGGTGTAGGTCTCCTGCACCAGGACTTTGCCGCCGCCGGCCTCAAATTCGGCGATGAATACTTCGGCCAACCCACGGACGTAGTCGTTACCCTGATCGAAGAAGACGGCAGCGGTCTTGGCGCCCAGATTCCCCAAGGCAAACTTTGCTCCGACCTTGCCCTGGAAGGGATCGATAAAGCACGCACGGAAGACGGTGGGCTTCGTCGCTCCATCTTCCCCCACCGTCACGCTAGTATTCGTTGAGGTGGGGCTGATCTGGAAAATGCTCTTCGCCGTCGCAATTTCGGAGATCGGAATAGAAGCGCTGGAGCAGACTTCCCCGATGATGAACTTGACGCCATCCTGATCGATAACCTTGTTGGCAGCGCTCACCGCGACCTCCGCGTTACACTGGCTGTCTTCCACGATCACTTCGATGGGCTTGCCATCAATGCCCCCCTTGGCATTCCATTCTTCCATGGCCAGGAGCACACCATCGCGGGTTGATTCACCAAAGGTCACCTCCCCCCCGCTCAAAGGCGCAAGAACGGCAATTTTGATCGTCTTACTGCCGCCGCCGCACGCCGTCAATGCCAATAGAGAGACTACCAAAGCGAGTAGCACAAAAATACGGGAACGCATCTCACTCCTCCTTGCTGAATTTTCATCTGAGATAACCGAGATAACAATGAAGGCTAAGGATGACCATCAGAAATCGAGAATCCTTAGCTGAACCGCCCCCTACCTATAGCTGTCCTCTTGATGTAATCGCTCCATGTCACCTCCTCAGCCTGGTCTAGCCGGCGAAAAAAACTTCCGAGGGGCGGAAGCCGCATCACCGACTTGTCTTATTGTACAGGAAACGCAACAAGTGTCAAATACCCGGCGAAGACATTACAAATGTCACTGACTGTCGCGCTGGCATATTTGACGTTAGGAGAATGTCCAATATAATGTTTCCATACACAGGATACAAAGAACTGGCATACTAAAATCCGCGCCAAAGCTGGTATAGGGGATAAGTTGCTCCGCGAGGTTGGCTAGCCTGAATAGATACTTTCTCTGTATGCTCTGCAGCTATCTTCAAGGGAGTCCAAGATGTCTAAACAACGCTTACAACTGATCATTTTATTGGTTTTACAGGCCGTTGCTCTCATCATCTATCCCCCGGCCTTCTTTCAAACAGCGCCGCAAGCTGCGGTATTGCCGCCGGGGTTATTTATTCTTTTGGCGATTGCATGGGTGGCGATGAACAACGGCTGGCTTTCCCCTGAGGCCGGACGAAGCGCCTTGATTTTCATACAAGGGATTAATATCGTCGTCCGTCTGATGATGCTTTTACCCAATCTAAAGAACGCTGCCGGAAATTGGAATGGACTCTGGCTGGGTATCCAGATTGCCGCTCTAGGTTTATCCTGGTACACCATCACACAAATGGAGAAGCGCCTCCCCGTGACCTTGCTGTTCAAAACCCACTCGGAAGTTTGACAAAGCATCGGTTTGCGTTACAATAGCCTTTGCCTGTGACGCTGGGCCGCAGTAGGAACGGCCTATTTCATGGACCCAGGCTGACAGAAAGGCAAATGGAGGAATCGAGAATGGAAGTTCTAGAATTACGCGCAACCCCTCGAACCGTCGTCGGGAAAAAGGTCAAAACGTTGCGCCGTAAAGATATTGTTCCTGGTGTGATCTATGGACATACCTTTGAAGCTATCCCGGTGCAATTTAACAGCCGCGAAGTCGAAAAGGCTATCAGCAAGGCCGGAACCAGCTCGACGGTACAGGTTTACGTGGAGGGAACCCCAGAGCCGTATCTGGCGATCTTCCGCGACGTGCAACATCATACGACAAAACGCAATGTGATCCACCTTGACCTGCAAGCTCTGAACCTCAAAGAGACGGTGCGGGTTCCTGTCTCGGTCGTTCTGACCGGCAAATCCCCGGCGGTCGAGACGTTTGGCGGCATCTTATTGCAGGTGATGAACGAATTGGAAATCGAAGCTCTGCCGACAGACCTGGTTCATGCCATTCATGTCGACATTTCCGCTATCACCGCTATCGGGCAGTCGATTACCGTTGGAGATATTACGCCGCCCCCAGGTGTGACCATCCGCAATATGCCTAATGAAGTTGTGGTGCAGGTCACCTATGCTGAAGCAGAAGAAGAAAAGGAAGAACTCACGGCGGCGCCAGAGACGGTCGAGGTCGAGGTTATTCGCAAACGGCCGGTCGAGGAAGAGGAAGCACAACCTGCCGAAAAGTAGCGCCAGTCGTCTACCAGCGCTCACCACAACACATCTGGGGTGTCTATGCTCCAGATGTGTTTTTTGGGGTGTCTATTCAGGCCAGTCAACCTGGCGAAACAATTGATTCTCTATACCAGGTTTGGCGCGGATTTGGGTATGCCAGGCGCTTTTGGATGACGAGATAGGCGGGTTTCTTCTATAGGACTTACGCAAATTTCCGTTTGTAGTGACGGCTTTAGCCGTTCTTAGCTCCTAAGAGACGCCTGAAGGCGTCACTACAAATCCTCCACATAGATACGTTTTTTGTACATCAGAACACGCAACGGGCCGGATGTGCTTCTCCGGCCCGTTTCATGTCAGAATGCCTTACTCTTCTGTCTCGATCTTGGCTTGCTCAATGATCTGCGGGGTCAAATGCGCCGGCACCACGTCATAGTGCGAAAGTTCCATCGAATAGACGCCACGGCCCTGCGTGATCGCCCGCAGATGGGTGGCATATTGTAACATCTCCGCCAGAGGCGCCAGTGCCGTAATCACCGCCTTTTTCCCCGCCTGCCCCATACCCTGGACGCGTGCCCGCCGAGTGTTCAGGTCAGACATCACGGCGCCCGCATACTCCTCCGGTACCGTGATGACAAAGTTGTAAATAGGTTCTAACAACACCGGCTTTGCTCCCAGAAACGCCTGTTTGAAGCCCTCGCGCCCGGCAATCTGGAAAGCAATGTCTTTTGAGTCCACCGGGTGTTCCTTACCATCGGTGATGGCAACAAGCACATCCACAATCGGATAACCGGCGATGATGCCCTGTGACATCACCGACTTGATGCCCTTTTCAATCGAGGGCCTGAACGAGCTGGAAATGCGTCCCCCGAAAACCTCCCATTCATACTGGAAGCCGCTGTCGCGTTCCTTCGGTTCAACGCGCATATGAACTTCGGCGAATTGTCCCGCGCCACCGCTCTGCTTCTTATGGCGGTATTGGGAAGTATTCGTCGCGGTGATGGTCTCTTTGTACGGCACCTTGGGGGTCTTGGTTTCCAGTCCCACCCCAAAGCGGCTTTGGATGCGACGCACCGCCGTTTCTACGTGCGCATCTCCCATGCCCGCGAGGATCGTCTCGCGCGTGGTGGGGTCCTGATGCCAATGGAGCGTGGGGTCTTCTTCACAGATACGGGCCAGCGTCGGCACCATTTTGGCCGTATCCCCTTTCGTCTTGGGCAAGACGGCTACCGTATACAGTGGATGGGGGAAGAGGGGCCCACGTAGGGTAAGGACATGGTCCCTGGCGCACAAAGTGTCGCCGGTCAAGGTTTCGTTCATCTTGGCAACGCTGCCAATGTCGCCGGCATGTAGCCGTTCTACAGGAATCTGCTCTTTGCCACGCATCACATAGGTCTGCCCCAGCCGCTCTTCCACACCGGCCCGGCTGTTGTAGACGGTGTCCCCGGCATTTGCCACGCCGCCATACACGCGGAAGTAGGTAAGTTTTCCGACATAAGGATCCGCCGTCGTCTTGAAGACCAGCAAGGCCAGGGGAGAAAGGTCGCTGATCGCCAGCTCTTCCTCACCAGACGGGCCCACTGCCGTAAAGGTATGGTCGTCAGGCGCTGGAACAATCTGGATCAACAAATCGACTACCGCGCCCAGCCCAATCATGTCGCTGCCTCCGGCAGTCGCCAATACCGGTACATAAGCGCCCGCGCTGATGACCTTACGCAGGCCGGCGGAAATTTCTTCCGCCGTCAAAGGCTCATCCGCAAAATACTTCTCCATCAACGCCTCATCGGCCTCAACCGCCGCTTCAACGATCTTCGTGTAAAGCTCGTTCACCTGGTCGACCATTCCGGCAGGGACAGGCGCAGGTTCGCTTTTCGCCCCCAGATAGGCTTGCTTCTCCAGCACATTGACCACGCCCTTGAAATCGGCCTGGGCGCCGATGGGCAATAGCATAGGCAGAAATGGCCCACTGAAGCTAGCGGACAAGGATTGCAACGCCTTGTCGAAATTCGCATTTTCCCGATCCATCTTGTTGATCAGGACAACTTTCGGCAGTTTTTCATCTTCGGCATACCCCCAGGTCAGCTCGGTGCCCACCTCGACGCCGGCAGCCGCATCGACAAAAACCACCGCCGCATCGGCGACACGCAAGGCGCTCCGCACTTCACCTACAAAATCCGTATACCCCGGCGTGTCGAGAATGTTTATCTTATAACCATTCCATTCTACCGGCGCCAAGGCTGTGCTCAACGAAATTCGGCGCCGAATCTCTTCCTCATCAAAGTCAGTCACCGTGGTGCCGTCTTCGACCTTACCCCGGCGATTCGTGGCCTTGCTCAAGAACAACACCGCCTCCGTCCACGTCGTCTTACCGGAACTGCCATGTCCGATCAGGGCAATGTTACGAATCTTCTGTGTTGTGTATTCCTTCATCGTCTAACGCTCCTCCCCAAATACGCGACTCTTAGACAAACAAAGACGGCCTGAAGGCCGTCGTTGTGACGCGGGTACTACAGGAGCTTATTGTAAACGATTTTAATACAAAGTCAACCAGAAACCCAGGCCTTAAGAATTGAGTAAAAGTATTGATTCGAGCCAATGAATCTTGCGAAGCAACTTGTTTTCTGTAGCAGGCTGTGCACGGATTTGGGTATGCCCAGCACTCATGAATGACGGGACAGGTGTGTTTCTATGTGTCCATCCCCCTGCCCTCCCTGGGGAAGGAGGGATTCTGGTGAAGGTGTGGCTACGCCCCGGCGCTTGACTATTGGCCGAATTGAGCAAAATCTACTCATAGCAATCAGCTTTTAGCTATGAACTTTCGACTCTCTTGAGCCACATCATCCACGCCGCGGACGAACGCAGCGCCGTGGCAGGCATCAAGAGGGCACACATCTTTATGCAAAAACATAACGCGATTTAAGCACAGAGCCAAATTCACAGAAAGGAGTTCCCTTATGCACAATCCCAAAATTCTCATCATCGGCGCCGGATCGCGCGGCAGCGGCTATGCGACGTATTTTCACGAGGTCCCCCACCGCGGACAGGTGATCGGCGTGGCGGAGCCGCGCGACACTTACCGCGAGAGGCTGGTCACCACACACCATATCCCGGCGGGAAACGTCTTCACGGATTGGAAGGACGCCGCAGAACGGCCCAGGTTCGCGGATGCGGTCATCATCGCTACACAGGACCGGATGCACACGGAACCGGCGATGGCCTTCGCCAAACTCGGCTATCACGTGCTGCTGGAAAAGCCGCTGGCCCCCACCGCGGAGGAATGTCGCGCCATCGTGGACACGGTCAAAGCGGCGGGCGTTCTCTTCGGCGTGTGCCACGTGATGCGCTACACCCGCTTCACGCAGCGGCTCAAGGCCCTCATCGAGTCCGGTGCCATCGGCGACCTAGTCAGCATCCAGCACCTTGAGCCGGTGGGCTTCTGGCACCAGGCACACTCCTTCGTGCGCGGCAACTGGCGTCATGAGAGCGAATCCGGCCCGATGCTGCTCACCAAGTCGTGCCACGACATCGACTGGCTGCGCTATGTGATGGGCGTCTCCTGCGAAGCGGTGTCCTCGTTCGGCACGCTCAAGCATTTCCGCAAAGAGGAACAGCCCACAGGCGCGAGCGACCGCTGCCTCGACTGCGCCGTCGAGTCGAACTGCCCCTATTCCGCCCGGCGCATCTACATGACAGCGCTGGAACGTGGGTACAGCGGCTGGCCCCTGGACGTGCTCACGCCCACGGTGAACCGTGAGACCGTGCTGGAGGCGTTGCGCACCGGCCCCTACGGACGCTGCGTCTACGCCTGCGACAACGATGTGGTGGATAACCAGGTTGTCAATCTACAATTTGCCGGGGGAAGAACGGCCAGCTTCACGATGATGGCCTTCACGCGGATGCGCGACCGCGAGACGCACCTGTTCGGCACACGTGGAGAATTGACCGGCGACGGACGCTATATTCATCACTATGACTTCATGACCGACAGCACACACACCATCGACACCGAAGCCGACGCCGGCCCGGTGCTGGGCGGGCATGGCGGCGGCGACTACTGGCTGATGCATCACTTCACCCAGGCGCTCATCGACGAGGACCCGCGCCACATCCTCTCCGGCCCAGACGAGACATTGGAATCCCACCTGATGGTCTTTGCGGCGGAGCAAGCCCGGAAAGAAGGCCGCGTGGTATTCCTGTAAATCTATAGCAACAGCCAATAGCATCATACAGGCGCTGCGTTCGAACCAGCGCAGCGCCTGTATAAATGACGAGCTTTGCCCAAAGACTCACACACTCGTAACCAGATCATCCGTATCCATTTTGACCCATGACGCGGCCATTAAAGTAGCCTTGTCTATCGTCTATCTCGCCCCATATCCCCGCGCCGGGGACGGCATCCACGCCAGCAGGCGCTCGGCCAGGCGGGTGTGGCGCTGCGCGACTTTGTCGTTGCGCACGGCGATGGCAAGGGCGCGCCGGTTCCCCACCAGAACGACGAGCGACTGGGCCCGCGTCACGCCCGTGTAAAGCAGATTGCGCTGCAACAGCATATAGTGCTGCGTCAGAAGCGGGATCACCGCCACCGGGAACTCCGATCCCTGCGACTTGTGGATGCTCACGGCGTAGGCGTGAACCAACTCGTCCAATTCCGTAAACTCGTATCCCACCGACATGCCGTCGAAGTCCACTGTGAGCGTATGCTCCTCCAGATCCAGCGCCGTGACCCGCCCCATGTCACCGTTGAAGACCTGGCGGTCATAATCATTGTGGATCTGCATCACGCGGTCGCCCACACGGAAGACGCGCGAACCGTGAGCCGCTTCCGCCTTGCGCGGGTCCGGCGGATTCAGCCGTTCCTGCAAGCGCCGGTTCAGTTCCCCCACGCCCGCCGCGCCCCGGTGCATTGGGCTGAGCACCTGGATGTCGCGGTCGGCGTCGTAGCCGAATTTCGCCGGGATGCGTTGCGCCACAATGTCAAGGATCAGATCGGCAGCACGCCCGGCGTCGTCTGCCGCAAACAGGAAGAAATCCCGCGCCGGGGCGTTGCACACCGGCATCTCACCGCGCTGGATACGGTGCGCGTTGACGATGATGTAGCTGTCCTCGGCCTGGCGGAAGATCGTGTCCAGCCGCGTGACGGGGATCACTCCACTGGTGATCAAGTCGTGCAGCACGTTCCCGGCGCCTACCGACGGCAACTGATCCACATCGCCTACCAGGAGCAAATGACTGCCCGCTTCCACGGCCTTGAGCAGGTGGTTCATCAGCAGGATGTCCACCATCGATGTTTCATCGACGATGACCATATCCGCGTCGAGCGGATTCTCCTGGTCACGCAGAAAGCGGAAGCCTTCAGACGGCTTGACTTCCAACAGCCGGTGGATGGTCTTGGCCTCCAGGCCGGTCGCTTCGCTGAGACGCTTGGCGGCGCGCCCCGTCGGCGCGCACAAGAGCACCGAGCAACGTTGCGCCTGTACCATCTGGATGATGCTGCGGGTGATGGTCGTCTTGCCGGTGCCGGGACCGCCGGTGAGGATACTCACCTTCTCTGTGAGCGCCATTTTGACGGCGGCCTGCTGCTGATCCGCCAATTGCAGAGGATTGTGCTCCGTAAGCCAGGCAAACGCCTTATTCCACTCCACCCCCCGGAAAACGGCCAGGCGGTCACGCGGACTCGTTTGCAACTGGCGTAGTTTGTTGGCGACGCCGGTTTCGGCGTAGAAAAAAGGCGGTAGATAGATAGCGGAAGCCGGTTGCTGGTGGCTCGACGCCGGATAGTCGTCCTGCCGATTCGCCGCTTCGCCGGTTCGTGATGCGCCATCCTCGGCGATGAGTTCCCCCGCCCGGACGAGGATGTCGAGCTGGGGCGCGCACGCTTCAGGGGAGACGTCGAGGAGTTCGGCGGCGGCAGTGAGAAGGTCACCACGCGGGGCGAAGCAATGGCCGTCATCGCTGAACGTGCCCAGCGCATAGCGCAGTCCGGCCTGGATGCGTTCCGGCGCATCCACGGCAAAGCCCATCTTCTGCGCGATCTTGTCCGCCGTCTTGAAGCCGATGCCGTAGATGTCCTTCGCCAGCCGGTAGGGATCGTTGCGGACGACAGCGAGCGCCTGATCCGCGTACTGCTTGTAAATCTTCACCGCCAGCCCGGTGCTGACGCCGTGGCTTTGCAGGAAGATCATGATCTCCTTGATGTGCTTCTGCTCCTCCCAGGCGCGCGCGATCATCGCCGTGCGCTTGTCGCCGATCCCCGGCACCTCGCGCAGGCGGTTCACATCCGTTTCGATCACGTCCAGCGTCTTGAGGCCGAAGTAATCCACGATGCGCCCGGCGTTCACCGGCCCCACACCCCTGATCAGGCCGCTGCCCAGGTACTTGCGGATGCCTTCGACTGTTGCCGGGAGTTGGACGACGTACTCGCGGACCTCAAACTGGCGGCCGTACTTGGGGTGTGTGCTCCACATCCCACGCAGGCGCACCGATTCGCCCGGATTGACGCCCGTGAGCGTGCCGACCACGGTGACTTCGTAGCGCTGCCCTTTGGGGATCAGCTTCGCCACCGTGTAGCCGTTCTCCTCGTTCTGGAAGGTCAGACGTTCGAGGACGCCGACGAGGGTTTGCCAGGGAGTGTTATCGGCCATACAGATCAGGGAAAGAAATGGAGTTTAGCTATATCACGCCTCACGCCTCACGCAAAGCAGTTATTGAGTGGTCAGGCTTCCCGCCGCTGCCGCGGCCAGCATGTTGTCGACCGTGGGGACGTTACCGCCCAAGCCGTAGATAACGATCTGACTGCCTTCTTCACGCCCGATGCGCTCCAAAACGTTGAGCCGGTAAATTTCCATCGCCCGATCTGACATCAATTCCGCTGCCTCGTTGAACTTCACGGCGATGGCCTTCTCCGCATCGGCCTCAGCGATCTTGGCCTGTGCCGACCGGCGCGATTGCGCCAGGATACTCAACTCTTGGATGAGATCGGCGGGCACGCGGACATCGGTAATCTCCACCGAGGTCACATCGACGCCGAAGGATGCCGCAGCCGTATCGATGATCTCCTTGAGCCGGCCCGACACCTTATCCCGCGATCCCAACAGTTCTGACAATTCCAGCATCCCGATGGTATCCTTGAGCGCGCTGTTGGCAGCCTGGAAAACGGCTTCCTGGTAGTTCGCCACACTCAGCGCCGCCTTCTGCGGGTCCTCCACGCGCCAGAAAATAACGGCCTCGCAGCCGACCGGAACGTTGTCGTCGGTGAGCGTTTCCGCCGCCGTGATGACGCGGGTCTGCACGCGCAGGTCGATCTGCGCCGTAACCGACTCATTGAACGGCGGGTACGGGATCACCCAAAAGCGTCCCGGTCCCCGAACACCCATGAATTTGCCCAGCTTCAGCACGATCACCCGCTCGTACTCAGGGACAATGTAGAGGCTGCTGCTGAACATTCCGGGGATGATCAGCGCGAGCAAACCGCCGACGACGAAAACAGCGATGGCGACTCCCGTTCCTACATCGGGCAACAGAAACCCTGACGCAACCGCGAGAAGTACCGTAATGACCCCGATCAGCACGAAGATGCCGAACCAGACCAACGTGCGCTGCACGCGCTGTACGTTGTTGAGGTTGCGGACCGTTGGATTATACATCGCCTGTGAAGCCGGTTGTACTGCCATGTTCCACCTCCTGAAAATAGTTTGATAGTCGCCAGTCAAAGAGTCCTGGGATCATTTTCATGATTGGGGCTGTGCCGAAGGTTCGGTTACACTCCTTAACGAATGATGGACCCTATTCCCATTATTAAAGCACACAATAATAAAAAAGCACGTAGAGTGAGCCGGTTTGCCAGTCACGCCGCTTCAAGTATAGTAAGAGCGTAACTATTCTTGCCAGGTGGCGAACGGGACTTGGGGGAGGGTGCATAATAGGGCGCAGTGGCAACTCGCCCCGCAAAGGGAGGCTGAACCGATGACAACCCAATGGCTCATCATTTTTCTGCTGACGGTCCTGGTCAATGCTATCGACACGAGCGCCTACGCGGCCAGATTGGCCGGGGTGCGTACAGGACATCCTGCGCTGGCAGGCTCGCTCTACAACGTACTGATGTTGGGGTCACGCGGGGCCAACGCTCTCGCCGGCCCCCTGCTCGCCAGTCTCACCGATGTGGCCGTGCTCAACCACAATATCGGCTCGCTGCTGAACGTTTACCGCGTCGTGGTGCTCGCGGCGTCGGTAGGAACAGGGGTCGCAGCGCTCGGTATGCCGAGTCTGAGCCGTATCCTGGCGCGAGGCATCGCTGCGTATGAAAACCGCCGCTCGCTGCCACAGGTCATCGTGCGTGGCGCGTCCGTGCAGGGCCTCTGGCGTATGACCACCGATCTAACGCCACCGCGCCTGAGCGCCGTGCGCGAGTCCCGCCGCAGTCCCTTTCCCAAGCGGTTCCTCCTCGCCAGCATCCTCGTCACTGCGATTGCCGCCGTGAGCAACGCCGCCGCGATGTATGCCAGTGCGCTGGTGCCCGCCGGGGCGCGCACGGCGACCAGCCTGTCGCCTATGCTGGCCGGCTGCGGCCTCGTCCTCTCGATTTTCGTGGTCAATCCCGTCGCCGCCCTCGTCACCGATGAGGCATTGCGTGAGCAACGCCCGCTCAAGGATGTGACCTACATCACCATCTGGCAAGTAGGCGCGCAGTTGATCGGGACGCTCGTGGCGCAACTGCTGCTGTGGCCGGCGGGACAGGTCATCGCCCTCGTCACCCGCTGGTTGGTGGCCTAGAGCCGAAAAATTGACAAGTAGGCAAAGTCGTATAGTCTTTAGTCCAGGGGTCAAGTAGTCTTTAGTCCAGGAGTCATAGAGTCTTTTAGTTGGGAAGTTGGGTGGTTACGGAATGACTACAAGACTAAAGACTCAGCGACTGTTTTTGAAAGGACTCAGCGACTGTTTTTGAAAGAGGGTCAGATGGAAGAGGCAGACACACCTGAAAGTGCGCCCGTTGAGGAGCAACCCTGGGAACCGGAAGCGGTCGAGGCGGAGACGTTTCACCAGGGGACGTGGGCAAACATCAACTGCGCCCCCTACGATCAGGTTTCCGGCGTGACGGTCAAGCGCGCGGCGCACATCAAGCGTGTGCGTTACAGCCCGGCGGAAGCAGCTCCAACCATGCCGGAACCGTGGCAGGGCAGCGGCGAGGCTGTAGTGCGTTGGCTCTTCAGCGAACTTCCCGGCACGGAAGAGCACCTGCTGGGAAATGCGACGTTCGCCTTCCTGCATGACCTCACGCTCGCGTCCGGCGCATCAACCGGGCAGAAGGCTAACCCTGGCGTGGACAAAATCTACTACGTCGTGCAGGGACAGGGGAGACTTTACCACCGCCCGACAGATGGCAGTCCCGTCATCGCACGGGTTCTGCGCCCCGGCGACGCGGCGCTGGTGCGGGGCGACGAGTACCACAGCGTCGCCAACGAGGCGGAAGGCGATCTGCGCCTCATCGTGCTGGGATTGTACTCCTGCAGCTCGAGCGTCTCGCCCGCCGCGCGGCATGAGGGCGTATGCCCCGGCGCGTGATCGTCATTGGAGGCGGGGCGGCGGGTCTGATGGCTGCCGGGCGCGCTGCCGAAGTGGGGGCGGACGTGATCCTGCTGGAAAAGATGCGTGAGGCGGGGAAGAAAATCCTCGTCAGCGGGCAGGAGCGCTGTAACATCACCAACACCGTGCCGCTGGAGAAGTTTCTCGAACATTACGGCAGCAACGGGCCATTCTTGCGCAACGCCTACTATCGCTTCTTCCGCGACGAGTTGCTGGCGCTGTTGGAACGTTACGGCGTGACGACGCAGGACGAGCGTGGCGGGCGTGTCTTCCCGGCGTCGGGGCAGGCCAGCGACGTGCGGGACGCACTGCTGAGCTACGCTACAGCGCAGCGGGCCGACATCCGCTATCACACGGAAGTGCAGCATATCCTGGCCGATAAGGGAGAGGTCATCGGCGTAGAATTGCGGAACGGCGGGCGCATACCGGCGCATGCGGTCATCCTGGCGACGGGCGGGGCCTCGTGGCCCGCCACCGGGTCCACCGGCGATGGCTATCGCATGGCGATGGAAGTCGGGCACACCGTCGTGCCACTGCGCCCGGCGCTCGTGCCCCTCACCGTGGCCGAGCGCGCCCAGGCGAAGGCACTGCAAGGCGTCAGCCTGCGCAATGTCCGCTGCACCTTCACCACCCAGAAAGACAAGGGACCGACGGAAGCCCTGCGACTCCCCTACCCCATGCCGCCGACTGGGGAGATGCTCTTCACGCACTTCGGTGTGTCCGGCCCGCTGATCCTTACGGCGTCGCTGGCCGTTGTGGACGCGCTGCGCGACGGCGCCAAAGTGACGCTCCACATCGATCTCAAGCCGGGGATGACGGAACAGGAGGTCCACGCGCGGCTGCAACACGAATTCGAGGCGAAGGCTCACCGCCGGCTGGCGAATCTGCTCAAGGGTTGGGTTCCCACCACGCTGGCGGACGCGCTCGCCAGGTTGAGCGGCGTCGCCGCCGACCGACCCGTCCACACCATCCGGGCGGAGGAGCGCGCGCGCCTCGTCGCGCTGCTTAAGGACTTCCATTGGGAGATCACCGGCTCGCTGCCGCTGGCATCAGGGATGGTGACGGCGGGCGGCGTGAGTCTCAAGGAAGTCAATCCGGTGAGCTTTGCGTCGCGCCTTGTCAAGGGACTGCACATCGTCGGGGAGACGCTGGACATCGCCGCCGACACAGGCGGGTTCAACTTGCAGGCCGCGTTCAGCAGTGGTTACCTCGCCGGCGAGCATGCGGGGATGGAGGGCGAATTGGCAATTCGCCGGAGACCGGCTGAAGCCGCCACTATCAGCCGCTATGACAAGCTGTGACGACAAACGGAAATTGGCGTAAGCCTTATATGATCGAGGAGTTAACGTGACCGAACATCATCCTTACATCGCCATTGAAGGCGTGATCGGCGTAGGGAAGACGACGCTGGCGCGGCTACTACAGCCCCGTTTCGACGGCAGTACGATCCTGGAAGCCTTCGACGAAAATCCCTTCCTCTCCGATTTCTACAGCGACCGCACGCGCTATGCCTTCCAAACGCAACTTTTCTTCTTGCTCAGCCGTTATCGCCAGCAGCAAACGGCCGCCGAACGTCTGCGCCACGGCGCGTTGCTCGCGGATTATTTCTTCGGCAAGGACCGGCTCTTCGCCCATCTCAACATCACCGGCGAAGACGAGCTGGCGATGTACGACCGCCTTTACGATGCTCTGTCCGAAAAAGTGACACCACCGGACCTGGTGGTCTACCTGCGGGCGGAGATGGAGACACTGATGGCGCGGATCGCCATGCGTGATCGCACCTACGAGCGCCAGATGGAGCGCGCTTACATCACCGCCCTGCGGCAAGAGTACGAAGCGCTCTTCGCCGGCTACGATGCCACGCCGCTCCTGGTGATCGATACGGATGACCTCGATTTTGTGCGTCAGGCCGATGATCTGGACGACATCGAAAACCGCATCCGCGCGGCACTGGCCGGCGTGCGCCAGCCCACCCTGCCGGACATAGTCATGCCCACCCCGCCACGTCCGGCCTGGACGCTCATCGCCGCCTCCACTCCGGCAGAACCGCACACTCAGGCCAACTGGCAGGCATTAGGGGATTTTCTGGCGCTGGCCGAAGCCGTCGGGCGCATCGGCGGCGCGCTGTCGCAACAGCCACCCATCGGTCCAGACGGGGCGCCGGAGTCGATCCAGGCGGCACTGCGCGATGCGGCGCGTGCGCTCCAGGCTTTGTCTCAACGCACCCACGTTAATCTCGCCGAGGAGGGCTGAAAGCTCGATGACAAAACACTTTATCGGTATTGCCGGCAACATTGGCGTCGGGAAATCGACCCTCACCTCGCTCCTCAGCCAACATCTGGGGTGGGAGCCATTTCTGGAAGGGGTGAACGACAATCCGTACCTGGCCGATTTCTACGGCGATATGTCGCGGTGGAGTTTCCACTCGCAGGTGTTCTTCCTGGCGCGACGGTTGCGCCATCACCGGCAACTGCTGGAGCGGCCTAATTCGGTCATCCAGGACCGCACCGTCTACGAGGACGCGGAAATCTTCGCCCGCAATCTGTATGAGCAGGGATTGATGGCGGAACGCGATTACAGCACCTATTGCGACCTTTATCAGGCTGTGACCGCCATCCTGCCTCCGCCACACCTCGTCCTGTACCTGCGCGCTTCTGTGCCCACCCTCGTCAAACGCATCCACCAGCGGGGGCGCGCCTACGAACGCCAGATCTCGGCGGCGTATCTGGAAAAGCTCAATGTGCTTTATGAAGATTGGTTCGAGCACTTCTCGTTGTGTCCCATCTTGACCATTCCGGCAGATCGGCTGGACTTCGTCGCCAACGGCGATCACCTCGACTTGATCATCGCGCGCATTCTGGAACGACTCCAGGGAAAGGAAGTGGTGAACTTTGACTGAACATGCAAGCAACGCCGCTCACAGTTTTCTGTATCAGGCAGCGCTTACCATCAGCGCGAAGTTGGATACTAACGAAGTTCTCCAACAGCTCATGATCCTCACCCACCAGCATTTCCATCCCGACGCCGTCTCCGTCGCGCTTGTCAGACGCGATGGTTCTCTGGTTTTTCGCGCTGCCTCCGGTCAGAGCGCGCAGCACATCATCGGTATGGAGATGCCGCAAGGTGCCGGCATCGTCGGCCAGGTCGCCGAAGATGGACAGCCGTTGTGGGTCGCCGATGTGTATCAGGATCAGCGGTTCTATCGCGGCGCCGATGAGCAGACGGGATTCAAGACCACCGCCATTCTGGCCGTGCCGGTGAAAATCGGCGATCAGACGGCCGCCGTCGTCGAAATGATCAATCCTCACCCCGACACCGACTTGCACGAGGCGCAGGAGACGATGACGGCGCTGGCCTCGCTGGCAGCGTCCGCCATCCAAAACGCCCGGCTTTTCGAACAGGCCCGTCGCGCCGAAGCGCGCTATCAGAGCCTCTTCAAGCAAAACCTCGACCCCATCATCATCCTCGATCCCCAGGGGCAATTTCTGGAAGTGAACTGCGCCGCGCAAAAACTTCTCCCCCTGTCACCGGTCACCGGCAGCATTGCTGACACGGCGCCAACCACCGACGATCTGGCCCAAGTAGACCTTACGCCGGCGCAGTACGCCGACCTCAAGGCCCAGGTCGCCGCCGCAGGCGTCGTGACCTGGGAAATCCAAATCCAGACACCCACGGCGGAAAAGCGGACTCTGGACGTGCATTTATCGTATTTGCCGGACTACCTTCCCGCCGGCGCCTATCAGTGGTTGGCTCACGACATCACCGATCAGGTCGAATTGAACGAGATGCGGGAACAATTTTCCCACATGATTGTCCATGATCTGCGTGTGCCGCTCAACAACATCACCAACACCCTGGAACTGGCGATGACCGCGTGGCGCGAAAGGGATGTCACGGTGCCCGTCGAGCAGTTGTTGGAAATCGGACTGCGCAGCGCCCAACGGATGGAACGGCTCATCAGCAACATTTTGGATGCCCGGCGACTCGCCGTCGGCCAAAGCACACTCGCCGTGTCCACCATCCGTATTCCCGACATGGTGACGGAGGTGGTGGAAATCATTCAGCCCAACATCAAACGGCGCCGGCACACCTTCATCCAACGCCTCCAGGATGATCTACCGTTGATGCAAGGTGATGTGGACTTATTGCGACGGGTCCTGCTCAATATCCTCGACAACGCGGCAAAGTACACGCCGGACGGCGGCACGATCATGCTGGCAGTTCACGCCGACGCCGATAATTTCCACTTTGCCATCAGCGATACCGGGCCGGGGATACCGGAGGAGGATCAAGCGCATCTCTTCGAACTCTTCTACCGGGCGCACGGGCACCAGCAGCGCGGCGCCGGCATCGGCCTGGCCTTCTGCAAGCTGGCCGTGGAAGCCCACGGCGGGCACATCAGTGTGCAGAGCGGCAAGGACAAGGGTGCGGTCTTTACTTTTACCATTCCGCGTTGCCTTCCCGCCAATGCGATCTATTCAGAACTTACGCCCATGAGTGATGGGGCGGAGGGTGTTCCTTAATTGTAGCACGCCAGAGCCGCGGCTCTGGCAATCCGCTCTGAGTATGGCTAACGGGGAGGAGAAATCTCCTCCCCCTGCCCCCTCCCCAGCAGACTGGAAAAGGGTAAGCCATTGAAAAAGGTAACTATTCAGCCACCTTTGCCAGGTGGCGAACGGGACTTTGGGGAGGGCACATAACAGGTTACCCCTTCGGCAGGTGCTGACCCTCTCATCCCCCAACCCCCTTCTCTCCCGCAAGCGGGGAAGCAGGGATAAAGCAGAATAAAGAGAATGGGAGGATGCAACCTTCTTCCTTGCAAGCGGAGGAGAAAGGAGCAAAAAAGTGGAGGAAACACGCCTATCTCGTCATTCAAGAGCGCCTGGCATACCGCAATCCACGCCAGACCTGGCATAGGGAATAAGTGGCTTCGTCAGGTTTACGAGCCTGAATAGATACTGAAAAAGTTGCTACGTTCACCAGACTAAAAGTTTACGATGCGAGGAAAGAATATGACGCGACGATTGTATTACGATGCTCCCACGATGCGCACTTTCGAAGCGCATATCGTGGCGCGACGCGAGACCGACCGGGGGCCGGCCGTGCAACTGGATCAAACGGCGTTCTACCCTACTTCCGGCGGACAGCCGCACGACACCGGGAATATCAACGGGATTCCGGTGGTGGATGTGTGGGACGAAGAGGACGGCACGATATGGCATTTGCTCACGGCTATGCCGCTTCACGACGCTGTCAACGGCGTCATTGACTGGCCCAGGCGTTTCGATCACATGCAGCAGCACACGGGGCAGCACTTGCTTTCCGCCGCTTTTGTCGCGGTCGTGCCGGCGCAGACGGTCGGCTTTCACCTGGGGAGCGACGCCAGCACCATCGACCTGGACGTCCCCCAACTCACGTGGGAGATTGCCTCCCAGGTCGAGGACGAGGTCAATCGCATCATCTGGGAAAATCGTCCGGTCACCATCCACACCGTCACCCGCGATGCGCTGGACGACATTCCCTTGCGCAAGCCGCCGCAGGTGACGGGGGATATTCGCGTCATCTGGGTGGAGGGATACGACGCTTCTGCCTGCGGCGGAACCCACGTCCGCGCTACGGGCGAGATCGGGCTGGTTAAAATCACCGGCATAGAGCGCTACAAAGGCGGTTCGCGCGTCACTTTCCTCTGCGGCGAACGGGCGTTGCGCGACTATCGCCGCGCGCTGCACACTCTGCGCGAGACGGCCCATACGCTCAGTCTGCGCCAGGATGAAGTCCCGCCGGCCGTCGTCCGGCTGTTGGACGAACTGCAAGACGCACGGCGGGCGCTGAACAAGGCGCAGGGTCAACTGCTGGAATTCGAGGCGGAGCATCTGTGGGAAACAGCGCCGGCAGTGGATGGCGTCCGGCGCATCGTGGCTCACTGGAGCGATCACACGTTCGCCGACGCGCGCGCTATCGCCAACCTCCTGCGCGAGCGTCCCCGCACGCTCCTGCTGCTCGCCGTCACTGAGGAGAAAGGGGTGCGTCTGGTCGTCGCCCGCAGTGAGGATGTGCCCTGCTATGACGCCGCAGCCCTGCTACGCCAGGTGGCCGCCGAACTCGGCGGGCGCGGCGGGGGATCGCCGGCCATCGCCCAGGGTGGCACAGAGCTTCATCCCCCGGAGGTCGTGCTGGCGGCGCTGAGGCAGGCCAGCGGATTGGAAATTTGTTAATGGGAAATGGATAATGGGGAAATGGGTAATGGGAAATAGGGAAATGGATAATGGATAATGGAGATTCTGCCGGTGAACAACTTTTCATTGGCTCGATTTTCAAGCCTCAAATCGTCCATCAGTGGAGGTCGTTATGCAGGAAATTGCCCCGGGCATTTTTGTTGAATCGAGGTATCCGCCGTACAACGTCGGGTTGATCGTCACGGATAACGGCGCGCTGGCCGTCGATATTCCACCGCGTCCAAGTTACGCCTGGGCCTGGTATGAGCAGATCACGCAGGTGGCCGGCAAACCGCGCTATGCCATTATCACCGACGCGACGCCGGAGCGGCAGGTCGCCGCCGCGCTATGGGACGTTCCCCTCATCGCGGCGATGCCCACCCTGCGCGCCATCGCCGCCCACGATGAGCGCGCGTGGCACGAGATGCTCCAGCTCTTCAGCGCCCGGTATCCCGAAGAGGCCGAGGAGCTGGGTAAGACGCAGCCGCACCTCCCCACCCTCGCCTTCGAGGCGCACCTGCTTTTGTACTACCGGACGCCGCCGGTGGAATTGGAAGCCATCGCCGGAGCCGCGCCCGGCAGTCTGTGGATCACGCTTCCTGAGCGGGGGGTGCTCTTTGCCGGCGATACTATCACCGTGGATGAGCCGCCGCCGCTGGACAACACGCCGGATTCGAAGGGCTGGCTGAACACGTTGAGCGCTCTGGCACGCCATACCACCCTTCAGACCATTGTGCCGGGGCGGGGCAAGGCGGCGATCCAGCATGGCGACATCGAACCGCAACGCGAGTTTCTGCGCGCGATGCGCCGCACAGCGCGCACGCTGGCGAACAGCAACAGTGTGCGCCTGGCCCAATGTGCGCAGGATTTGGGGCAGACCTTCTACAACGCCAAAGGACAGCGGGCCGTCAAATGCATCAAAGCGGGATTAGAACACTTCGTCGTGGAAATCCGACGGGGGACAACTACGGATGAAGGGGAATTGTAAATTGGGAAATGGGAAATTTCCCAATTTTCAATCACCACATGTCCCATTCTCCAGGTAGTCGGTCAGGTGGCGCAAGGCGGCGGCAGCGGCAGCTTCGTTGTTGGCAAGACGGTCGCCGGTGAAGAGGTGCCGCCAGGCCCACCGCTCGGTCGGCGTCGCCAGGCCGAGGTAGTACAAGCCCACCGGCTTTGACGCGGTCGCTCCCGTCGGCCCGGCGATGCCGGTGACGCTGACGGCGATCTCCACCGCCAGGGCGCGGCACGCCCCCGCCGCCATCTCCAGGGCCACGGGCGCGCTCACCGCTCCCCAGCAGGCCAGGGTTGCTTCGCGCACTCCCAATAGCCGCATTTTGACGGCATTATCGTAGGCGATGATGCCGCCCCAGAAGTACTGTGAACTGCCCGCTACCTGCGTCAGCCAGTGTCCGATGAGGCCGCCCGTGGCGGATTCGGCCACGGCCACACGCCAGTTGCGGGCCAGCAATAAACGTCCGATCTCTTCTGTCATTGAAATATATCCTCCAGTCCAGAGAGCAGAAGCGACTTCATTAAAGGTGCATCATGGGTTGACACTGCGGCCATAGGTGCTGACCCTCTCATCCCCCAACCCCCTTCTCCCCCGCAAGCGGGGAAGAAGGGGGCGAAAAAGAGGGGGTGTGGCGACACCCCCACCCAAAATCCTCCTTCCTGGGGGGCAGGGGGGCATGGGCTTATAGCTCGTCATCCAAGAGCACCTGGTATACCAAAATCTGTGCAGGACCTGAGCAGAAGCGACTACAGAAGCGACTAAAGTCGCTACTACGCGCTACAACAAGTGGCGGCTCAGGAGTCGGTCTGCGTCATTCCGGCATGGGGTACAGGTGTCCCACTGCCGGTCGGGCGCCACGACTCGCAATGACGATTGCCCCCTGCAACTGCGGTTGGAAGAGCGCCACCCACGGCGTGCGATACGCTCGCGCAAGCGCGCACCACAGCCAGTGCGGGAGTTTGCCGCTGAGGATGACGCCGCTGGCACAGTCGACCGACGGCGCGCGCAGGGTCATGGCGGTGGTGATATCCAGGTAAGCATCGACCAGTTGAAAGGTCACCATGTTCCCCTGGGAGGTCTGCACCATCTGCGCCTGCAACGGCGAGCAGGGAGAAAGGAGGCCGGGTTCCAACGGTGGACTCTCCACCCACCCCAGACGCACATCGAACAGATGAAACGGCGCAGGCATGGCGTGAACGGCGACCGCCGCGTAGAGCCAGTTTGGGCCGCGTCCGTAGAGCGCCAGGGGTTGTCCCTCCGGCAGGTAGTCGAGGATGGCGGGGAGGTCTTCTGGCAACCAGGCGCGCGCGTCGCAGCCCAACGAGCGCGCCATTCCGTCTACATCGACGGCCAACTCCACCGGGGCCGTTTCCAAATGCTGGCGACGCAGGCCGTGCGCTGCGCGCGTGAAGAGTTGGCTCAACCGTTCGACGAGCGCCTCGAAGGTGGGACCGCACGCCTGCCGACCCCGCTCCAATCCCGCCAATACCCCGGTGAGCAGTGGCTCCTGCGATTCGAGCTGCGTCTCTCCATCCAGCGCCGAATGGATGTCCGCCAGCAGTACCAGGCCATGACGCGCGAAACGCGCGTGCCACTCAGCGTGTGTTGCATCATCGGGGGTGAGAAGGACGGCATGCGTGCAGGCATCGAGCAGTGTCTCCTGTTCCGGCGTGGGCAGGCCGCCCAAATCGACGATCAGCGGGAGATGACGCCGGACGACGTCGCGCTGTACGAGGGGCAACCAGGCTTCACTCCGCGCCCCTTTGAGGCGCAGATGGCGTACCCATTCTTGATCGCAGGCGAGGAACCAATCGCCCTCGTAATCCGGCGGGTAGGCGCGGAGGACGTAGTGCTCCACACCCCGCGCACGCAGCGCCTGCGTGAGGCTGTAGGCCAGCACCGATTTTCCGCTATGTGGCGGCCCACCGGTGACGACTGCGGGCAAGGGGTTGAATGTCATTTGACTAACCATAGATTTCTCCGTATACTGGGAAGGGAGTAGGCAGTAAGAAGATCACTCACTCACTATTCGCTATTCGCCATTCACTATTCACCATTCGCCATTTGCTATGGAATCTACCTCCGCTTTGATCACGATGGGGGGACAGGCTCAAGTCGTGACGTTTGCCCTGGATGCCCTCCTCACCCAGGGCGAGCGCCCCGGCGCGGTGATCGTGCTGCACCTGGCGGCAGAGGATCCGCGCGTGCGGCGGGCGTTGGCGCAGTTGAGCGCCGAATTTGTCGGGGAGCGGTATCACGGCTACCCGATGACGCTACGCCACATACCCATCCAAGCCGATGGGCGCGCGCTGCCCGAAATTCAGACGGCGCACGAGGCCGAATGCGCCTGGGCGCTGGGCCGGGACGTGCTGGCGACGTTGAAATGCGACGGTCAACGGCTGCACGTGTGCATCGCCGGCGGGCCGCGTTTGCTGGCGTTGACATTGACGACAGCGGCGATGCTCCACTGCGACGAGCGTGACCGGCTGTGGCATCTCTACACGCCGCGCGCGTTCATCGAGCAGGCGCGCGATGGGGCCATCCTCCACGCGCCGCCGGACGCGGGGGTGACGCTGTTGCCAGTCCCGTTGATTCCCTGGGGCGCATATCTGCCCGGCCTGCGCGCGCTGACGTCCCCCACGCCATCTGCGCCACTGCCGGAAAGCGCGCGCTGTGCAGCGGTGTGGGCGCAGCTCACCGAACGCGAGAAAGCCGCTTTGCGCGCGCTGGCCGAGGGCCTGCGTCCACAAGAAGCCGCCGACGCGCTCAGTGTAACGCTCAAGACGCTGGATACGTACAAAACCAAAATCCTCGCCGAATGTCGCATCGCCTGGGAGATGCCCGAAGGGACGCCTCTGACGTACCACTTCCTGCGCGAAAAGTTCGGGGCGTGGGGGGGAAAGGGATGAAAGGACGAAAGGCGAAATGATGGCATCGTAAGGTGCATGGTTATATCGTAAGGTGCATGGTTATATCGTAAGGTGCATGGTTATATCGTAAGGTGCATGGTTATATGGTACGGTGAGGCGGCGGGGAATACATCAGAGAAATCTCTGAGAAAGTTCAGCAATAGTTCTGATGCGTGGGCGGGAGAAAGAGGCTATACTGGAAGGTGGGTGTGGCGTGAGGTAGTCGGATAGTCATCTAGTCACGTTGTCGAGATGTTGGGGAATTAGGGCGATGGGACGGATGAGCGGTTTACCATTCGCTATTCGCCATTTGCCATTTGCAGGAGGTGATTATGGATGAAGAACGGAAGGACGAGGTGTATCTGGCCGCGCTGGCGGGGTTGTTGCATGATGTGGGGGGAAGCACAAATGAACAAACTGACAGCGACGCCGATGTTTTTGAGCAGGACGGAGACGAATGATGATTGATAACAACGACATCCAATGTGTTACAACACGCGAATATTGGAAACAATTTGAACCTTCGCAGATAAATGATGCAATGCGCTACTACATTTGTGAAGGTCATCGGCGGTTGGGCGACAAAAGCCTATTAGAAGCCGAATTGGAGTATGCCGAGGACAATATTAAAGTTGATCGCTGTGAAACGTTGGTGCTGTTGGTAGGCTTTTCGCTGGAGCCGCTGTTGCAGTCGGTGTGCGTGTACAAGCCACAAAAGATTGTATTGCTGCTCAACCAGGAAGGATATGCCGGCGAAGAATGTCACCAATTTGCGGACCACGTCGTTGAAGCGATTGGGCATTTGGCAAGCAAAGGCTTGATTGACGATTTGCCAGTGTTTCCAGGTAAATTTCCCGGCAGGCCCGGCTATCCAACTCCGGACAAACCAGATAAAATTTTCAAGACTTTGGTAGATGTCCTGCACGACGAAACTAACGTGGTGATCGACATCACCGGCGGGAAAAAAAGCATGGTCAGCGGTGCGTATATGTACGCGGCATATGCCGGAACCCGCATTTCATATGTGGATTTTGATGAATATGACCCTGATAAGCGCCGTCCTTACGGCTACAGTTGTAGAATCGGCGCGTTGAATAATCCTTACCAGACATTTGCTTTGCGCGAGTGGGAGCGGGTACGGGAACTGTACAGCCGGTATCAGTTCCAGGAAGCGCAGAAGGTGTTGCAATCACTTTCGCCTGCGATAAAACAGGCAATGCCTGATACCGCTCAACCTATTTCAAAACTGGCTGATTTTCTGACCTATTATGGGCACTGGGACCGTGGCGACTTTCGGCAGGCAAAACAGGCGGCAGCAAGCCTCGATGCTTTTGATCAACCCAGCGTTGTAACGGCTTTGGGAGATCAATGGTTTGAGATTGCCGGTAGCGATTTTGTCAACAAACCTACACATTTCTATGGCAATCTACCGGCAGTACACGCCTATGTTTGCGACGAGTTGGCGCGCATTCGGCGATTGATTGACTATAACGAGGATTACCGCTCGGCGTTCTTGCGAGCCGGCGGCGTCAATGAAATTGTGATGCTGGCACGGGTGGTTCAGCTGGTGACTGACCAAATAGAACAGAGTTTACTTTTAGACGCATTGGAAGAAAAAACTCCTCGTGCATCTGATATTTTTAAAGCCCTGCTCGAGTCCACCGGCAAAGATATAAGTATCGGAACAGATAGGAAATATAGTATTTCTTTCACTAAAGCCCCTACGCTTACAGTTTCACACCCAGCTCCTATGAAATCCTGGTGGAGAGCGACCAACTTGTTCAATGCAGGTGACGGCTGGGACGCTTTTCTTACCCTGCGCAACGACTTGATCCACAAATATTTCTCCGTGCCCCGTGAGTGGGCCAGGGACGCCCTGCTATTTGTGCAGGCCAACTTTGAGGATTTTCTAGGTCATTCACTAGAAGGTTTGAATTTACGGACCACCGTTCTGACCTGGCCTGAACTCTGCAACTTGTGCGGCCTCAGCCGCTTTTTACCACCTAGCTTACGAAAGGAGGCATAACCGTGGCTCGATACCTTTTAGCCGCCGAGGCCGATAAGATTCAGGATTTACTCTTTCGCTCTGCGCGTTTGCGTGAGGTGGTGGGCGGAAGCCAGTTGCTCTCGCGTTTTTGTAAGGAGACTCCTCAATTGCTGAACGTGCCCAAAGAGGATATTATCATCAGCGATGGCGGCAGTTTCCGTATTCTCTTTGACAGGCAAGAGCAGGCCCAAGCCTTTGGCGCGGATTTAGCCGAGGTCTATCGCCGCGCTACCGGTGGCTCACTATCTATCGCTGAACCGGTAGCCGTCAACGATGATTTCGGCAAAGCCAGCGCACAGGCTGAAGAGAACCTGCGCCAGGCCAAACGCTGGCGCGAGAACTGGAAAAGTCAAGAACATCTGCCGTATGTGGCCTTTTGCGCCTCGTGCGGGGTGGGACTGGCAAAAAAGCACACCGCCTATCACGAGAATCAAGACCCGCAATACCTGTGTCCATCTTGCCTGACCAAAGGGGCAGAACGCGCCACCGGCGCCGAGTTGGGAGATTTTTTACGAGAGTTTTATGGAGTGGTGGTTGGCCTGAACAATCTCCGAACGCTGGATTGGCCAGGCAAGCAAAAGCGCCGTGGGTGCAAGGAAATAGACCCTTTGGAAGACGTAGCCGATTACGACCCGCGCCGCTATGTAGCCTATTTGGTGGCCGATGGCAACAATATGGGCCAGATTTTCGGCAAGTGCCAAACTCCAGAACAAATGCGTGACTTGTCGAAAGGGCTATCGGAGGTAGTGCGCAAGGCGTTGGCCGAACCGGCACATCTAGCGATGGATGCACAACATCAGGTGTCCGATCGTGAGAATTTTGTTCCGGTCTTGCCGCTCATTTTGGGCGGCGACGACCTGTTCGCGCTCATCCCTGCGCCGTGGGCGTTGGATTTTTCGCTACGGTTTTGCCAGGTGTATGAGCGGGAAATGAAAGCCTTGTTAGAGCGGATCGGCCTACAAGAAATTCCGATTCCCACCGTTGCAGCAGCAGTCGTGATTTGCAAGAGCAAACACCCTTATGCTCTGGCGCACGAGGCCGGCGAGTCGCGGCTGAAAGAGGCCAAGCGGATGGGTAAACAACGGGTGCTGGATGGTGAGCAGCCTTGTTCAACGCTCAATTTTGAGATAGTGTTGGGCGGACGCCTGGTAGAACCCGTATCGGACAAACTTTTGCGTGCTACTTTGCGCCCCTATTGGGGTACAAAGTCCGCCGACCTGAATGGCTGGGGATTGTCGGTGAAACAATTGCTTGAGCATCGCTATGAATTGCGCAGCGTGCCGCACAAACGGTTGGTCGAACTGCGCAGCCTGTATGATGACTTGCCTGAATCACTCAAGCCTGATTCTCTCGATCCCTGGAAAGCCAGGTTGGAACAATTGCAGGTACGCATCGGCAGAAAAGAAAAACATAGAGAAGCTGTTGACACGGCATTGAGCACATTAGGGGGAAAAGAACCGGGCTACTGGCGCAAGGTTGACCGTCCGCCACAAAATGTCTGGCACGGCCACGGCTTGCCCGACCTGTTGGAAGTCTGGGATTTTGCCCTGGATCTGGATAAAAACCGCCAGGATTATGAGGAGGAAGCAGAATGAGCCTCGAACTGACCTTTGAAATCACGCTCAAATCCGACTATCACAGCGGCGCGGGGTATGGCACAGGCTTTGGCGTGGACTCTGCACTACTGCGCGAAGCCAACGGCAGCCTCGTGCTGCGCGGCAGTGGACTGACAGGGTTGCTACGTGACGGCGCATACCGGTTGTTGAAATTAGAACCACTGAGCCGACATTGCAACAACGATAATGATGAGGATGCTAACAAGGATGCTTTGCAGCGCCTCTTTGGTTCGCCGGCGCAGGCCAAACGCTGGCATATCGCCTCGGCGCATCCGATAGAGCGAAAGTCTGCTGATGCGCAAGCCGTGCAGCGGGTGCGCATTGACCAGCGCACGCGCCGCGCCGAACCGCGCAAGTTGTTTTCACAGGAGGAAGGGCACGCCGGGCAGGTATTCCGCTTTACGGTCACCTGTCCGAAAAACGATGTGGCTGCATTGGACGAGGCTGCGCTGTTGGTAGCGGCAGCGCGCAACGTGCGTCAGTTAGGACGTTCACGACGGCGTGGCCTGGGGGAGTGCGTCATACACTTAACGGATGTGACAGGTCTTGATAAACCCAAACCCACCGACCAATCTTGGGAAGACTGGTTTTTGGCACGATTTGAGCAAAAATGGCTGCAGGGGAATCCCACGCCACTCACAGAACCGGGAATCAAAGCGGATGTGCAAGTCATCTCTATTCCCAGCGGTGTGCCAGTGCGCGTACGGGTGATTCTGCGTCTGGATGAGCCGCTGCTGATTGCCGAACGCGCCCCGGCCGGCAACCAGTTTGACGCGCGCCCCTCCATCCCCGGCAGCGCGCTGTTGGGAACGCTGGCAAATCTGGCCGCCGAGCGGGGCAACTTGTCTGACCTGGATACCTACCACGACTTTGTGGCCCTGTTCCGGCGCGGCGGCGTCACCTTCCCAATGCTATATCCTGCCCAAGAACAAAGTGACTATCTCTACCCAACGATTCCGGCCCCGCTGGGATTGTTAACGTGCAGCGTTGTACCCTGGGAAGGGAAAAATCCGGGCCACGGGGTATATCTGGCTACTGAGCACAAGGAATGTCCCCAATGCGCGAACCGTTTAGAACCGATAGATGGTTTTGTAGTCTTGAGACGGCAATCACCTTATACGGTTTCACCAGGACGAGCCTCTGAACTTCACATTCAAGTAGATGAGGAGAGCGGTCGGGTCAAGCAAGGGCAGTTATACGGATACACCGTGCTCAATGCCGGGCAGTATTTCGTGGGCGAACTGCTCTGCGCCGACGAAGTCACTTGGGAGCGTTTGCAGGAGATGACCGGCGTCACCGAAAAGTCACCGCTGACCTGGCGCCTTGGCAAGGCGCGACGACGGGGCTACGGACAAGTGACGGCTTGGCTGGAGCAGTGTGACGCCTGCCCACAGACCTGGATTCAACTAGCGCTGGCGGAGCGCGTCACAGATGTGACTCAGCCCCTGAGCCTGACTCTGCTGACCGACGCGATCATCGCCAATCCCTGGGGACAGCAGGCGACCGGCTTTACGGCGGAGTGGCTGGAGCCGGTTTTAGGGCTGGGTCCGGTCAAGATTGACGATGCGTATGCTCGCACCTGCGTGGTAGACAGTTTCAACGCCACGCTCGGTTTGCCGCGCTGGCGCGATACCGCGCTCGTCGCCGGGGCCGTAGCCTGGTTCCGGCTGCTCGCGCCGCCGGATGACTGGCAAACACGGTTGGGGCAACTAGAGGCCACAGGTATTGGCCTGCGGTGCAACGAAGGCTTTGGCCGCGTGGCGTTCAATCATCCCATTTACGAGCGGCGCAACGAACTTCAAGCCAGTGCTATCAATCTTACGGGACAGATGCGGCTCGTCAAACCGCACAAGGACACGTTTATGGAGCATTGGGAAAAAGAATTAGGAAAACTGCCCGAGAAACTTGATCCGCGTTTTACTGCGGTGGCGCGCTGGCTGCATACCCACAGAGACCAAACGCCGGAGACCTTGCTCGTCCAACTGGGCGCGCTTGGGCAGCCAGATGCGGCTATGATTGAGACTATCGGTGGAGAGAAGGAATACGGCGAGCGCAGTAAGGACAATTTCTTTGCTAAAGAAGGTGCAAAAAGCATCCAGGCCATTCGCCAGGCTTTGGAGCATCTGAAAGAAAAAGAGAATCCACAGAACTGGCCGCGCGGCATCGAGCGGTTGGCTGACTGGGTGGCGGTATTAGCCACAGACAAAAAAGGAGGTGCGCAATGACCTACCGGGTGATAACTGCAACGTTGACTGCTCGCACCGCCATTTACATTGGCAGCGGTGAGGGCAACGATTTGACCGACGCGCTATTACGCCGCGACGCCGAGGGACGCCCCATTATCCCCGGCACAGCCATTGCCGGGGCGCTGCGTGCGCTGCTCACTCGCCTGGCTCCGCGCTTTGGTTCGGCCTTGTGCGTTGCGCTGACTGATGACAGCAATGCTTCCTGTTCTTGTTCCGTCTGTCGTCTCTTTGGAGACATCAATCCAACAGATGAAACAGAGTCTCAATCCGCAGCCTCGCGCCTAATGATATTCAATGCGACTCCTTCTGGTAATCTACCACGCTCTCTGATCCGCGACGGCGTGGGCATTGACCGCGTGACCGGCACGGCAGCGCGAGCAGGCTCGGTCAAGTTCGACTTGGAGGTGCTGCCCGCCGGCGCAACGTTTGACCTGCGACTGGAACTGCGCGACGCTGCCCCGGAAGACGAAGCCCTGCTCGCCGCCGGCCTGGCCGAGTGGCAAGCCGGACGGCTATGGCTGGGCGGGCGCGTGGCGCGCGGCCTGGGCGCGTTTGACCTGAGCGACCTGGCCTATAAAACGCTTCTCCTGAAAGAGCCGGTGCATTTGATGACCTTCCTCAAGGACGACCGACCCTGGCAGCAAGCGCAACCTCAACCCGATTGGCTGGCGACACAATTGGCAACACTGCATCCTGTTTCCGATAGCCATCAAGCGGAAGCCATCGCTCGTGGCTGGGTGAAGGTAACGGGTCTCTTGCAAGCCGAAGGCCCGTTGTTGACCAACGACACGTTGACCTCCGGCGCAAGCGGCTTCGACCACGCCCCGCTGCTGGTGCAGTGGGGCGACTGGCGGTATCCGGTGCTGACCGGCGCGGGGTTGCGCGGCGTGCTGCGCTCTCACGCGGAGCGCATTGCTCGCACAATCGCCACACACAATGTCAATGGTAAGGATGAGTTCTTGCAAAAATGCCCGGCGTGCAGCCCGGTGGAAAGCCGGGCGGGTGAACCGCTGGCAAGTTGCGATACGTTACTGAAAGAGAAAATCTCTTCAGAGGCCATCGTAGATGATAAGCATCTTTGCCTGGCCTGTCGCCTGTTCGGCAGCACACGGCATGGCAGTCGCCTGTTGGTAGAAGACAGCCCCTTTGCCGGCGACAAACCCAGACTCAAAATGCTGGATTTTCTCGCCATTGACCGCTTTACCGGCGGCGGAGCCGATGGAGCCAAGTTCGACGCGCTGGCGCTTTGGAAACCGGCGTTTGCGCTGCGCCTACATCTGGAAAATCCCGCTCCGTGGGAACTGGGCTGGCTGGCGCTGGTCTTGCGCGACCTAGCCGAAGGCTGGTTGGCGGTGGGTTTTGGCGCGGCGAAAGGTTTTGGCCGGGTCAGGCTGAAGAATTGGGCAGCCACGTTTGGCTATCTCACCCCCGACGATGCGCCGGACCTGGCGCAACTGCATCTGACAACGCAGACCAGCAGTGTCTATACCACCGCGCAAGTGACCGAAGCCACTGCCGGTTGGCGCGCGTTGGCGCAACAATGGGTCGATGAGTTTCGCAAACAGGTCAGTGAGAACTTTGCGCGGCCTAAAGAACTCGCATTGACCCAAGATAGTTACTTTGGCCGCGTAGATACCCTCTACCCGGTGTTGAAAGGAGGTGCGCAATGAGCGACCGGAAGCCGATAGATTTTGCAAATATCGTCCAAAATATAAACCAATCTGAGATAAGACAAAGCGTCCTTGCTATTTGGGGTGGGCGCTGCGCCGAAAGCGACCTGACAGCATTTCTCCAGCAGTGGAATTTGTCTGGAATGTTGTTTCGGGTGTGGGAATATGTCAGCGAGATTGCTTTTGAGAAAGACAGCCTGCCGCAAAACGTGGCCCTGCTGGAACGCGGGCGGCTATTTGGCCCCGGCGGTGACCTGGACCTGCGACGTGATGGCGCGGCGTTTGCGTGGCGCTTTGTCGGCCCGGCGGGCGCGCAGCCCCCGGCGGGAGACTATGGCACACAGGATTATTGGGTCAAACATCCAAAGGCAACCTTTCACCAAAGCGAAGAGACGACGTTATTGTGGGGTGAGAGCAAAGATGGCGGGTGGCGCGATGACCGCGTTGGCGCGGCCAAACTGTATTACCCGGTGACCGGTAAGCGGGTGGAACTCCATTACAGGACATTTAACCGCGCCGGACAGATGGAATTTGTCTGGTACACCGGCTTGAGCGAATGGAAGGAGGCCGACAATGACTGAGGGCAAGATCAAATGGTTTAACACTCAGAAAGGTTATGGGTTTATCGAGCGGCAAGGACAAGACGATTTGTTCGTTCACATCAATCAGTGGCAAGGATCTCAAGGCAGTACACCACAAGAAGGGGAAACAGTAACATTTGTAGAGGGACGAGGGAAAAAGGGGCTTGAAGCCCAAAATGTGCGGCCAGTGGGAGCGAAACCACAAACAAGCCGCCAAACTCAAACAAAGGTTCAAGCAGGTAATCAGAAATACCGCTTCCTCAATCCTTACAACTTTGTGCGCTATCTGGAACAGCCACGTCCGCAAAACCACGTCCTGGGCAACTGCCCCCCGCCGCCGCATGACCGCTATGTTGGCCTAAGTGGACGCATCACCTGCAAAGTGGAAGCCATCACGCCGCTGTTTATCTCCGATTCGCACGCGGTGGAGGGTAAAGAAGGGGACCACCGCACCTATCGTTTCTTCCAATTGGACGGGCAACCGGCTTTACCGGCCAGCAGCCTGCGCGGGATGTTCCGCTCGGTGTTCGAGGCGATGACAAACTCGTGTTTTGTGGCATTTGACGAAGATACTTTGAGTTATCATCTGGAGTCAAGCCGCTCCCCCTGGCTTGTGCCAGCGCGTGTAGAACGTGAGGATGAGACCTGGCATTTGCGACTACTGCCAGGAACCACAAACCTGCAAATAGAATCATCCGGCAGAAAGAATCCGGTAAGCCAAGAACAACTTGCCGACAGGCAGTCTTTCATTGAGCGGACTGATAAACCCTTTCGAAATCCTGATGGAATAACTCACGGAGAAGAGGCTTATGCCTTGTTACGGTGGTTTCAACACCCTCATCCGAGAATAAGTTTCTGGGATGTCGTCGAAATTCGGAGAGAGTCATCTTCTCTGCCTCGACCTCGAAATAGTGACGAACGGATTGAACGCGGTTGGCTGTGCGTGACGAATCAAAATATAGAACCCAAACACAGCGAACGTTTCTTTTTCCGCGCCCAAGAAAATCACACCGGTCCAGAACTGATTGAGTTGCCGGAAAAGGTACAGCAAGATTATGAGGCTCTGATCAAGGACTATCAGGAGCGTCATCGTGATGCAGTGCAAAAACGGCGAAGGAAAAACCAGCCGCCAGGACAACCAGTGGGTGAAGAGGCTGGTTTCAGCCGATTTGTGTACCAGGCCGAGGAACAAAAATTAAAGGGCGGCGAATTGGTGTATGCAATGTTGGAAGGAAGTACAAGCGCCCCTCGTGTCAAGTTCATTGCGCCAGTTTCCGTTCCCCGTGTTGGATATGAGCATAGCGTCGGTCAACTCCTGCCCGATTTTTTACATCGCTGTAAAGATTATAATGCCCTCTGTCCCGCCTGCCGCGTCTTTGGCTGGGTGAGAGAAGGCGCGGAGGATATAGAGCGGGATGTGTCCGCTGCCTACACCGGCCGAGTGCGACTTTCGCACGGCACACTGACTCATAGCGCGGGGGAATTGCCGGACACCCCGCTGGCTATCCTCTCCACCCCCAAGCCGACCACGACGGCGTTTTACCTGCTCAACTCGGAAGGCCAACCCGACGCAGCGATGAACTATGATACCGACGACGCGCGGCTGCGCGGTCGCAAGTTCTACCGGCATCACGGCAGGGTAAATCCCGACGAGTACCAACGCGGCGAGAAAAGCGAGCAAAACCGTACCGTCAAGGGCGCGCTCAAGCCGGGTGCGACATTCACCTTTACCCTGGATTTTGAAAACCTGGCTCCGCTGGAACTGGGCGCGCTGCTCTACACACTGGAACTGAAAGAGGGGATGTTCCACCGTCTGGGCTATGCCAAGCCACTCGGCTTCGGCTCGGTCAAGGTGACGGTGGAGAGTGTGCAAACCCTTGATTGGGAGGTGCGTTTACAATCTATCGAGCCGGAAACCGGCTGGCAATCCATAGATGGCGCACAGCTTAAACAAAAGTTCCTCGAAGAGATGCAAAGATTGTATGTCGACGGCTTTGCACAGATATTGGACGACCTGTACGCGTTGCTTGGAATGCCGCCGAAATTGCCGATTCACTCCCCGCGTCCGACCAAACGCTTTGATCCGGATCACCCACAATTTGAATGGTTTATGGGAAATAAACGGCGGGCTGAAAAACGTGGGAAAGACCTGCCCGAGGCCGTTGCGCTCGAACTGTCAGCGGGTGATACAACGGGCTTGCCACTTATTGAAAAAGACGGCAAGGAAAGGCAAGGGTGATCCTCCTCAACTACTCCCACCCCCTTACCCCCGATCACCTCGCGCAGCTCGAGGCGCTGACCAGCGCGCCCGTAACCGAGGTGCGCAACATCCCCGCGCAGCTCGATCTCGATGTGCCTTTTGCGGAGCACGCGCCGGCGCTGGCCGACGCCGCCGGCTTGACGTCCGAACAGTGGCAGACGACGCCGCTGCTGCTCGTGCCGCCGACGCTCAATTTCGCCGCCGCCGCGCTGCTGGCCGAACTGCACGGGCGCTGCGGTTATTTTCCGCCCGTGGTGCGGCTCAAGCCGGTGGCGGGCGCGCTCCCGCCGCGTTACGTCGTCGCCGAGATCATCAACTTGCAAGCGATCCGCGAGGCGGCACGCACGCGACGTTAGCGCATACTCCGGCACTTTAACATCCCCTTCAAGGGGCTATAAAGAGAGGGGAAGAGTGGCCTGTTTACAAGGAGGTTATACGGATGGCCGCAGTTTATGTCACGGAACAGGGCGCCAGGTTAGGCATCGACCATCAACGGCTCGAGGTGCGTAAAGATGACGCCGTGGTAGCGGAGTTCCCGCTGGGACACGTCGAACGGGTCATCATCCTGGGGAATGTCAATGTGACGACGCCCACGCTTAAGCGCTTGATGCAAGCAGGCATCGATCTGGTCTTTTTGAGTATGGACGGGCAGTATTACGGACGCATCCAGGGGGAGTTGACGCCACACATCGCGCTACGGCGGGCACAATATCAGCGCCAGGGAGCCGATGTTTTTGTGCTGGCACTGGCGCAGCGCATCGTCGCAGGCAAGATCCGCAATCAGCGCGTGTTGTTGCAGCGGCAAAAGCGCGCGGGACATACGGAGTTGGAGGCGACGCTGGCGGCGTTAGACGATTACGAGGCGCGGGCCGGACGCACGCAGACGCTCAATGCGCTCTTGGGTGTGGAAGGTAGCGCCACGGCGCGTTATTTTGACGGCTACCGTCTGCTGTTCGATCCCGTGTGGCACTTCGACAACCGTAATCGTCGTCCGCCGCGCGATCCGATCAACGTGTTGCTTTCGTTCGGCTATACACTGCTGACGCGGGCTGCGGAGAGCGCGGTGCAGACGGTGGGGCTGGACCCCTACGTCGGCTTTTTACACAAGGACGTGTACAATCGTCCCTCGCTGGCGCTGGATTTGATGGAGGAGTTCCGTCCGCTGATCGAAGGACTGGTGCTGCATGTCTGCCACCATGATATGATCCACCCGGGCGATTTTCGTCCGGGGGACGAGGCGGCGGGCGAACGGGCGCTGGTAATGGAGCGGGATGCCGTCAAATGTTACGTCGCCGCCTACGAAGGGCGCATGGGGCAAGTGATCCAACATCCGCGCAGCGGGGATATGCTGCCCCTGTGGCGTTTCATCGAACTCCAGGCGCGGGAAATAGCGCGCTGTGTGCGCGAGGGGACGCCGGATTATCAGGCGGCGGTGTTTCGCTAGTAGACGGTAGACGGGGGAGGGGGAGAGAGGAAATCACTTATTCGCTGATTCGCTGATTCGCTGATTCGCTCATTCGCTATGCGTACACTTTATCTCATCAGTTACGATATCCCCGACGACAAACGTCGGCTGAAGGTCATGCATCTGCTGGAAGGGTACGGGGAGCGGGTGCAGTACAGTGTGTTCGAGGTGTGGGCCGACGAGAAGCAGATCGACCACCTGCGCCGGCAATTAGCGCGATGGGTGAAGGCGCGTCAGGGGGAGAAGGAGAGCGGGGGAGCGGAGGAGGGCGCAATCAGCGGCAGTGTGCGCATCTATCCGCTGTGCGCGGCGTGTCGTGAGAAACGCGAAGTATGGGGCGAGGGGCAACCGACATCAGAGGTGACTTTACACATCATTTGAAAGAGTGATATAATCAGGACTTACGCGAACCGGTGCCATTTTACCGCCGGGTACGCCGAGAGCGCCAAGAGGGTGTGATTTCTCGGCGTACCCGGTGACCCCGGCGGTGTAAAAACATTGTCATAGCGTCAGTTCTCATTATGCAATCTCTGCAAGCGTATGACACAAAAAAAGGCGGGGGATATTCCCCCGACAGCGGCAGTCATACGCAGGTGGAGGAAGAGTGGGGCGCATACCGTCTCCAGAAGGTTCTATGACCGTCTCGGTGGGGCGGAAGCGTCCGGAGGTGCGCCCGATCGAACGTCAAAAGAGGATTCTGATCCCCCCGGAGAGGGGGGTCAGAAAAGAAGCACTGCCCAAACGGGCATTAAGACCCGCCCTTGCGTAACTTCCCCAGGGTGCGGAAGCGCGGGTCAGAAAAGAAGCACTGCCCAAACGGGCATTAAGACGCTAAAGATACCGGGATGAGTATCAGCCAGGCGCGCGGTCAGAAAAGAAGCACTGCCCAAACGGGCATTAAGACCTTTACGCCCTTGACCGCACCCGATCGCACCATCTTGCGGTCAGAAAAGAAGCACTGCCCAAACGGGCATTAAGACGACAGCCCATTTTGGAGTTTCAGCGCACAGGCGTGATACAGTCAGAAAAGAAGCACTGCCCAAACGGGCATTAAGACTGCTCAGACTTGCCAGCTCCAGCGGCACGTATACCACGTCAGAAAAGAAGCACTGCCCAAACGGGCATTAAGACCTGTAGTGCTGCTGCTAGCGAGAATGGTTGGGACCGTTGGTCAGAAAAGAAGCACTGCCCAAACGGGCATTAAGACAAGCTGTCCCGACCACTGAAGGAAAGCAAAAGCCGATCCCCGGCGAGTCAGAAAAGAAGCACTGCCCAAACGGGCATTAAGACCCATTATCTCATTTAACATTGCTGGGTTTGGTTTTCTTCGCCAAGTCAGAAAAGAAGCACTGCCCAAACGGGCATTAAGACCGGGCCTGAGATAATGACCTCTGGATCGCGGCATTGCATAAAGGGTCAGAAAAGAAGCACTGCCCAAACGGGCATTAAGACAGATTTGCCCCGGCCAGGTTAGCCCCGGCCAGGTTAGGTCAGAAAAGAAGCACTGCCCAAACGGGCATTAAGACCGAAGCGTTCGTTGCTGGCGACGGCGGCTGTCCACAGGGTGGTCAGAAAAGAAGCACTGCCCAAACGGGCATTAAGACTTATCGTTAGCATCACTGGTAAACACGTCCCCAAATATGTCAGAAAAGAAGCACTGCCCAAACGGGCATTAAGACTTCAATTCCTGAGTGCCGCTTCCAGTTCGTAGGCGGCAATGATGTCAGAAAAGAAGCACTGCCCAAACGGGCATTAAGACAGATCGATCCCTGTCAGATTCGCCCTGCGCAGGTCGACCCCGGTCAGAAAAGAAGCACTGCCCAAACGGGCATTAAGACCGATGGCGATGGAGTCTGTTGCGTCAGTCGTCATAATCGTGCCGGGTCAGAAAAGAAGCACTGCCCAAACGGGCATTAAGACCTATACCGCCCGCGTGGATGGTACAACGACCTGGCGCACACTGGTCAGAAAAGAAGCACTGCCCAAACGGGCATTAAGACCAACTATTGAACGTTCGTTGAATGAGCTCATCCCCTTCGTCAGAAAAGAAGCACTGCCCAAACGGGCATTAAGACTTAAAGTTGCTCCTGCGTCCGGTCTCACAACCGGCGCTCGACGTCAGAAAAGAAGCACTGCCCAAACGGGCATTAAGACTTCAGAAGGAGCATAAGAAGAAGCCTGCGTATCAATCCCCAGTCAGAAAAGAAGCACTGCCCAAACGGGCATTAAGACATAATGCACACCCGCAGTGATGCCGCGCCGCTTCAACTCGTCAGAAAAGAAGCACTGCCCAAACGGGCATTAAGACACTGATGGTACTGCACTCGCGCAGAATGACCATCTGCGCGGGTCAGAAAAGAAGCACTGCCCAAACGGGCATTAAGACGCAGTACCTGGGTCGAGAACGAGGCTGCCGACCGCACACGGCTCCGTCAGAAAAGAAGCACTGCCCAAACGGGCATTAAGACGTTGGCTGGCCACTGGCGCACAGTGTAGATCGCGCCGCTGTTCCGTCAGAAAAGAAGCACTGCCCAAACGGGCATTAAGACTTTTTAATCTTGTAGCAGGACTAGATGGTAAGCCAATCAGAGGCGTCAGAAAAGAAGCACTGCCCAAACGGGCATTAAGACAGGCGCTATGGCTGTTCATATCGCCCCAATCGCCATTGAAAGTCAGAAAAGAAGCACTGCCCAAACGGGCATTAAGACTGTGGCGCTTACGTACTACGACGCGCCACGACGCCCAAAACGTCAGAAAAGAAGCACTGCCCAAACGGGCATTAAGACGTAGTGTCGGTGTAACAGACGTCGGGTTTGATGGTCAACGTCAGAAAAGAAGCACTGCCCAAACGGGCATTAAGACATGAACCTATCACTCCTTGTTCTCTACTTTCACTCATATTATATTAGTCAGAAAAGAAGCACTGCCCAAACGGGCATTAAGACCCTTCCAGGTTAGCCCCTTCCAGGTTAGCCCCGGCCAGGTTAGCGTCAGAAAAGAAGCACTGCCCAAACGGGCATTAAGACTGCAGTTGGTTCGACGCAGGCGGCCCGAACACGCTGACGTCAGAAAAGAAGCACTGCCCAAACGGGCATTAAGACGCTAGTTGCCTAGCTGTTGTGCGTAAACGTAACAGAGGCGTAGTCAGAAAAGAAGCACTGCCCAAACGGGCATTAAGACTTTCTCGATGTTGCCACCCACCGCTGCGTAAATCTTGTCAGAAAAGAAGCACTGCCCAAACGGGCATTAAGACCAATCCACCAACGCTGCGGAGGCAGTGAGCGCCGTTGTAGGTCAGAAAAGAAGCACTGCCCAAACGGGCATTAAGACCGGCCGTCCGTCCGTTAATTCCACACTACCCGAAAACGCCCGTCAGAAAAGAAGCACTGCCCAAACGGGCATTAAGACCCGCCCCTTTCTGTGATGGTGGGCAACCCTGTTTTACTGTCAGAAAAGAAGCACTGCCCAAACGGGCATTAAGACGATCGTCGTTATCGGCGGCGCTGCGGGGGCGTGGTTCGTGGGTCAGAAAAGAAGCACTGCCCAAACGGGCATTAAGACTAGCATTGCTGTGACAGTAGCCAGTGAAGCAACTGCCATCTGTCAGAAAAGAAGCACTGCCCAAACGGGCATTAAGACATAGCAGAGGAATAAGCGGCCCAAACAATGAAAATAGAGGTCAGAAAAGAAGCACTGCCCAAACGGGCATTAAGACTGCATCGTCCTAAGCGATTTGCCTGGATAACCGTAGGTCAGGTCAGAAAAGAAGCACTGCCCAAACGGGCATTAAGACCAAAGCTAGAGCCGCGCACGGCGGTCTGTCCGGTGTGTCGTCAGAAAAGAAGCACTGCCCAAACGGGCATTAAGACTTCTGATGCTCGCAATCAATATCAGGGTATTACACAGGTCAGAAAAGAAGCACTGCCCAAACGGGCATTAAGACCTCGTTACCTTACGACCCTTGCGGTCGTGAGTGTCAAACTCGTCAGAAAAGAAGCACTGCCCAAACGGGCATTAAGACGCTTCCAGTCCCGCTTTGGTTGGATGAACAGCTTTGCGTCAGAAAAGAAGCACTGCCCAAACGGGCATTAAGACGCACTTACTTCTGCGCAGAAATCAAATAATCACATCAATGAGCGGTCAGAAAAGAAGCACTGCCCAAACGGGCATTAAGACCGGTCAACAGGGCGGCGAAGGTCGGGGCAATTCGTTTGTAGTCAGAAAAGAAGCACTGCCCAAACGGGCATTAAGACAGATCGTGAGACCCGATCATCGGTGTGAGTTTTGCGAGGTCAGAAAAGAAGCACTGCCCAAACGGGCATTAAGACATACTGAGCAAGGCAGCATATAATTGTGCTGAATCAGGCGAGGTCAGAAAAGAAGCACTGCCCAAACGGGCATTAAGACCGCTTGCGGGTAGTCTTCGGAGCAAACCAGGTTACGTTGTCAGAAAAGAAGCACTGCCCAAACGGGCATTAAGACGCCTTGTACAGGTCAACCATGGTAAGGTTTGCCCCGTGGTCAGAAAAGAAGCACTGCCCAAACGGGCATTAAGACCCCAACCTGCCAGCACGACGAGCAACTCTGACCACTAACAAGTCAGAAAAGAAGCACTGCCCAAACGGGCATTAAGACATAAGCATCGTGGCGAGTGAATAAATCGCGGTCAACGGTCAGAAAAGAAGCACTGCCCAAACGGGCATTAAGACAACAACGGAATAGTCCCCACTGCCCCGCTGCCGGCTCCACCAGTCAGAAAAGAAGCACTGCCCAAACGGGCATTAAGACTTATGGACGACGATGGCGCGGCGCAGCTTGACCGGGTGATGTCAGAAAAGAAGCACTGCCCAAACGGGCATTAAGACTCTTCTTTTTCCTTGGCATTTGTCACCTCGTATATTCTCTCGTCAGAAAAGAAGCACTGCCCAAACGGGCATTAAGACACCCTATGATTCTATTATATGTTAACTTAGGTTATAAGGTCAGAAAAGAAGCACTGCCCAAACGGGCATTAAGACACCCAGACATTTCTTATAAGCTAGTAGGGTCCAGTCCGTCAGAAAAGAAGCACTGCCCAAACGGGCATTAAGACTTACGATGTGGTGTATGTTAGCGGCCCGATTACCGAGGGTCAGAAAAGAAGCACTGCCCAAACGGGCATTAAGACGCGCACCAATACACCAAATTATCGGCGCGGCGCTTTATGCGCAGGGTCAGAAAAGAAGCACTGCCCAAACGGGCATTAAGACTCGGCTATGCCGTGTAGTGTTTGCGGAGTACGGCAACATTCGTCAGAAAAGAAGCACTGCCCAAACGGGCATTAAGACCGTCTGCGACGTGATCCAATGGCCGATGACTCCGAGAAGTCAGAAAAGAAGCACTGCCCAAACGGGCATTAAGACGTGATGGTTGTTAGTTCAGCGTGGAAAGTCATTCAAATGGTCAGAAAAGAAGCACTGCCCAAACGGGCATTAAGACAACCAAACGACGAGTGTATTGTGCGTGTTTGAAGGAAAGTCTGTCAGAAAAGAAGCACTGCCCAAACGGGCATTAAGACTGGATTATGTCGATGCCATCAATACTGGTTTTTGTATCTGTCAGAAAAGAAGCACTGCCCAAACGGGCATTAAGACGTAGTCCGGCAATGCAACCATCGTCCCGATTGTAATTGGCGTCAGAAAAGAAGCACTGCCCAAACGGGCATTAAGACACTAGCTTGCATAGACTGGACTCTACTAGCTTATAAGAAGTCAGAAAAGAAGCACTGCCCAAACGGGCATTAAGACTCTAATGTATCGCAAACGAGTCTCACTATTACGTTATGTGTCAGAAAAGAAGCACTGCCCAAACGGGCATTAAGACGCAACGCGCGTCACCGGGCGGGCCGGCAATATGCCCTATGCGTCAGAAAAGAAGCACTGCCCAAACGGGCATTAAGACTCACTGCGTATACACAGGGATAGGTTGTGGATTGACCAACCAAAAGCGTCAGAAAAGAAGCACTGCCCAAACGGGCATTAAGACATCCATCGTGTCAAAGTCTTGGTTGGTGTAGCTACTCTCGTCAGAAAAGAAGCACTGCCCAAACGGGCATTAAGACTGACGGCCAGGAAGTCAAAGTGGCCTGGTTTAAGATGTCAGAAAAGAAGCACTGCCCAAACGGGCATTAAGACAGGTTGTCCCCGGCCAGATTGGCCTTGTGAAGGTCGGGTCAGAAAAGAAGCACTGCCCAAACGGGCATTAAGACCGAATTGAACTTCTGCTTCGAGGCTTGACCACTCGAACAGGTCAGAAAAGAAGCACTGCCCAAACGGGCATTAAGACGTCCTGTCAGGACGGCCTCTGTCAGGTCGGCCTTGTATAGATTGGTCAGAAAAGAAGCACTGCCCAAACGGGCATTAAGACTGCTGCTTAGTAAATTGATGTGGGAAGTGATGGAACATGATGTCAGAAAAGAAGCACTGCCCAAACGGGCATTAAGACTCCAGCAGCTTATACGCCTTGATCCGCAAAACCTGCAACCGCTGGTCAGAAAAGAAGCACTGCCCAAACGGGCATTAAGACCCACCGCTATCGGTGCAGGCCAGGCAGAGGCTCAGTATGGTCAGAAAAGAAGCACTGCCCAAACGGGCATTAAGACGTTGACAGAGTGGCAACTATCCAACGGTAGCGGTGAAAGTCAGAAAAGAAGCACTGCCCAAACGGGCATTAAGACTCAGCATTATAGAGGATCGATGTAATGACAGGTTTGTTATGTCAGAAAAGAAGCACTGCCCAAACGGGCATTAAGACTATTGATCCACTCTGTTCAATGACAATTAGAATTAGACATCGGCGACAATTAGAAATACCCACTCGA
>DAOOGN010000017.1:0-49659 GCA_035415725.1 Anaerolineae bacterium | reverse complement strand
AACCTGGCATAGGGAATAAGTGGCTTCGTCAGGTTTACTAGCCTGAATAGATACGAATACAGATTTGGGTAACAAACTCGCGGGAATACCAAAAACAATCACATAGATGAGAAAACCTGAAATCATTCCATCAAACAAAAATCCGCCCGAGTCGTCCCATACGTATTTCCTTACCTGGCAGGCGTATAAACGATCTTCTCCAACGGAATCACGCCCGATTTCACCTCCACGAACGGTGCGCCATTCTTCACGCCGACCGTGCCGTAGCCGGTGGCCGTACTTAGGAAGACACGGAAGTCGCCGGGAATATGCGGACGGATGGTAAGCGCTTTCTCCACCGCGTCGTAGCGCACGCCGGTCAAACCCTGCAACAGGCCGTAGGACGACATTGCACGGGCGTACCAGTGACCGCATTCGTACTCGTCGAAGGGATTGCGCACGCGCCCGTCGTAGCGGTCGCGCGTAGTGCGCACAATGTCCAGCCCGGCCTCAACTTCGCCCAGTAGCATCAGATGCGCGGCAACCTGGTACTCAATGCCGGTCCACACCTCGTTGCTGTAGACGAAGGGCAGGGTGAGCGCGTCGCCGTGGGGCCAGGTACAGAGCAGCAGCCCGCCGTCCTTGCCCAAGGCAAACGCCGGACGCTGGGGATTGGCGTGCACGGACAAATCGTGGCGTAAGTTGTGACGATAGACCGCCCGCAGATGACCGCGCACCTGTTCGCGGTCGAGAAATTCATCCACTCCGCAGACCGCCGCAATCCACGCGCCGAGCACGCCGTCCGCCAGACAACCGTTGCCGTACTGGTACTTGGGACCTTCAGCGCGCAGCAGCTCCTGCGCTTCCGGCGAATAATCGACGTTCCAACTCGGCCCTTGTTGCATAGGGTCGCCCGCCCGCAGACCTGTCCATCGGATTTTCTGGATGAAGTACTCGCCGTTCCACAGTTCAGACTGCATCACGGCGCACCCCTTGTCCAGGAGTTCCGCATAGAGGGGGACTTCCTCCCCCACCGCCTCGGCCATGAGCGTCGCCGCCTTGAGCGCGCCGAGGTAGAACGAGGTACACATCCCATCCGCCCCCCAAAATTCGATGTCGTAAGTGTTGTGGTGTGGCTCCACCAGCGTGCCGGTGTGAGCGGGATCCCACGTGGCGATGCAGTAGTCGAGGCTCTGCTTGACGCGCGGCCAAAATTTACGCAGCCACAGCTCGTCGCCGCTGATGTGCCACTCGCGGTAGACCTTCATCACGCCGCCGAGCTGGCCGTCGGCGGCGGCATGGAAATCGTGGTCGGGCGGGCGAATGGGCAGGTTGGCACGAAAGTTTTGGTGTCCACGCTCGTCCTGGTCGACAAAGAACTCGGTATAGCGCAAGGAACGCTCCATCTCCGGGAAGAGGTGAGGGATCGCCTGCGCGTAGTTCCAGACGTGGGTACACGAGCCGTGGCAACAGCCACCCTGGTCGCAGCAGCCCTCCCAACACCACAGTCGCCCGTCAGTCTGACGCTGCACCGTGGGCGACTTGAGAATGGTGAGGTTAGCGGCGACCGCCTCGATGACCTCCGGCGGGAGCGTGGTATCGTAGAAACAGTCGGTGAAGGCCGCCGTGCGCGCACGCAGCTCGTCATAATGCGCGCGCCAGTAGGCGTTGACCGCGTCAATGTCGGGGAAGAGGCTCGCGTACCAGGGAACGTGCTTGCCCGGTTGACAGTCACACCCTTTCCCCTCCTCACCCAGCGGGTCCTTACCCACCCGCAGATCGGTTTCCGGAGCGTGCCATGCCAGTCGCAGGCGAATAATGTGTTCCTCGCCCGGCGCCAGGCGCAACGGCACATAGAGACTGCCGCCGGGACTGGGCGCGCCGGCGGTCACCGTCCCTGCCTGGGGCAAAGCGCCCTCGGCAATCGTCTTCCAGACGACGGTGAGCGCGTCGAACCAGCCACCCCGGAACCAGGCGCAGTTGACGATGACGGCGGGGTCATCCACCGTGGCACTGAATGCAGCGTGTCCCTCGGAAGACGCCAGGACGAAGCCGCCCGGCGTGGCGAGAACGGCGCCACTGTTGGCGTGGGGAGCCATAAAGTTGCGCGCGTGAAACGAGAAGACCGCCTCCACCGGCGCGTCCGTCGGGTTGGCGAAGCGGTACTCGAGCGCAGCGACCGGCAAGCTGGAGCTGTCGGCGTCGCCCGGTGTAAAGGGACTCCAACCGGTGAGGGTCACGTCGAGCGAGATTTGGGGGTCACGCAGCGTCACCATCCCGAAGGGGAAACGCGCCTCGAACGTCGCCTCAGCAAAACGGGGCAGGCCGAAGCTCGTCCCACCCAGGCCATTGCCCGCGCCCGGTGTCCCATAGACCTTTCCCATCGGGACAGGGCCTTCGAGCACGCGCGCCATGCCCGCATCTTTCACGGATAGCGCCGCAAACATCAGCGGCTCATTCAGCAATTCCATCTGGCCGCGCAGCGAAACGTGCGAAAGTGCACCGGTGCCTTCCAGGCAGATCATCCCCGCGCCTATCCCGCCCATCGGGAAAGCGACGCGGTTGAGGTATTCACCCGTGTAGGGGGCATTGTAAGGGTGTTTGTTCATGGAGGGTTCTTTTCCTTGTTCGTAAACAGAAGATCACGCCTCATGTATCGCCACTTACGTTTTACGGTATCTATTCAGGCTAGTAAACCTGGCGCAGCAACCTTATTCCCCATGTCAGGTTGGGTGCAGATTTTGGCATGCCAGGCGCTCTTGGATGACGAGATAGGCGTGTTTCTATTAGCCTATCCCCCCTTCTCCCCAGGAAGGGGGATTTTGGGTGGGGGTGTGGCGGGCAGCTTCGCTGCCCGCCACACCCCCGCTTTTTCGCCCCCTTCTTCCCCGCTGGCGGGGGAGAAGGGGGCTGGGGGATGAGAGGGTCAGCGCCTATAGCCGAAGTGTCAACCTATTATGCACCATCCCCCAAGTCCCGTTTGCAACCTGGCAAGGGTGGCTGAATAGTTACGTTTTACGTTGGGTTTTCCTAGAACCTCTCCGGCACAAATGTTTGATATTCCATCGGCGGGCGAACGTAAGCGATGTCGTTCTGGCGCGGCGGCAGCTCGATAGGCTCAGGGGTCAAATCCTGGTAGGGGATCATGGTGAGCAGATGGCTGATGCAGTTGAGATGCGCGCGCCGTTTGTCATCGGCGTTGACCACGTACCAGGGCGACTGTTTGGTATCCGTGTGGGCGAACATTTCGTCTTTGGCCTTCGAGTATTCGATCCATCGCTTGCGCGATTCCAGATCCATCGGACTGAGCTTCCAGCGTTTGGTGGGATCATCGAGACGCGCCTGAAAACGCCGTTCCTGTTCCTCGTCGCTCACGGAGAACCAGTATTTGATGAGAATGATGCCGGAACGGATCAGCATGCGCTCGAATTCGGGGCACGAGCGCAGGAACTCGCGGTACTCGTCCTCGGTGCAAAAGCCCATGACGTGTTCGACACCCGCGCGGTTGTACCAGCTACGGTCGAAGAGCACCATCTCGCCGGCGGCAGGCAGGCGATCCACATAGCGTTGGAAGTACCACTGCGTTTTCTCGCGGTCCGAGGGGGTACCGAGCGCCTCCACCCGGCAGATGCGGGGATTCAGACGTTCGGTTATACGCTTGATCATGCCGCCTTTCCCGGCGGCATCCCGCCCCTCGAAAACGACGACGACCTTCAATCCCTTCTCCTTGATCCAGTATTGCAGCTTGACCAACTCCACCTGAAGCTGGCGCAGTTCCTTTTCATAAACCCTGCGGTTGAGTTTTTTGCGCGGCAGTTTACCGTCATCTTTTTTGTGCGGTTCGGCTTCTTTGACTTCTCCCGGGGCGGCTTCGGCTTTGGGATAGTCCATAGCGTGATTTTTCTTCCCCTTCGGCATGGTGACCTCCTTCATCATACAACATAACTTGCTTATGCTCTTATGGAGAACAAAATCCGGTTATACTCCGATCAACACAGGCGTGTAAGTAATGACGGATACTTCGGTTTGTAGCCAATGTAATTGTCGCAGCAGTTCCACGATGTTGTCGGTTACCTTTCCGGTTGTATAGGATTCATGACAACTGGCGCACAACTCTGCCGGTACATCCTTGATAACCGCGATGTATTCTCCAGAACGCAAGGAATCGTCGCTTTCTGATTGGGTACAAGCCGTCCTCCACATACTGGACAGCGTCTCTCATTATTTTCGAGTTCGCCAGTCATTTTTCCCCTCCTTTGCATCAGGTCCATATACCGTGACGATAAAAATTCGCTCATGCTTTTCATCCATGACGATCACAGCATGGATGGCTCTCTGGTTGATATCCACGCGAGGACTAAACCGTCTGGCAACGGACGATGCAGTGCAAGATAATCTTCAATGACTTCACACGATTGTAACGCTCGTTCTACTTGAGGGCGCGTTAACTCATCGGCTATCAGCTCTTGAATGGCATGACGTGCCCACAAAATGTGTGTTCCCTCAGGATCTCGCACATTCTGGTAAGCTGTGTCTTGGATGAATGCTGGCTTGGATTCAGGCTGCATAAGCATACTCAGATTACCTGGATTGTAGCATGTCCAGGCCGATGGTCAATGCCGGGTTCTTCCTACACCAGGCGTTCCTCAGGTTCTCGACCGTTTAGACATTCTGTGTTATGATAAACCTGTCGGCTGGAAAATTCACCCCCAGAACCCGGAAGTGGGCAAGCCGCCCTTCACGGGATGGAATCTGTCCATCCCGCTAATGGAGTTCGTAGGCACTGCCGCCGATAAACTCGCGGACGTGTGAGGTGGCAGGGATGTCGGCATCGTTGTCCACCGGGATGATGGTTTGCAGCAGGTTGTGGACGCGCTCAGCCCGCAGGTAGGCGTCCACCCGGTTGGGATCGTCCTTGTACTGCTCGACCCAGCCGGCGAAATAGGTGCACAGGCGCGCGCGCATAATGGGCAGTTCGTAGGGCGTCGCGCCGTTGATGACGTAATCGGCGCTGTTGGCATAGGGAATGATGTGGCGCAGTTCACTGCTACGGACGTAATGCCAGTGTTCGAGCGTCCGGCGGGGATCGTAGGCACGCTCGCGGGCGTCGCGCATCATCCGCCGCATCAGCCGCAGATCGGTGAAGCGAATATACTTGTTATCCGGCCCCTTCATTTGCAGCAGGGTCTCGATGTAGAGCCTGAACTTCTGCTCGTCGGGAATCGACTGCGTCATGCCGGCATAGAGGCCGTGCAGACTATCGATCAAGATGATGTCGTCCGGGCCGATTTTCATAATCTCGCGGCTGCCTTCGCGCATGCCGGTCTTGAAATTGTAGTACGGGATCGCCACCGCTTCCCCGGCAATGAGGCGCTGGAGATGATCGTTGATCAGCGCCAGGTCGAGCGCCTGCGGCGTCTCGAAGTCGTAATCGCCGTATTCGTCCTTGGGGTGCATATCCAGATCGAAGAAGTAATTATCGACGTTGAGCGCGACCAGATTAAGCCCGGCTTCTTTGAGATACGCCCCAAGTTTGGCGGTGGTCGTGGTCTTGCCGGAGGAGGACGGCCCGGCGATAATGGCGATATGGACTTCGCCGCGGCGGTCCAGGATCAGCCTGGCGGCCTGCTCGACGTCTTGCTCGTAAGCCGCATCCGACTCGCGGACAATGTCGGCGAACTCACCTTTGGCGATGCGCTCGTTGAGGCGGAAGATGTTGTGGACGTTGTGATCGATGGCCCAGTTGAGGACTTCCCAGAGTTTGCGGTAGGGGATATTTTCGGAGTCGCGCTGAGTTTCGCCGCCCTGACGACGGCGACGGCGCATCGCGCGCTCCTGACGATAGAGAATGTAGGCTTTGGCCGTCCGCGCATGCCCATTTTCGATGAGCACCTTCTCCACAATGTCCTGGATTTCTTCGACGGTGGGGACGCGGTTTTCGGCGGCGCAGGAGCCTTCGAGGATGGCGGTGACCTGGTCGGCCAGATTTTCGGCGACCGCGCGGTCGCGCCCGCCGACGGCGACGGCAGCCCGGTAGATAGCGTTCGTGATCCGCTCACGGTTGAAGGGCACCACCGCTCCGTTGCGCTTAACAACGTGTGTGATCGGTGAGGACATACGCATACCTCCTGTGTTGGGTCAAGTTCTCTGTGCTTATTGACTTATTGTACCGCAAAACGCTCGCTGGATGAAACGAATAAAAGGGAAAGTGGTTGATGCGTAAACGAGTTTACATTGTCTACACGGGTGGAACCATCGGCATGCAGCCGACGGCGGATGGATACGCCCCCGCCCCCGGCTACCTGGCGGTGCAACTGGCGGCGATGCCCGAACTGCGCGACGCCGCCATGCCCGCTTACGATATCCACGAATATGATCCACTCCTGGATTCCGCCAACATGACACCTGATGACTGGCTCAAGATCGCACAGGACATTGCCGCGCACTACGACGCTTACGACGGTTTCATCGTCCTGCACGGGACGGATACGATGGCCTACACCGCCTCGGCGCTGCCGTTTATGCTGCAAGGCCTGGGCAAGCCGGTGATCCTCACGGGATCCCAACTGCCGTTGTGCGAAGTGCGCAACGACGCGCGCGAGAACCTCATCACCGTGATGTTAATCGCGGCCAACTATGCCATCCCCGAAGTGTGCCTTTACTTCGGCAACAAACTGCTGCGCGGCTGTCGCGCCGTCAAAGTCAACGCAGTGGACTTCGAGGCGTTTGACTCCCCCAACTACCCGCCGTTAGGAACGGTCGGCATCCACATCGACATCAATTGGGCGCACATTCTGCCGCCGCCGGCAGGCGTCCCCCTGATCGTGCAGGCGTTGCAGGCAGGGCAGGTGGGGACATTGCGGCTCTTCCCGGGGATAGCGACGGACATCATCACCTACAGCCTGCGCGCGCCGGTGAAAGGATTGATTCTAGAGACATACGGGATCGGGAACGGCCCCACCGACAACCGCGCGTTCATGGCGGCTTTGGAGGACGCCGTGGCGCGCGGCGTCGTGATCGTGGACTGCACGCAATGCTTGAAGGGAACCGTAGACCTTGAGAGCTACACGACCGGCTCGGCGCTGGCGAAAGTCGGCGTACTCAGCGGCTTTGATATGACGGTGGAAGCGGCGCTGGCGAAATTGTTTTACCTGTTCGGCCAGGAAAAGGATGTCGCCGTCATCAGGCAGCAGATGCAGATGAACCTGCGCGGCGAGTTGACGAGGTAAGTGGAGGATGAATCAGACGGCACGACGTGGAAATCGCAACCAGGTGATGATGGTCTTCCTGCTGCTACTGGCTTTTGCCCTGCGCGTCTGGAACCTCGGCGGCCCAAGTTTGTGGTACGACGAAGCCTATCTGTGGTGGGCCACCCGGCTACCACTCGGCAAGATGTTAGCGCTGAGCACAGGCGAGTTGGTGCCTCCACTGCACTACTTCGTGCTGCGCGCGTGGCAGTCCCTCGCCGGAACCGGCGAATTCGCGCTGCGGTTTCCTTCTGCTCTTGATGGCATCCTCGCCGTTGCGGCACTGGCGCGCATCGCCCGCCGACTGACCGGCCGGCCAGTGGCCGCGACCTGGGCGCTCCTGCTCGGCGCTATCACCACGGCCATGATCTGGGCCTCGCGGGAGACGCGCATGTACGGCGCATTCATCGCCTGGTCCTTGCTCGCCGGTATGGCCTTGATAGAGACATTGTATGCCGGCACATCCACCGTTCGGCGCCGCTGGGCCTGGGTGTGGGGCGGTGCATTGCTCGGCGCGCTTACCACGCTGACGCTCTCCGCCTTCTGGCTCATCGGTCAGGGACTCTTCGCGCTCATCGTGCTGCTACGTCGGCCCCGCTCCGCCGCCGGCGAGTGGCTCCGCGCTATGCTGCCGCCCACGCTCGTGGCCGGCGTGATATTCCTGCCCTGGGGCATCGGCGCCCTGCGCTCACTCGGCGTCAATGCCACCTACTGGGCCGGACATCTCCCCAGCGCCGAATTCTTGCGCATTTCCATCGTCGGCATGACCGTCTCTGATGATCTGCCGGCGGCCTGGAAACTCACGGCCGGCGGCGTCATCTTGCTGACGACGTTCCCGGCGCTCTTTCTGACCCGCCGTCGTCCCCAAGCAGGGCTTTATCCTCTCCTGCAATTGCTCCCCCTGGGGGTGATGGCCCTGATCTTCCGCAACCTGCCGAAATGGGGCAGTCGCCACGCCTCCCTGTTTGCCCCGCTGCCCGCCTTAGCTTTGGCAATCGGGTGGGGGATGGCGGCCCAGCTCCACAACCGACGTACCCGCCGCCTCGCCCATGTCGGGTTAGGCGTGTGCAGCTTGATCTTCAGCGGCATAGCGCTCCGCGCCGACCTGAACCTGCTCACCGACCCGGCCTATGCCACCGCAGACTGGCGCAGTGTGGCCCATTACGTCGCCGAACACCGTGCGCCCGGTGATGTCGTCATCGTCGAAACCGGCTCGGTCTTCCCTGCCTGGGCCTACTATGCCGGTTTTGAAGGACTGCTGCCGTTGCCCGACGATGAACTCCTGGATGTCAACCACGTCCTACATTATGGCAACACTGCCCCCGCCCTCAATGTCGGTCTCCAGGGCGCCTCCGGCGTATGGCTCGTCACATGGCTGGATGACATCACCGACCCTACCGGCATCGTCCCGGCCTTGTTAGGGACGCTTGGCCCGGAGACGCCAACGCCGCAATTCCGCGGATTAGGTCTGCGTCATTTTACGCTCGAACGCCGGGCCGATTTCCCCGCCGAACCGCCGCTCACCGCCCGCCCGCTCCATCCCACCTTGCCCGGTCTGACATTGTGGGGGTATCGTCTGCCGGAAAACCCGCAACCGGTCGGGGCGCCGCTGGATGTGTGGGCCTTTTGGACGACGGATGCTGCTGCCATCCACAAGGATCGCTTCTACCAGGTCGTCGTGCGCTTGCTGGACGCGCGCGGCGATGAATGGGGGCGCGTCAACAGCACACCGGGCGGCGGTGACTACCGTCCCTCGCGTTGGCCCGCCGCTACCCCCATCCTGGGGCGCTATGCACTGACGCCCGATCCGTGGACGCCGCCGGGGGTCTACACCCCCACCCTGACCGTTTACCTCGCCGGCGGCGACTCCGCCACAGTGGCCCTGCAACCGCTGACGTTGACGCTCTCTACGATCGCGCCGGTGCTGCCGGATAGGGCTTCGCCGGTCGAGCCATCACCCGGAAATGGGCCGTTGCGCTTGCTGGGCGTCTGGATTGGACGGGAGGAAGTAGCTCCATGTGAGCAGGTCGAAGGCTGGCTTTATTGGGAGGTCGCTGCCGACGCGAGTGTGTACGACTTGCACGTCATGATAGGGGTCGAAGAGCACCGCCTGGAATGGCCCGTTGTGGCGGAATCAGTGGATCAGGCCGTGCCTGCCGGGACGCGCTTCGCCACGCCATTTCGCCTGCCTATCGACTGCCGCGCATTGGACACGCAGGCGCCGCTGGACGTGCAACTTGTGGCCGCGTCGGGCGCATCCCCGACGACATGGCGCGGTCCTGTCATGCGCATTGTGGCTGAACGTGAGTTTGCACTACCCACCGGCCTCTTGAGTGCGTCGGGGAATTTCGGGCCTGGGATCGCCGCATTGGTGGGGTACACGGTGGAACCGGAACTGCGCGGTGGAGAGCCGTTTACCGTCACGCTGTACTGGCGCGCCGGGGAAACCGGGGACGCGCCTTACAGCGTCTTTGTCCACGTCACACCGCCGGACGCGGTCGCCCCCATCGTCGCGCAGCACGATAGCTGGCCGGCCCTGGGCGCCAAGCCGACCTACACCTGGGTCGGCGGGGAAATCGTCGCCGATCCCCATCCCCTGCCGGGCATAGCGGCGGGGGAGTACTGCTTGCGCGTCGGCCTCTATGATGCCACCGGACGACTGCCATTGCAAGGTGATGCCGCAACGGCGTCGGAAAATGCGGTCGTCATTCCACTTGCTGTAGCCCCATAATCAAGAGACCTGCAGGTTTTCCACAACCTGTCCGGTCTGCGCTGCTTCAAGCGTCATCCTTTGATACCGTCCAGGCAGCAATTCCTGTTCTGCCAGCAGTGCCTCACGCATACGGGCACGGGCGCGCGAAAGCCGCGACTTGACCGTGCCCAGCCGCATATTCAAGACCTCGGCGACTTCTTCGTAAGAGTATTCGAGCCGACCTATCAGCATCAAAACCATCCGTTGATCCTGGGGCAGAGTAGCCATGGCGCGATCCAGCAGGACGCCGAGTTCCCCGCGCTGCACACTCTCTTCGGGCGATTCTCCGTGATCGACCAGGTGCGGATTGGCATCCTCGTCCCAACCTTCGAAATCGTCCCACGAGACGGCAGGACGGCGCCGACGGTGGCGCAGATCGTCGTAGCAGGCGTTGGTCACAATGCGCATGAGCCAGGCGCGGAACGAACCGCCGCGGAAGTCGCTCAACGCACGATAAGCGGAGATGAAGGCTTCCTGCGTCGCGTCGTCGGCTGCCGCATCATCACGCAGGATATAGCGCGCCAGGTTATAGACCTGGCTTTGATAGGCCAACACCAGCGCATTGAAGGCGTCCAGGCTGCCCTTTTGCGCCGCAGTGATGAAAACAGCTTCGTCGAAAGATTCTGTGGTCATACGGACTAACTCTTTCTCTCTGCCTTTATCCATCTTACGTCGTGATTCGCTGCAAAAGGTAACAAGGAATCTGGGGTGATAAACTCAGCGGTCCATGGCTGAGTCTAAGGCAGATTATTGGAAAAAGGAAGACGTTCATCTGATCATTGTGCCTGAAGAGCGGTGGCCGGTCTCCGACCGGGCCACCGCCGGACATAGGCGGGCACGGCCGGAGACCGGCCCGAGCGTCTCCCCATCATTTGCACTATACCCTCCATAACTTCACATTTTTACGTAATGGACTAGAATGTGCCGGTGACGCTATTTTCCCCCCATCACGGTTTGGATGAGAATGTAGCGTGAGTTGGCAACTCGCGGCATAGAGCGAACATTTTATACACGGAGGAAACAATGACACGGCAAACCGTTTTACCCCGTTGGCGAGGCTTTAACCTGTTGGAGATGTTCACCGTCAAGAGCCATGGTGATTTCCATGAGGACGATTTCCGCTGGATGCGCGACTGGGGTTTCAACTTCGCCCGCATTCCGGCGTGCTATACCCTGTGGATCGAGGACGACGATCCGTACAAACTTCATGAACCGATGTTGGAGAAGGTGGATCGCGTCGTGCAGTTGGGACAGCAGTATGGGATTCACATTGACTTGAACTTCCACCGCGCCCCGGGTTACTCGGTCAACCGTGAGCGCGACGAGCCGTTCAATTTGTGGAAAGATCAGGATGCCCTGGATGCTTTCTGCTTTCACTGGCAGACCTTCGCCCAACGCTACCGCGGCATCGCCGCGGCGGACCTGAGCTTCGACCTGGTCAACGAGCCGCCGAACCCGGGCGAAGGCCGCCCGCCGCACTACCCGATGACGCGCGCCGATCACGAGCGCGTTGTCCGCGCCGCGGTCGCCGCCATCCGCACCGTCGATCCCGACCGGCTCATCATCGCCGACGGCATGGGCTATGGACGCATCCCCGCGCCGGAATTGGCCGATACCGGCATCGCCCAAAGCTGCCGCGCCTACGAACCGATGGGCATCAGCCACTATAAAGCCTCCTGGGTCGACGGCATGGAGTGGCCCACGCCGCAGTGGCCCGGCGCGTATCACTATGGCGCGACGTGGGGCCGTGCCGAGTTGGAGCAGGCGTACCGGCCATGGATCGACCTGGCGGCGCAAGGGATCGGCGTCCATTGTGGCGAAGGCGGTGCCTTCAACCAGACGCCGCACGCCGTCGTTCTGGCCTGGTTCCGTGATGTGTTGGACATTCTTACGGCGTCCAACATCGGCTACGCGCTGTGGAACTTCCGCGGCGCCTTCGGCATTCTGGACTCCGCGCGGGCGGATGTGGTCTACGAAGACTGGCATGGTCACCAACTGGATCGCGCGTTCCTGGAATTGCTCCAGGCGTTTTAAGCCGCAGATGCCGGGGGCCGTTCACGCTTGTTGAATTTCGCATGGGGCGCTACGTTATAGTAACGAGTCCAGCGCCCACTGCATAGTGTTTTTGCCTTGAGGAGGATATCATGATACTTAAAATAATCTTGTGGCTTGTGGGCATCTTGCTGTTAGGATTGATTGTTCTGGGCACGCGCTACATTCCTAACAGTCGCATCGGCATCGTCGAGAAGCATTGGAGCAGCAAGGGATCAGTGAAGAAAGGTTTCATCGCGCTCAACGACGAGGCCGGTTTCCAGCCCAATGTACTGCGCGGTGGGTTGCATTACCTGATCCCGATTCAGTATCGGGTACATATCGTCCCCCTGGTCACGATCACGCAGGGGAAAATCGGCTACATTTTTGCGCGCGACGGGCAGCAGCTCAGCCCCATGCAGACGCTGGCTTCCAACGTCACGGCCAGGGATTTCCAGGATGTGGCGGGATTCTTGACGCAAGGAGGACAGCGCGGTCCGCAACGCCAGATCCTGCGCGAAGGGACGTATGCCATCAACCTGGCGCAATTCGTGGTCATCACCGAAGAGCGGGTGTATTACTTGCCGATGAGCCACGCGGAAGAGTCCGTCATCCAGCGCATGGCCGAAGTGATCACCGAGCGCGGCGGCTTCCGCCCGGTGGTGATCAAGGACTCCGACGACCTGGTCGGCATCGTGACCGTCCACGACGGACCGTCGCTACCGCAAGGCGAGATCATTGCCCCTATTGTCGGCGATGATCCGGCAGACCCGACGACGTACCACAACAAGTTCCAGGGACCCGATATTTTCCTGCATGCCGGCGGGATGCGCGGTCGCCAGTTGCAGGTCTTGGTTGAAGGGACATACTACCTGAACCGTCTGTTCGCCACGGTGGAAACGATTCCCAAGACGGTCATTGAAGTAGGTACGGTGGGCGTGGTGGTGTCCTATACCGGCGAAACCGGCGAGGATCTTTCTGGCACCGAGTACCGTCATGGCGAGTTGGTGCGCAAGGGACAACGCGGCGTGTGGAGCGAGCCGCTGCTGCCCGGCAAGTACGCCTTCAATACGTATGCCGGTAAAGTCTTCATCGTACCAACGACGAACATCATCCTCAAGTGGATTCGCGCCGAGGTAGGGATGCACCGCCTCGACGAGAACCTGAAAGAAGTGTCGCTTATCACCAAAGATGCCTTCGAGCCGTCGCTGCCGCTGTCGGTGGTGATCCACATCGACTACCAGAAAGCGCCGCTGGTCATCCAACGCTTTGGCGACGTCAAGCGGCTGGTCGAACAGACACTGGACCCGATGGTCTCGGCCTACTTCAAGAACATCGGGCAAATGCGCACGCTCATTCAACTGATTCAGGAACGCAGCGCGATCCAACAACTCGCCAGCCATGAGATGAAAGAGCGCTTCACCCATTACAATCTGGAACTGGAAGAAGTGCTCATCGGTACGCCGGAGCCGGCCGCCGGCGACAAGCAAATCGAGACGATTCTGACGCAGTTGCGCGCCCGCCAAATCGCCGTGGAGCAGATTGAGACCTATGCCCGGCAAGAGCAGGCGGCGGTCAAAGAGCGCGAACTGCGCGAGGCCCAATCCCGCGCCGAACAACAGACGAAGATCACCGAGTCGGAGTTGAGCATCACAGTGCAGTCGAACCAGGGTAAAGCCGAATACCAACGGGCGTTGCAGCAAGCGGCGCAAATTCGCGCGCTGGCCGAGGCCGAATCCGAGAAGATTGCGCGCATCGGTATTGCGCAGGCTATTGCCACCGAAGAGCAAGTACAGGCGTATGGCGGCCCGCAGTACCAGGTCACGCAGCAGGTGCTCAACCGTTTCGCCGAAGCGGTCCAGCAGGCGCGCGTGGATGTGGTGCCGCGGGTCGTGGTCGGCGGCGGAGGCGCCGAGGGCGGCGTGAGCAGCAACCTGATGGAAGGGCTGTTGACAATGCTGTTGTCGGAGCGCATGGGCGTGGGGGTTGCCGCGGAGAAAACTGAACGTTCACCGGAAGTCGAAGCCATGCGGCAGCAAATCCGCCAGAGCCTGGCGAAAGACGTTGCCGGGGTGAAGGAAACTCCGGCAAGCTAAGTCGGTGAACCCATGTAAAACTCCCTTTCACCCCTGCCGGCGCTGGCTGTCGCCGGTCCTATTCGTCAGCTTCGCGCTGCTGTATGTCGCCTTCCGCAGTATCTCGCTGGATGACTTCGACAGTTACAGCTTCGCGCTGGCTCTCGACAACTTCAACCTGGAACTCCAACAGCCCCAGCCGCCGGGGTTTCCGGTCTACGTGTTTCTGGGGCGACTGCTGTACCGCATCACCGGCAATGCGACGACGGCATTGACGCTGTTGTCCGCACTGTGTGGTGCGGGGGTGGTGGCGCTGGTGTGTGCGCTAGGGCAGACGGTGGACCGCGACCGCCCGCCGACCAGGCTGTGGGCAGCACTGCTCGTCGGCTTGACGCCGATGGGGTGGCTGACGGCGGAGAAGGCGTTGAGCGACACTCCCGGCCTGCTGTGGACACTACTTTCAGTGTGGCTGCTGTGGCGTAGCATCCCCGCGGGCGACAACAGCGGCGCGCCGGGAAAATCGCGGCTACGCTGGGCGGCTTTGGTGCTGGGGTTGATGCTCGGCGTGCGGCCTCAAAACGCACTGCCGTCGGTGCTCCTGGGGGGATTTGTCGTGGCGAAGCACCTCGCGCTCAAACGTTCCCCGCGTGACCTGGTGCTGGCGTGCGGCTGCGGGTTAGTGGGCGTTGCGTTGTGGCTGATCCCCACCGCTGACGTCGTAGGCGGTTTGCCGGCTTACGTCGCCCAGATTCAAGCGCATGCGGCGCACGTGGGACGCGCCGATGCGTTGTGGGGTATGGGCCTGCCGCCGGCGGCGGCGCTGCGCGCACGGGCGCTGGCGTTCGCGGATACGTGGCTTACCTCCACGCTTGGCGTGGGAACGTTCGCACCCTGGGGCTGGCGCGAGAAGGCCACCGTTGGAGTAACAGCAGTCGCATGCGTGGTGGCCCTGGCGCGGGCGGAATGGCGACGGCGCGACGTGCAGTTTCTGGCTATGTGGACCGTCGTCGCGGCGGGACAGGTGTTCCTCTTCGAGAACCTGGACCGTCCCCGACTGATGCTGCCCATCCTGCCGCCGTTGGCACTGCTGATCGCGCACGGATGGGCGCGGTCAACGGATCTGATGAAGGATCATTCCGCTGTATCTGGTACAAAGCGACGGAGCGCGATGTGGAAATCGCCGCTACGGATGGGCATCACCGCCATTCTCACCGCCGCGTTGCTGGCACAGGGCGTCCCCCTTGCTGCGCAACTGGCGACGATCCCCGCGCCGCCCGCCCAGGCGACGGCTTACGTTGCGGCGCACTATCCGGCGGAGAAAACCCTCGTCGCTGCCGCCGGCTCGTTCCGCGCCGTGCAGGTGGAATTGCCGGATTACCGCCTGGCCTACCTCTACCGCTTCGACGCAGAGACCGTCGCGCGAACCCTGGCCGGCGGCATCCGCTACGTGGTGATCTTCGACCGTGACCAGTTTCCCGCCGATGCCCTGGCGGTGTTGAGCAGTGACGGGCGTTACGTCCCGTTGGAAGATCGCACCTTCGTCCGCAGCCGGCGCGTCCACACACAGCACGACCAGGTGCGCGTACAGGTGCTGACCCCCGCCAACCTTGTGCCGCCGGAGGCGCTCGCACTGCCGCCCGACGGTTGCCTCGACATCGGCGGTGAGGCGGACGGGCGTTATCTCGCGCAGGGGTGGTTCCGCCCGGAAGACATCGGCGGCGCGAGCGGGCGTTGGGCCGGCGAGACGCTCACGTCGACTGTGCGACTGACGCCGGCCCCGGCGACGGCTTATCGATTGCAGTTCCGCGCCCTGGCCTATCCCGCCGGACAGACGGTCACGCTGGACGTGGGCGAACGTGAGATCGGGCGCCTATCCCTGGCGCAGGGGTGGAGCGAATACGAGGTGACGTTGCCGGCGGACATGATCCCCGCCGGAGAAATCATAACGCTGGCGCTCATCCACGCCGTCGCGCAGTCCCCCTTCGACGCGACGGGCGGCGACAGTTCGGATACCCGTCCTCTGACGGCAGCCTACGATTGGATTTGCTTCCTACAGCTACCCTAATCCCGTCCGGAGGCCGGTGTGTACTCCATACAGACTTTGGTCTCCCCGACGCTGCTACTGGTGGAGCTTGCCACTGCCGCCGCGCGGGCCCTGAATGACCCAGTTCTGGCACTGGACTTGATGCAAGCCGTGCATGATTTGCCGGGGCAGGTTTGGGTAGCCCTGGGATGACGATCTGGCGATGGAAGCCGCACAATGGGGGGCCGCAACGCGCTTGCGGGGCGCGAATGCGGTTTACACGGTGGTCGCACGTCGCTTTGGCGCGACGCTCATCACCCGCGACCGACAACAGTTAGAACGATTCCATGATATTCTGCCGGTGCTGACGCCGGAAGCCTTACAAGTGTAAGGGCGGTTGCAGACGCTTTTTGTATGGAACGGCTGAAGTCGTCACTCCATCATAACTACGCTTTTATCCACCGCAACGCCGCCGGTTCGATCCAGCCTGGTACGATCTCACCGGGAGCGGGCGGCGTTTTGCCCGGATCAACGTCTATATGCAGCGTCCCGCCGTCCACGGCCAACGTCAGCCGGAAGCAACCACCGTGGAAGGCACGCTGCGTTACCCGCGCGGTGAAGGAGTTCGTCGTCCCCGCCTCAAGATGGATGCCCCACGGGTGGATGAGCAGTTGACCTTCCGCGCCCGCCGACAGTACATCCACACCATCGGCCATATTCAATATCCCAAAAGGAACTACCACTTGTAGGGCGGATGGATCATCCGTCCTCCGCGCCGGAAACAGGTTTTCCAGTCCCAGAAATCGCGCTGCCCAGGCGTTGTGGGGACGGTCGTAGATGGCCTCCGGGCGACCGGTTTGTACGACGCGGCCGGCGTTGAGCAAGATGACGCGGTCGGAGAGAGCGAACGCCTCTTCTTGATCGTGCGTCACGGTCACGGTGGTGACGCCGACGTGCCGCAGAATTACAGGAAGTTCTTCGAGTAGCCGCTCGCGCAGATTGCGGTCCAGGGCGCCGAGCGGCTCGTCGAGCAGCAGCAGGCGCGGTTGCGGAGCCAGACTGCGCGCCAGGGCCACCCGTTGACGCTCGCCGCCGGAGAGCACGTTCACGTCGCGGTCGGCGAAGTCCTCCAGGCCGGTCAGAGCCAGCATCTCGGCGACCCGTGCAGCAGTGGCGGCACGGGATTGCCGCTGCATCCGCAGGCCGAAGGCAATGTTTTCCGCCACAGTCCGGTGGGGGAACAGGGCATAGTCCTGGAACATCAATACGACGCCGCGACGGTGGGCAGGCATGGCGGTCACGTCCGCGCCTTCGATGACGACCCTTCCCCGTTCCGGCGCTTCCAGCCCGGCGATGATGCGCAGCAGCGTCGTCTTGCCACTGCCTGACGCGCCGAGCAGACAGGCAATCTCTCCGCGCTCCACGCCAAACGTCACGCCGCCCAGCAGTGGCGCGTCCTCGTAGGTTTTGTGAATGTCGGTTAATTCAAGAAAAGCCATTTTAGTCCTGTAGTCGTTAGTCAAATAGTCCAGGACTTACGCAAGCCTGGTTCGAATCAAGCGGTGGAGAATTTGTAGTGACGCCTTCAGGCGTCTCTTAGGAGCTAAGAACGGCTAAAGCCGTCACTACAAACGGAAATTTGCGTAAGTCCTAAGTCGTTAGTCGAGTAGTTGTTAGCCTAGGTGTCGTTGCTGGATACTTGATTCTCCATTCTTTCATTCGCTGATTCTTTCATTCGCTGATTCTTTCATTCGCTCATTCGCTGATTCTTTCATTCGCTGATTCTTTCTTTCGCTCATTCACTCTTCGCTTCCCGGTGGGCGCAGGCTTTCGATGGCGACGAAGCCGGCGACGCAGACGGCCATGAGGAGAGTGGACATCGCCAGGGCCTGCCCGTAGTTGAGCGCGCCGGCCTGAGAGAGGAAGCGGTAGATGGCGATGGGGATGGTGGGCAGTTCCGGGCGGGCGATCATGGACGTCGCACCGAATTCGCCCATGGAGACGGTGAAGGCAAAGACACCGCCGACGGTGAGCGCACGCCAGACGATGGGCAGGTCAACTTCCACAAAGACGCGGGCCGGCGTCGCGCCGAGGGTAGCAGCGGCTTCGCGCAGGGATGGGCGGAGCGCTTGCAGGGCGGGCAGCACATTGCGCACGACGAACGGCAGCGCGACGAGGGTGTGCCCGCAGACGATGAGCGCGGGCGTGCCGCGCAGGTTCAACGGCGGACGCGCCATCGCCAGCAGGTAGCCGAGACCGAGGGTGACGGCGGAGGTGCCGAGCGGCAGCATAAACAGCGCATCCACGATCCATCCTTGCCGGCGGCGATAGAGCGCCGTCGCGGTGAGCATGCCGAGCAGAAGCGCCAGGGCCGTCGTCCCCACAGCAAATTTGACCGAATTGCCCACGGCGGCGACCGGCGGCACGTAGAAGATGGAGCCGCGCGGGTTCTCGAAGAGCGCGGTGTAGTAACGCAGTCCGGCGTCGAAGGAGCGGACGACGAGCGTCGCCAGCGGCAGCCCCAGGAGTACACCGCTGATGCCCACGTTGGCAAGGACGAGAGCGAAGTCGCCGGCCGTGCGCGGGCGGCGTTGCGTGACCCGACGGGGACGCCAGTCCAGCGGGCGCGCCAGCCGGCCTTGTAGCCGCGTGTAGAGGACCGTCAGTCCAAGGGTACAGAGGATCTGGACGAGCGACAGTCCAGCGGCGAGGGGAAAGTTGCCCATATCGATGGCCTGGCGGTAGATGGCGACTTCGAGCGTGGCAAAGCGCGGTCCGCCCAGGATGAGGATCACGCCGAAGCTGGTGAAGCAAAAGATGAAAACGAGCAGGGCGGCGGCGCCGAGCGCGGGCAGGAGCAGGGGCAGCGTCACTTCGACGAAGGCACGCCACGGCGATGCGCCAAGGGTGCGCGCGGCCTGTTCCAGGCGCGGGTCGAGGTTGGCCCAGAAGCCGCCGACGATGCGCAAGACGAGTGTGTCATTGTAGAAGACGTGGGCCAGGAGGATGGCGCCGAGCGTGTAGCGCAGGTCGAGGGGCGGACGCGAGAGCCCCAGGACGTTCATCAGCACCACGTTGAGCGGCGACTTCGGCCCCAGCACGGCGGTGAACGCCGTCGCCACGACGACGGTGGGCAGGACGAAGGGCACGGTCGTCAGAGCGTTGAGCAGGCGCTTGCCGGGGAAATCGTAACGGGCGAAAACGTAGGCCCCCGGCAGGCCCAGCAACAGCGTCAGCCCGGTGGAGAGCGCGGCTTGTCCGAACGTGAAACCGAGCGTGCGCCAGGTCGCCGGACCCAACAACCGCGCCAGCAGCGCCTCGAACGTCAGCCCGCCATCCCCCATGAGGCTGGCGCGGAAAATCGCCCCCAAGGGGTAGAAATAGAAGACAAGGAGGAAGAGAAGGGGGAAGACAAGAAGCCAATGACGAGTGACGAGTGGCGGGTGGCGAGTGGCGACTCGTGATTCGTCATGGATGCTTGGTGATCGGTGAGCGGTGTTGTCAGGCACTCTGTATTCCCCTTTTCTCCCTCTCCCCTCGTCTCCCGTCTACCTGAGCACAACATCCGCCCATGCCTCGATCCACTTCTCACGGTTGGCTTCGATGGCTTCGGCGGGGACTTCAGCGGGTTGTACAGCTTCGAGGGTGAATTCGACGAAGACTTGCGGCAGCGCGATGGTAGGATTGGCGGGGAAGACCCACATTTGCAGTGGGATGTCGGTCTGGAAGTCGGCGCTGAGCAGAAATTCGATGAAGGCTTCGGCAAGGTCGCGGTTTTGCGTGCCCTTGAGGATGCCGGCGAATTCTACCTGGCGGAAGCAGGTTCCCGGGGCGGTGATGGCGCCGGTCGGCGGTTCGGTGAGCGCTCCGGCACTGAAGTAGACCTCGGCGGCGGGGCTGGTAGCATAACTCACGACCAGGGGGCGGACGCCGTCACTGCCGGAACTGCCGCTGAACTCGTTGTAGTACGCCGTGTCCCAGCCATCCACGACCAGCACGTCGTTGGCGCGCAAGTCCTCCCAGAAATCCAGATAGCCGTCCGCGCCAAAAGCGCCGATGGTGGTGAGGAGAAAGGCCAGTCCCGGCGACGAAGAGGCAGGGTTCTCCACGACGAGCAAACCCCTGTATTCGGGCTGCGTCAGGTCCGTCAGGCTTTGCGGGAGGGCAAGCGAGTGTTCGGCGAAGTAGGCCTTGTCGTAGTTGAGGCACACGTCGCCGTAGTCGGTCGGGACGACGCGGTATTTGTTGTCCAGGTGTAGCGCTTTGGGGATGACGGAGAGGTTTTTTGCCTGGTACGGCTCAAAGATATCGGCGTTCAAGGCACGGCTGAGGAAGGTATTGTCGAGACCGTAGAGCACGTCGGCCTGAGGATTGTCGCGGGAGAGGATGGCCTGGTTGAGCATCTTGCCGGCGTCGCCGGCCTTGAGGAATTGTACCGTGGCGTTGTTCGCCGTCTCGAAACGCGCGATGACGTCTTCGCTGACGCTAAAGCTATCGTAGACCATCACCCGCAGTACGCGAGGCGCTTCCGGGCTGACCGCTGGCGTCGCTTTCACGCACCCGGCAAGCAGAGTGAGCATAATCACCATCAACACAATACGCGATTTCATATCAACCTCCTTAAAAATAGCCACAGAGCACACAGAAAAATACACCCCCTTTTCGCCCCCTTCTTCCCCGCTTGCGGGGGAGAAGGGGGTTGGGGGATGAGAGAGTCATCGCCGATGGCCGAAGTGTCAACCCATGATGCACCATCCCCAAGAGTCCCGTTCGCCACCCGGCAAGGGTGACTGAATAGTTACAAAAACGCATGCCCTTCATGTAAGCACCACAGCAAACCGGCGCGCAGAGAGACTGTGGCGATTTCACCGTCGAACTCGTTGCTCACGCCGCGCGTGAGGCCGAAGTGGAGCGTCTCGCCGCATAGCGGGTACGTCAGGCCGCGGGTGATAACGCCGACGGCGTCGCCGCCGAGGGGGAGAAGGGAGAGCGTGTCGCCGGGCTGGCCGTGAAACGTCGCCGTGACACCGCCGTGGAGGCAACGCACCGTCCAGGCTCCGGCGGCGATGACAACTTCGCGCCCTGCCAGAACCGGCAACGCCAGCAGCAACAGGTTGGCGAGTGCCTGATCCGGGCGTCCGCCCAGCGCGCCCAAGATGATGATCTCCTTCCCCTCTGGCTGTGAGGCTGCCCACGTGAGCGCCAGTTCCAGGTCGGTTTCGTCCTTGACGGGGGGGTGCGCGTGCAGAATCGTTCCGGCGGCTTCGAGGCGCGCCCGTTGTTCCGGCGATAGCGAATCCAGGTCGCCGATGACGTGCGCCGGCGTGAGCCTGGCAGCCAGCGCGTGCCGCGTCCCACCATCTGCCGCGAGGATGCAGTCGCCGGGCCGTACCCACCGGGCAGCTTCGGCGGCGGGATTCTCGATGACGCCGTTGGCAAAGATGATGATGCGCACCATGCTCTCCTATCCAGGTCAACAGATCTGGCAGATTAAGCAGATTTATCCTTCTTTAATCTGCTGAATCCGCTTAATCTGCTGACAAAAAATCCGTTAACACAAAAAAACATCCCTGCGGCCGGAGAGGCTTGTGCAGGGATGTGGTAAACGGGTGCGCCTCCCTCCGCTGGTATGATCCAGATCAGGTTCTGGGGTCGGTATCTGACGGATACCCTCTCAGCCTGCGTCTCAGGCTCCCCCGGCCAATGTATGTTTTCAAGGTGCTACAATTCCATTATAGCCATCTTTATCTTTTCGGCAACGTGGCTGCATGTCCGGGGCTTATCAGAGGCTACTACGGCCCCGCCATTGGACAGAGCATGGATAAGCCCTACCGAAAGGTCGGCCTGCTTGCTAAAATTGCCAGGTGTAGTATAATTTTTCTCGTATGCGGGCTTAGTTCAGCGGTAGAATGTCTCCTTGCCAAGGAGAAGGTCAAGGGTTCGAATCCCTTAGCCCGCTTTGTCTTGGCGACGTAGCCAAGTGGTAAGGCAAGGGTCTGCAAAACCCCCATTCGTCGGTTCAAGTCCGACCGTCGCCTTTTTCCCCTCCCTATCACCAGCGACGGGCATCTGACAGGGATGCCCGTTTTTCTGGGGCGGTGGCGAAATGGCAGACGCACCGGTCTTAAAAACCGAGGGGCTTACGCCCGTGTGGGTTCGAGTCCCACCCGCCCTATTTGATTTGATGGTAACCGGTTCAACCGAGAAAATCGCCGCTGATCTGCAACAGCGGCGATTTTTACATTAAGGGGGAGATATGAGCCAGTCTTTTGCTTCGTCGACGCCACGTCCGCTCACCGCGATTATCGTGGGGGCGGGACATCGCGCTTTGCTCTATGCGTCGTATGCGCAGACCCATCCCGATGAGCTGCGCATCGTCGGTGTGGCGGATCCCCATCCACAGCGGCGCGAGATGGCTGCCCGTACATACGGCTTGTCCCCGGCGCAGTGCTTCGAGAGTGCCGAGGAGGTCGCTGCCCGACCGCAATTCGCCGATGTGGTGATCAACGGGACGATGGATCACCAGCACGTGCCGACGTCGCTGCCGCTGCTGGCTGCCGGGTACGATATGCTGCTCGAAAAGCCCTTCGCTACCTCCCCGGCCGAAATGTGGGAGCTGGTGAAGATGGCTCAACGTTGTCACCGCAAGGTCATCATCTGCCACGTGCTGCGCTATACGCCATTCTATGCCGCAATCCGCCAACAAGTGGCCGACGGCGTCATCGGCGATGTGTTCAGCGTGCAGACCCTCGAGCACGTCTCCTACCATCACATGGCGGTGGCCTACATCCGCGGCAAGTGGAGCAAGCCAAGCGTCAGTCACACTTCCATGCTTATGGCGAAGTGCTGTCATGACCTCGATCTCATCACGTGGATGAAGAGTGGCATCAGACCGCGCCGTGTTGCCAGTTTCGGCAGCAATTTCCAGTTCCGCCCGGAAAAAGCGCCCGCCAACGCAGGAACCCGCTGCCTCGTGGATTGTCCCATCGAGGCTGATTGTCTGTATTCGGCGCGCAAACACTCCATCGATCACCCCGACCGTTGGAGTTTCTACGTGTGGGACAGTCTGGAATCCATCGCCAATCCCACTCTCGAGCAGAAAATCCACTCGCTGGAGACGGACAACCCTTACGGACGCTGTGTGTGGAAGTGCGGTATGGAGGTCGTGGATCACCAGTCGCTCGTGATCGAGTTCGCGGATGGGACGACGGCGACGCACAATATGATCGGCGGAACGTCCAGACCCTCGCGCGCGATCCATCTCATCGGCACGCACGGCGAAATCCAGGGCGTTTTCGAGGACGGACGCTTCGTCATCCGCCACATCGACCCGCGACCGGGGCACGAGTACACCGAAGAAGTCGTCGATCTCACCACCGACGGCGACATGCACGGCGCGTTCGGCGGGCATGGCGGCGGGGATATGCGCCTGGTCGCGGACTTCGTGCGCGTGATCCGCGGCGAGCCGGCTTCGATTTCCACTACGTCGCTCGAAGATTCCGTCGCCGGGCATCTCCTCGGCTTCAGCGCCGACCGGGCGATGGCCGAGCATCGCGTGGTAGACCTGGTGTTCGAGGTATAACGTATCTCATTCACGCTTCCGCCAGCTCCATGCTGCTGTGGAATGAGGTTCTGCAGGATTTCGTGGGGGCGAAATAAGAAACTGGCCACGGATTGACACGCCAAGTATAAAAAATCAGTGCAATCCGTGTCATCCGTGGCAAAAGCCAAAGCCGTTTTTCCAGCGCCACGCCAAGTCCCAGAAAACCTGGAATGATAAAGTTCTGATTACTGAAGAGGGCTACAATGACAAAACCGCTTATTTTGGTCACCAACGATGATGGTGTGGACTCGCCGGGGCTATGGGCCGCCGTCGAAGCCGTTGCGCCTTTTGGGGAGGTGTTGGTCGTCGCGCCGGATCGCCAGTGGTCGGCGGCGGGGCGCTCGATGCCGCGTCATGTGACGGGCGAGTTGACCGAAAAGCAGCATGAAATCTACGGTGGGCAGGTGGTGCACGTCTACAGTGTGGACGCGACACCGGCGCTGTGCGTCGTCCACGCGATGATGGAATTCGCGCCACGCCAACCGGCATTGCTCGTCGCGGGCATCAACTTCGGCGAGAACGTCAGCACCGAGGTCACCATCTCCGGCACGGTGGGGGCGGCTCTCGAAGCCGCGGCCTTCGGCGTCCCGGCGCTCGCCGTCTCGCTGGAGATGACGGTCGCCGAGCATCTCACCGGCGGCGAGGCGAAGGATTACACGGCGGCGCAGCACTTCACGGCGTATTTTGCGCGGCGGATGCTCGACCGTGCGTTGCCCTACGACGTGAGTGTAGTCAACGTCAATGTGCCAGATACGGCCACGCCGGAGACCTCGTGGCGGCTCACCCGTCTGTCGCGCCAACGCTACTTCCTCCCGCTGAGTCCTGACCGCAAGAACGGGAACGGTCGTCCCACCTATACGGTGCTGGCGGATCCCCGCCTGGCGGAGCCGGACTCGGACGTGTGGGCGCTGCGGGTGGCGCGAGTAGTCTCGGTCACGCCGCTGTCGCTAGATATAACCTCGCGCGCGGATTTCGGGGCGATTGAGGAGCCGTTGCGGGGGGAGGAATGAAGAAGGATTACACGGCGTATTTCGCGCGGCGGATGCTCGACCGTGCGTTGCCCTACGACGTGAGTGTAATCAACGTCAATGTGCCGGATACGGCCATGCCGGAGACCTCGTGGCGGCTCACCCGTCTGTCGCGCCAACGCTACTTCCTCCCGCTGAGTCCTGACCGCAAGAACGGTCGTCTCACCTATACGGTGCTGCTTGACAATTCCCCCGTGCCCCTTAAACTTGGCGTAGTAGGGGCAGAAAGTATGCAACGTCACAGTGACATCCTCCGGTTTCAAGAGGGGCAGCGCAGTCAGCATCCCGCGCCGGAAGCTACGGTTGCCACCGCGCCACCGGAAATGGTAGACAGGGCAGGAGAGCAACTCGCCATTCTGGTCGATCTCACGCCCCAGTTCGGCCATCGCAGCCGCGAAATTCGGGCATTGGCGGCGAGCACGTACTGGGCATCGTCGGGCAGCATCGTGGCACGGTTGCGACGCGCGCTTGCCGAGGCCAACCGCTATCTGATCCGCGCCAATGCCGAAGCCACCCCCGGCTCCAAATGTACGGGGAGCATCACCTGCGTCGTTTTTTCCGGGGAAGAGGTATTCTTTGGGCAAATTGGAGCGGCGTATGCTTTTGTCTATCACCCCGATCATACGGTGGAGTCTTTCCCGCTCCGCAATCGATTGCTGATCCCCCTGGGGGGATCCCTGCCGCCGTCCATCCACATCGGGTACACGACGGTGGAAGAAGGCAGTACCGTGCTCCTGGCTACAACGCCGGCGGTGGAATCCCAGGCCCGCGAGCGTTGGCAGGAAATACTGGCTCCCCCGGACCCCGAGGAGATCGCCGATTCCATCACCCAGGCGATGGCGGGAAGTCAGGCATCAGGCAGTTTCATTATCATTCGTCTGTCGCCGGAGCCGCCTTCTCAACCCCCGGTGCAACCCCGACAGAAGGTACAGTTTTTCCGCCAACCCGCTGTGGCCGTCACCGCGTCGCCAGCCTCACAACCGTCGCCGGGCGTCGTCTCCCCTGTTCCGCCATCCCCGACGTCGGCTCCATCTATCGCGCCTGGCGCTGCGCCGCAGGGAGAGCGGCAGACCACTCTGCTGCCGGCGACCCTGGAAAGGCGGGGTGAACGTCAGGCGAAAGTGGCGGGCAAGGCACAAGACAACGTGGCATCCCCTTCCTTCACACCACCCCAGATCAAACTACCGCCTGTGCGCGAATGGCTGAAGCACCTTGTTCCCCGGAGAAGCGCCGAGCGTTACCGCGAGCGTAAAACGACGGCGGAACGCGCCCGCGTGCGCCGCGCGCTCCGCACTTTGCTGCCCGGAAAGGTCAAGGGGGTCAAAGCGCACTCGATGCCGCTTGCGCCGACGGAAAAATCAACGGTGATGGGCGGACTGGCGCTAGGATTGTTGTTGGTGGCGTTATTTGTCACCGTGACCGTGTATTTTGAATCCGGCGGCCAGGCGCGGGCAGAGGAATACATCGTCGAAGCACGCGCCCTGCGCGAAGCGGCTTTCAACAGTCAGTCCCCTGAGGATTGGAACCGGCTTCTGGAATTGAGTTCACACATCATCACCCTGGAACGCCAAAACACCGAAGCGGCGGCCATGAAGGCAGAGGCGCAAAACGCCCTCGACGCCTTGCACAGCGCTGCCGTGCTCGACGCCAGGCTGCAACTGGACCTGGGCATTGCGCCCGCCCCGCGCCGTCTGCTGGTCGCCGGTTCATGGATTTACATCCTGAATACGACTGCCGATGAGGTCATCGGACTGCCGTTGCAGGCGGACGGTCTCACTCTGACCACCGACGTGCCCACGCCGATCCTCAAACGCGGGCAGAGTTTCTACGGCGAAGTGGTCAACCATCTGGTCGACCTGGCCTGGGTAGAGCCGGGCGGCAGCTATCCCGATGGCGCGGCCTTCATCTATAGCGATGGCGGGATCATCTACATCTATGAGCCGCCCCTCGGCCCGGGGAGCATCACCCGGCAGCGCCTCCAGGGGAATCTGGGGCCGGGCATGGTGACGATTATGGGGACCTTCGGAGAAAAGTTGTATCTGGTCCACCGCCAGGATAACCAGATTCTCACTTACGAGCCGGTCAATGGGATTTATGATGCGGCGCGAGGCTATTTCGCGGCGGGTGTCGCCCCCCACCTTTCAGAAGTATTGGATATGGGGATTGACGGACGGCTTTATCTGTTGATGGGAGATGGGACGATCAATGCTTACTTTGTCGGCGTGGAGGACCCATCCTTCAAGCTCAGCAATCTGCCGGATTCACAGGCAAAGCCGTTGGTGTTGGTCGTCGAGTCTGACGTCGACAAGGGATTGATTTACCTGGGGGATCCGCAGCGCGAGCGCATTCTCGTCCTCGATAAACGCGGCAATTTTACGCACCAGTTCCGTCTGCCGGGTGAAGCATTGACGCAGTTGGAGGCACTGGCAGTGAGTGAGAATCCGCATGTGCTGTATATGATCGTCGCCAACCAGCTCTACATTGCGCCCATCCCCGATTTTGTAACGCACTAATGCTACGCGGCACAAATAGTTCCCCAGTGAATGCTTGGCAGGGAGTGGCAGATCCCGGCGTAGCGCGCCAGAACCACAGATCTGGCAATCCACTCCGAGCATGACTAACAGGTGTGAAATTTCTGCCCCGCTGCACTGGCTCTTAGCGATCAGCCTTCAGCCCGACACGAAGGGGAGGTCTTATGGCACAACCGGAAACCATGCGCACATTCATTGCGGTGCCGCTTTCGGCTCAAGTCGTCGACAGGCTAGCCGAGACGCAACGCGCGCTGCGGCGCCGCTGTCCTGAGCAGGCTGTGGCCTGGATCAAGCCTGAAAACATCCACTTGACGCTGTTTTTTCTCGGCGACATGGTGCCTGAATGTCAGGCGTCTGTCGAAGCGGCCATGACCGCCATCGCACGCCACGCGCACCCATTGACGTTCACCGTCCAGGGACTCGGCGCTTTCCCGAACGTGAACCGTCCGCGCGTCATCTGGGTGGGATTGGACGAACCGACCGGGCAGTTGGCGCTGCTGCACCGCGCGGTGAACGAAGCCATGGCGAGTATCGGCTTTCAGCCCGAAGACCGCCGCTTTTCCCCGCATCTGACGCTGGGCCGCATTCGCCAGCGTGCTTCGCGCGAGGAGGCCCAGGCAGTGGGGGATGCCATCCGCGGGACAGAAGTGGGGCAACTCGGTACGGTGCTGGCCGAAGAGATGATCTTCTTCCGCAGTGTGCTCAAGTCCTCCGGGGCGGAATACACACCGTTGGCGCGCTTCACGCTGAAATGAGAAACGGGTGAATGACCCGTACAAGGGGCCACGCCCAAACGCTGTCGGATGTCGCCGCCTGCCTCAGCCCTGATTCAAAACGCGCCTGTAAACCTCAAGCGTCCGGCGCGCGGTCTCTTCCCACGTAAACGCCCGCACCTGATCGCGTCCCGCCGCCTGCAAACGGGTGCGCAGTGCTGCGTCGTGGGCGATGCGCCAGCAGGCGTCGGCAAGGGTGGTCGGATCATCGGGATCGATGAGCAGCCCGGCCATACCGACGACTTCCGGCAGGCTGGCCCGGTCGGCGACGACGACGGGCGTGCCACATTGCAAGGCTTCCAACGCCGGCAATCCAAATCCCTCGTAGAACGACGGCATCGCCAGCAGCAGCGCGCCGTTGTACAGCGCCACCAAGTCTGTACCGGGAACCTGCTCGATGAACCGCACCCACGGCTCCAGATGCAGGGATTGCACACGGGCGAAAATCTCATCGTAGAGCCAGCCGGGCCGCCCGGTGATCACCAGGGTACCCTTTTCCCCACGCGCGTGGAACTGCGCCAGCGCCTCTAACAGTCCCGGCAGGTTCTTGCGCGGTTCCCACGTCCCCACAAAGAGCCAATAGCCGGGTTCCAGCCCGTAACGTTCCAACACGGGCGCAACTTCTTCCGGGGGCAGGGGACGAAAGTGCGCGGCGGCGGCGAGATGCGTCACCGTGACCCGCGCCGGATCGACGTGCAGCAGGCGTTCCAGGTCGCGCCGGGTGGCGTAAGAGTCAGCCAGGATCGCATCGGCGCGGGCAACGGCCCAGGCGATTTGATTGTTGTAATACTGGCGGGCATCGGTGGTAAGGTATTGGGGATAATAGAGGAAATTGAGGTCATGCACGGTGATGACGATATGCCGCGCGCCCCAGGCCGGGGGGATGAAGTCGGTGCTGTGGAACAGATCGAGTTTCAGCGGGAGCAGCTCCGTCCCCAGTGCCCACCGTTCCAGGCGATGGTGGGGCGGCGTCCACGCACGATACATGCGTGCCCCCGGCACGTCCACAGGCGTAGATTCGCGGCGGTGTGACACCAGCGTCAGCGTCTCCGCCGCCAATTGCGGCGCTAACGCCTGCGCCAGATGGCGTGCGTACTGCGAAATTCCACCGGGTGCGTAGGCGTGCAAGCGCAGGTCTATTCCGATACGCATAGCAGGAGTGTACCACGAATGAAATGGAATTGGAAGTAGGGAAATGGAAAATTGGAAATGAAGGGAGCACCCACCACACAACCGAAATAGGTGCATTCCGCTTCCTGCCACCTGAAGCCTGCATCCTATTTGTCAAATCTGCCGTTCGTGTTACAAAAGGTGAATTGCAGGAGGGTTTTCACTTATGCCTGATCCGAAGCGTGATTATTTGACACCGACGCTCGACCGGTACTGGTTCGCGCCGCCAGTGGCGCTGTGGCGGGCCATCGAACTGCGGGTGCTGGCGGCGGAGACGTTCTCCCGTCCCCTCCTGGACCTGGGATGCGGCGATGGTCTCATCGCGCAGGTGCTCTTCGCCGGCGAGCCGCCGGTTGAGGCCGGCTTCGATCCGTGGCTGAAGCAGGTGCGCCAGGCTCCGGCATCGGGCGCTTACCGCTACGTTCAGCAAGCGCGCGGAGAGGCGATGCCCTATCCCACCGCAACCTTCGCCGCCGTCTTCAGCAATTCGGTGTTGGAACACATCCCCGACCTCGCTCCGGTGCTGGGTGAAGTCGCGCGCGTGCTACGGCCGGGCGGACGCTTCCTGGCTACCGTGCCGAGCGATGCGTTCCGCCGCCTGCTGGCGGGTTATCGCCAGCGAGTCGCCGGGGGCGATTTCGCGGGGGCGGAGGCTTATGCGCTGGCCGTCGATCGGCGCCTGGAACATCACCGCTATCCCACACCCGCGCAGTGGGCGGAGATGCTCGACCGGGCCGGGATGCGCCTGCTGCACACGCGGTACTACATCCCCGCCGAGGTAGAGGCGCTGTGGGACCGCGCCAACGTCACCTACGGCATTCACCAGGATGGCGCACCATTCTACCGCTGGCTGGCATCGCCGCGCCTGCGCCAATTTGGCTACCAGGAACTCGTCCGCCGTTGGATAGTGCACCGGTTGAGTGGGCGCTGGCGACAGGCTTATAGGCTGGATGTACCCGCAGGCGGCGTCGGCGGCGGGCTACTTGTGGTCGGAGAGAAAGCGTGATCCGGCCAGAAGTTTGGGATGCGTTTGTCGCCGCGCACCCGGCGGGAACGATCCTGCAAACCAGCCGCTGGGCACAGCTCAAAGCTACTTTCGGTTGGGATTGGGAGATCGTCACACTGGACGACATTCCCAGCGGCGGCGCGCTGGTGCTGTACCGGCCCCTGCCGCTCAAGGTGGGGACAATAGCCTATATACCTCGTGGGCCGCTGGTGGACTGGAACAACGCGCCGACGGTCACGACGCTGTTCGAGGTGCTGAGCACTGCGGCGCGCCGTCACCAGGCCTGGGCGCTCTGGCTTGAACCAGAGCTACTCGACACGCCCGCCGCCCAGGCGCAGCTCCGAGAACTCAAACTGCAGCCTGCTCGGCGCACCATCCAACCGCCGCGTACCATCATCGTGGACATCGCGCCCGCCGAAGATGTCATCCTGGCGCAAATGCGGTCGAAGACGCGCTACAACATCCGCCTGGCCGAACGCAAGGGCGTGACCGTCCGCGCGGGGACGGTGGACGATACGGCAGCATTTTACGCGCTGATGACGGAGACCGGCAACCGCGACACCTTCGGCATCCACAGTGAGGCGTACTACCGACGTGTGTTTGAGCTTTTCCTGCCGGCAGGGGAGGCGGCTCTACTGCTGGCCGAGGTGGAGGGGGAACTTGTCGCTGCGCTGGTCGTCTTCGCGCTGGGAGCCAAAGCCTGGTATCTCTACGGCGCGTCGTCAGATCGGCACCGCGAGAAGATGCCGCCCTATGCGCTCCAATGGGCGGCGATCCGCTGGGCCAAAGCGCACGGTTGCACGAGCTATGATTTGTGGGGCATTCCTGACTACGATGAGGAAACGCTCGAAGCGCAGTTCACCGCCCGCAACGATGGGCTGTGGGGCGTGTATCGCTTCAAGCGCGGCTTCGGCGGACAGATCGTGCGCTGTGTCGGATTGTGGGAACAAGCACTGCATCGGCTGTATCCCCTGGCGGCGAAATTGGGTGGCTACGGCGCCGAGTGATTTCAACTTTTGTCAGCAGATTGAGCAGATTCAGAGAGAGGAACAATATGCCCTTTACCTTTACCCAGTTACAAATTCCTGACGTGATTCTCATTGAGCCGCGCGTGTTTGGCGATGAGCGCGGGTTCTTTCTGGAGACTTACCAACATTCAGCCTTTGCCGCCGCAGGGATTCCCGAGACGTTTGTGCAAAACAACCTCTCCCACTCGGTCTACGGGGTGCTGCGAGGACTGCACTATCAAAAACAGCCGCTGGCGCAGGGCAAGCTGGTAAACGTGGTGGCAGGTGAAATCTTCGACGTGGCGGTGGACATCCGGCGCGGGTCGCCAACATACAGTCGGTGGGTCGGCGTGACGCTCTCGGCGGCGAATCATCACCTGCTCTACGTGCCACCGGGCTTCGCCCATGGGTTCTGCGTCGTGAGCGCTGACGCAGATGTGTTCTACCAGGTCACGGCGGAGTATTCTCCTGCTCACGATCGCGGCATCCTGTGGAACGATCCCGACATTGGCGTGATATGGCCCATCGCGGCCCCCCAGCTCTCGCCCAAAGACGCGGTTCACCCTCGTCTGCGCGACGCGGATAGCAACTTTATCTACAACGCCGGATAAGGCCAGTTTGACGTTTTTATTTCTCCTCTATCGCCAGGACAGGCACATCTGCGGTTCTGTCGACGGCCCGGGCAGCCCGTGGCAATGAGTTGTCGCTGAGCACAATGTCCCGTGTCTGCTCGCCCTCCACGCGGAGGAAGGCGTCCGTTCCGGCGGCGGCCTGACACCCGTGGACGAAGGCCCCGGCGACGTTGCGCATGTGGATGACCGGCGTGCCTGCCGACGGCGTAGGAGTGGTAAAACCGTTGATCTCCACGTCCGCCGCATCGGCCAACAGCAATGCCGGGCCGAGTTGATCGGCGACCGTGACGTTGTGGAAGCGCAGGCCGCGCACGTTGGTTGCCCAGAAGCCGGCGCGCTGCATCGGCTCCAGGTCAGGCGCCATCGCCGGGACGCCAGGTTCGGCGTCCAGCGCCATCGAAATGTCCACGTTGCTGAAAGCGACGTCTTCCACGGGCATCTCCGGCAGGCCGTAGAGGAACGCCGCCGCGTAGCGCACGTCGCGGGCGGTGATGTCGCTGAAATGCACGCGGCGGAAGCGCGGCGTGCCCTCGTTGACCGGCCAGGGCGACCGATCCGTGATTTTGTCCGTGCCCCACGCGCCGCAGCCATAGTACAGGTTCATGATGAACGGACACATCACGTCCGTCATGACCACATTCGTCACGCGGATGTCCTCCACGATGCCGCCGCGCTCGCGCCGCGACTTAAGGCGAATACCCCGGTCGGTCCCCACAAAAACGCAATTGGCGATAGTGATGTTCCGCACGCCACCGCTCATCTCACTGCCGATGACGACGCCACCGTGCCCGTGCACCATCGTGCAGTTAGTGATGGTGATGTTCTCGCAGGGAAGGAGCCGGCCGCGCTCCTCTTCCTCCGTGCCGGATTTGATGGTGATACAATCGTCGCCCACGTCGATGTGACAGTTGGCGATATGGACGTTGCGGCACGATTCGGGATTGATGCCGTCGGTGTTGGGCGAGTCGGCAGGGTTGGCGATGGTCACCTTGTCCACAGTGACATTATCGCAGGCGTAAGGGTGAAGGGTCCAACTGGGTGAGTTAGTGCAGGTGATGCCTTCCATGAGGACGTTGGTGCAGTGGCTGAAAGAGATGAGGCGTGGACGCGGGTAGTCGAGGGCGTGCCGGCGCCCCAATTCCCACCAGAACGCACCCCGTCCATCCACCGTGCCTCGCCCAACGACGGCGATGTGCGTCAGATCCTCGCCGCCGATGAGCGGCGCATGCGTGATACGGCTCACGCCCTCCCAGCGGTTCGCCACGGGCGGATAATCGGCGGTATTCTGACTGCCCAGGAGCGTCGCCCCCGCATCCAGGAACAGGGTAATGTGGTTCCTGAGGAACAGTGATCCGGTGACGTATTGCCCGGCGGGCACGTAGACCGTGCCGCCCCCGGCCTGGCTGCACGCTTCGATGGCTGCTTGCAGTGCGACGGTGTCAAGCGTTTGCCCGTCACCGGCCGCGCCGTAATCAAGAACGTTGAATGTGTTTTTGCCTGATACAATCATCGTCAAGTCTTCATACCGTGAACAACAGAACGGACCGGACAGGTTTTCTGCAGTCTGTCCGGTCTGAAAATCCATCAGGGTTCTTCAGGATTTCGCGGGGACGAAATAAAAAAACAGCTACGATTGAATTTGTAGGGCAGTCCAATTGAACAGGACTTCCGCCAACAGGTGCCATTTTACCGCCGAGGACGCAGAGAGTGCAAAGATTCGGTGCTTTCTCTGCATACCCGGCGACCTCTGCGGTGGAAAAACTTTAGTTAGTCGCTGGGGATTTGGCCGGTGACGCCCTCGACGAGCCAGTCGAAGCTGAGAAGGTCGGCGTCGGACATCGTCTCGCCGGCCGCAACGCGGATAGCACCGGTCTGATCGGCGATAGGACCGCTGAAGGGGTGCAGCTTGCCATCGATGATCTGTGCTTTTACAGCGTTGACCTCGTCCTGCACGGCCTGCGGCACCATGGCTCCGAAGGGCGCCAGCTTCAGAAGGTTGTCGGCCATGTGACCCCAGTAGGCATGCGTCTCCCATTTGCCGTCCATCGCAGCCTTGACCGTCTCCTTGTAGTAGACGCTCCAGTCCCAAATCGGGGCGGTCAGCACGGCGTTGGGGGCCACGTCCTGGGAGATGGCGTTGTAGCCGATGGCGTAGACGCCGTTCTCTTCTGCCAGTTTGTCCGGTTCGGTGGAATCGCTCTCACGGGCGATGACGTCGGCACCGGAGTCCAGCAGCGCCTGGGCGGCCTCGCGCTCGGCGACGGGATTGAACCAACTGAAGATCCACACGGGGCGCACCTCGACGGCGGAATTGACACTGCGTGCGCCCAGAGTAAAGGCGTTGAGATTGCGCACCACTTCGGGGATAGGATAGGGGGCGACGTAGCCCAGCACGTTCGACGTCGTCATCCGCCCGGCGGTGATCCCCGCTAAATACCAGCCTTCGTACCCGCGCCCGTCGTAGATGGCGACGTTTTCCGCAGTCTGATAGCCGGTACAGTGCTCGAAGTACACGTCGGGATAGGCCGCAGCGACTTCGAGAACGGAGTCCATATAGCCGAACGAGGTGGCGAAGATCATGTCATAACCCTGCTCGGCGTAGTCGCGCAGTACGCGCTCGGCGTCTGGCCCTTCAGACACCAGCTCGATGTAGCTTGTTTCGACGTTGTCGAAGGCGGCGTCCAGCGCCTGACGGCCCTGATCATGGGCGTAACTCCACCCCAGGTCACCCACCGGGCCAACGTAGATGAAAGCGACCCGGAAGGGTTCCTGCGCTTCCGGGCCTTTCGCACCTCCGCATCCCGCCATCAGCACAGTGCATGTGATCAGCAAAACGGTCAGTAACCAACGTGGTTTGTTCATAGGTATCCTCCTGTTTATGGTTGGGTAAGGGTGAGGCATTCCCACAAGAACCCTTTGATAGTGCAGATACTGTGAGGCAAAAAGATGCTGTCTTGACCAGATGCTTGCGGGGTATGCCTCGCCCCTACTGTTGATATGACGGTATTTTATGCCTGTTCCGTGTCAGGGCAAACGCCACATGTTCCTATTGGCCGTTGGCGTGTTTGTCCTTCCCAGGTAAAATGTGGGCTATGCCGTTCGATTTTGATCCTCAACGTTATCCAACAACGCCGGGCTGTTACCTGATGAAGGATGCCGGCGGGCGTGTGATCTACGTGGGCAAAGGCAAGAACCTGCGTCGCCGGTTGTCGTCATACTTCCGCCCCAATCAGCGCCGCCGGACGCGGCGCGATTACCGGATGGAGCGACTCGTCGCGGCGGTCGCGGCCATCGACGTGATTCTGGTCAACAACGAGATGGAGAGCCTGGTGCTCGAAAACAACCTCATCAAGCATCACCATCCGCGCTTCAACCGGATGTTGATGCCGGAGGATACCGGCTATCACTACATCGTGTTGACCGGTGAGCCGTTGCCGCGCTTGCTGCCCTACCGCAAGCAGCGTGTCAACAAGGCGCTTTCCGGTAAGGAGGTCGAGCAGCGCCTTGGCCCGTATCTGAGCCGCGAATCCCGCGATGGGCTGCTGACCTACGTGGCGGATCACTTCGGCTTGCGAACGTGCCAGCCGTTGGCGACGCGCGTCTGCCTGCGCTATCATTTGAAAGCGTGTGGCGGTATCTGTGAGCGGCGAATGTCCGTGGACGACTATACTGCCGCTGTGCAAGCGGCGCTGGCCTTCCTGGCGCGACCCAATGCGGACCTGGCCGCTGATATGCGCGCGGAGATGACAGCCTGCGCGGAACGCTTGGAATTCGAGCGCGCGCAGCGCATCAAAGAGCAGATGCTTGCGTTAGAGGCCACGTTGCAGCCGCAGATCGTCGAGCGCGACGTGGATTACGACCAGGACGTGGTGTACTTCGGGCCGGACGAAGCGCGCCGGGCGCTCGTGGCGACGATCCGCAAGGGCGCGCTGCTCGCTGCGGCGCTCTATTCCCTTGACGTGACGGCTGCGTATCCACAAGCCTGCCACGATTTTCTGCTGGCGCGCTACGCCCGCTCCGGGCCGGAGGAGGTGCTCTGCAACGCGCCGGAGGAAGCGGTCGTGCCGTTTGCCACTCTGAGAGATAAGAGACGAGTGCGCGTTCCCACCGCTGGCATCGAACAAGACCTGTTGGAGCTGTGCCGTCTGAATTACGAGTATCAGGTCAAAGCATCAGGGTACACGGATGAACACGGAACACACGGATTTTCTGAAGGAAAAAATCCGTAGAATCCGTGAAATCCGTGTACAATAGCTGCGTTGGTTTCTCGCAGGAGGGCTATGGTAGAAGTTCTTGTTGTTGAGCGATTGCCGACTGCGGCGCAGTACAATCAGTTACGCGCGGCGATAGGATGGGGCGTGTACGCGGAAGACGTCATCGAACGGGCGCTGCCGAATACGCTCTACTGCCTGTGCGCATTTGTGGACGGTGAATTGGTAGGCATGGCGCGCGTCATCGGCGATGGGGCGATGGTGTACTACATCCAGGACGTGATCGTGCTGCCCGCGTACCAGCGGCAGGGCATCGGCGCGCAGATGATGAACCGGGTGATGAACTACATCCGCGCCCACGCCAGCCACAACACCATCATCGGCCTGATGGCGGCGTGTGGCAAAGAGCCGTTCTACCAAAAATATGGCTTCACCTGTCGCCCTACCGAGCGACTGGGCGCGGGGATGACGATGTTTTGGGATTGACTATCCGACTACCGGACTAACAACTATCAGACTGACGAGGAGGATTATCATGACTGAAAGCCGAATCACCTTCCCACAGGATTTTGTCTGGGGCGCGGCGACGGCGGCGTACCAAGTCGAGGGTGCGTGGGACGAAGATGGGCGCGGCGAGTCGGTGTGGGATCGTTTTGCGCACACGCCGGGGCGGGTGTTGCATGGTCATACCGGCGATGTGGCGTGCGATCACTATCACCGCTGGCGGGAGGACGTAACCTTGATGCGCGAACTGGGCCTGCACGCCTATCGCTTTTCACTCAGTTGGCCGCGCCTGCTGCCTACAGGACAGGGAACGGTGAATCAAAAAGGCGTGGATTTCTACAGCCGGCTGGTAGACGCATTGCTCGAAGCCGGCATTCAACCGTTCGTCACGCTCTTCCACTGGGACTTGCCGCAGGCGCTTCAGGACGCGGGTGGCTGGCGCAATCGCGCGACCGCCGAGGCTTTTGCCAGATACACAGACGTCGCTGCGCGCGCCTTGGGCGACCGGGTGAAGCGCTGGATGACGCTCAATGAGCCGCAGGCGGTTGTGGGGGCAGGCCATGAGGGGCCGTGGCACGCGCCCGGCTTGAACGACCCGGCGAGTGGCCCGGCGGTCGCGCACCATCTGATGCTGGCGCACGGCTGGGCTACGTCGGTGTTGCGCAGCACCGCTCCCGGAGCGGAAGTGGGCATCGCGCTGGATTTCTGGCCGCAGGAACCGGCCTCGGGCAGCAACGCCGACGCGCGTTTGAGTCAGTGGCGGGATTGTGTCGCCAATCGCCGTTACCTGGATTTGGTCTCCGGGCGCGGCTATCCGGCAGCGTTGGAGGCGCATTACCGTCGTCTGGGCTACTGGCCCGAGGGGGCGGATGACTTCGTGAAAGACGGCGATCTGGCGGCGATTGCTGCCCCGTTGGACTTTCTGGGGATCAACCACTACTCGCGGAACATCGTGCGCGACGACAAAGCCCAGGATAATCTGCCGGTGACGGTCGTTGCGGGCGAGAAGACCGATATGGGGTGGGAAATTTATCCCAACGGTTTGTATATGCTGTTGACCCGTATCTGGCGCGAGTACAACCCGCGCAAGCTCTACATCACCGAAAACGGCGCCAGTTACGCCGATGGCCCCGGTCCCGCTGGACAGGTCCACGACGCCCGCCGCGTGGATTACCTGCGACGCTACTTCACGGCGGCGCACCGCGCGATCCAGGACGGTGTGCCGTTGGCGGGATACTTCGTCTGGTCGCTGATGGACAATTTCGAGTGGGCGGCGGGCTATACGCAGCGTTTTGGCCTCATCTGGGTCGATTATCAAACACAGCAACGCATCCTGAAGGACAGTGCCCTGTGGTACCGCCAGGTCATTGCCGCCAACGGCTTTTCGGAGAAATAGTACACGGATTCCACGGATTTTAGGGGTTTTTTTAAGAATCCGTAGAATCCGTATTGATCCGTGTACCATATAGTAAAGGAGTGCATCATGGAGTTCGAAGGGAAACATGCAGATGTTACAGACAAGATCATTGGCTCGTATCATACCGTGTATAACACGTTAGGTCCGGGATTTGCGGAAAAAGTATACGAAAACGCTCTGGCGTTTGAACTGCGCAAAAGTGGATATCGCGTCGAGACTCAAAAACCCATTGAGGTTTATTAGTATCTATTCAAGCTAGTAAACCTGACGAAGCAACGTATTCCCTCTACCAGGTTTGGCGTAGATTTTGGTATGCCAGGTACTTTTGTATGACGAGATATTCGTGTTTCTATAATCCCATCCCCCCTGCCCCCTTCCCCCCAGGGAAGGGGGATTTTTGTAGGGGTGTGGCGGGCGGCTTCGCCGCCCGCCACACCCCTCTTCCGCCCCCTTCTTCCCCGCTTGCGGGGGAGAAGGGGGTTGGAGGATGAGAGGGTCAGCGCCTATGGCCGAAGTGCCAATCCATGATGCACCCTCCCCAAAGTCCCCTTCGCCAGGTGGCGAAGGGGACTGATATGACGCACAGACTGTCATTTCCTGCCTTATCATGTCTTCGTGGGTCATATACCTGATGAAACAAATCTGTTGTGGTGACTGCATTTTTTCCTCCTGCTTGTCTAGATTTGAATCAGAGCCGTCCATCGCGCTTGTGCCTGGGCTTGGAGTGTGACCAAAGGTAATTGTTTCGTCAAGGAGGGCTTCAATGTCGTGCCAGCCGGCATCCAGGGCTTCGAAAGCCGGTAGCGCACATTGATAGGCCAACTCAAAGTAGGTGTCACTGGAGCGCCAGCTTTGAGGTAGCCGAGTAGCTAAATCATCTGTTGACATTGTGAAACCACTTCCTCGTTGATAATGCCAGAGCTTGCGTATCGCTCCAAGGTTAGGACAATATGCAGACTTCATCGCAATCGGTGTCGACACTGTTATCTGCACAAGTTAAGCTTTCTTCTGATTCGGCTTCATCCTGGATGGCTCTGTTTCTTTCGCGTCCGAGCTGTATCAACAGTTCATAGCAGCGAGCCAACGCCTGTCGCGCTTCAAGTGGGTACTCTTTTTTCGTCATTCTTTCTGCCTCCAACTTTGAGATAGCGATTTCTCCGTCACAGTCCGGTAAATCGTCTTAATGCTAAACGCATGTGTTGGAGTTGAATGTTGGAACCATTAGTAATTTTTGCTAACTTGCACGGGATTTTTCTCCTGGCCTCGATACTGGCATAGGAGGGGGATGTTTAACAAAAAACAGGCCACCGGGTTACCAGTGGCCTGTTCGTTGGCGGTTGAATACGAGGTTACTGTGTGGGGGATAGGTCTATTGCTTTCACGGCGAGTTGTACGAACTCCTGCACATCCTGATCGCGGGGTAGATACTCTGCAATGCGCTGAGCGTCTCGCGCCACATCTTCCAGCTCTATCCCGGCATCCTTGGCCCAATAGCTCTGGCGCAGAATCTCGGCGTATTGCGCAACCACGGCGGTCATCTGGAAGCGTGGATCACTCTCTGCAAACTCGTCGCTCAGATCGTTGCGTGCGGCGCTGCGGCTGATTTGGGTGACTGTACCAGTGTTGGGATCTTCCCAGCGCAGGTAGACGGTGAGCGCAGTCGCCTGTGGATCGGCATCGGCTTCGAACTTCACCTCATACAGCGCGGTGACGCTGTGCCCCGGCCCGAGTTCGCCCGCATCCACTTCATCGTTGCGGAAATCGTCGTCGGCAACGTCGCGGTTCTCGTACCCGATGAGGCGATAGCGACTCACCACGTCCGGGTTGAATTCCACCTGCACCTTGGCGTCGCGGGCAATCACCTGCAAAGACGAGGGCAGCCGGTGAACGAAGATACGCTCGGCTTCCTTGATGTCGTCCACATAGGCGTAGAATCCATCGCCGTCATTGGCTAACTGTTCCATCAAGACGTCGTTAAAATTGCCCATTCCCACGCCGATGCTTGTCAGGTAGATATCCTTCTCGGCATATTCGCGGATGACTTCGAGAATCGATTCCGGCCCGGTGCGGCCCACGTTAGCAACACCGTCGGAGCAGAGGATCACCCGGTTGACGGCCTCGGGATTGAAGTGCTGCCGCGCCAGGCGATAGCCCTCCTCCAAACCCTCTTCGGCGTTCGTCGAGCCTTCTGCTTCCAGGCGACGGATGGCGCGCAGGATCGTGTTGGCATCCTCCACTGGCGTGTGCTCCAGCACCACGTGCGCTCTGCTCCCGTAGACGACGATGCCGATCTCATCCGTAGGGCGCAGTTGTTCGACCAGCAATTCCAGCGCATCCTTCACCAGTCCTAGACGGTTCTCCATATCCATCGAACCGGACACGTCAATAACGAAGGTCAATACCACGTCAGGGCGTTCCTCTGCCGATACCTCATATCCCTTGAGACCGATGCGCACCAGGTGATAGTTCTCCACGTAGGGCGAAGGCGCGCCGTCAATGGTGATCCCAAAGGCGCTCTCAGTCGGAGACTCGTAGCCCTGCTCAAAGAAATTGACGTACTCCTCGACACGCACCGAATCTTTGTCGGGCAGATAACCATCGTTAATGAGCCTCCGCATCACAGTGTACGAGGCGGTATCCACATCAACGGCAAAGGTCGAGAACTTGTCGTCTTCGGTGTCAATACGCGGGTTGACGCCATAGTTCTCGAAGAAGACGTCACCGTAGGGTTGGTCGTTCGGCTCGTCCGTGCCGCCTGTGGAGGCGCCAGGGACGAAGCCTTCCATTTGCACTTCTACTGTCTTTTCCACGACGATAGACTCGCGTGGCGCGGCGGTAGGCTGGGGTTGCATTGTGGTTGTGGCATAGGGTGTTTTCTGGGCACAGCCTGTCATCAAAATGGTCACCAAAATAAACATACTGCTTACAACTCGAATCATGCGGTTCATTGCTCTCCTCCTGTTGAACATAATTGAATTTTTTGTCGATCTATGGGTTACATGCAGCCCAGGAAGAGAAAGTTCACTGAATTTCGAAGTTCAAGGCAGAATCTTCGATTACAGGGCATCGTAAGAACTTATCGAGTGACAAGCGCGCCCCTAAGCGTAAACCAGGCGTTAGTTGATTGTACAGGTAATTACAACGATGTCCTGATGGAACAACTCGCCAACGACGGCGATGGGTTCTACGCCTACGTGGATGACATCAAGGAAGCCGAGCGTATCTTCGTTCACCGGCTGCCCTCGTCTTTGCAGGTGATTGCCCGCGACGCCAAGGTGCAGGTGGAATTCAACCCGGACGTGGTGAGTCGCTATCGCCTCATCGGGTACGAGAACCGCGACGTTGCCGACGACGATTTCCGCAACGATGAAGTGGATGCGGGCGAACTCGGGCCGGGGCACAGCGTCACCGCGCTGTATGAGGTGAAGTTCGAAGCCGATGCCGATCCACAGGCGACTGCGCTCACCGTCTACCTGCGCTGGGAAGATCCCAACACTGGTACAGTCACCCAAATCAGCCGCAGCGCCGCACGCAACGATCTGAGCGACGAGTTTGCAGAGAGTGATCCACGCTTCCAGATGACCGCCGTGGTTGCGCAATACGCCGAGATTCTGCGCCAGAGCTATTGGGCCAAGGATGCCGGGATAGAGCTGGAAGATGTGGCGCGAGACGCTCAGCGCATTGCAGAGTATCTACCCCGCGATCAGGATGTGCAGGAGTTCGTACACCTTGCTGCAAAAGCGGTCGATCTATCTACGACTCAATAAACTGTGATACCAAACGAACGGGCCGCCGGTCTGTACCGGCGGCCCATTTCGGCGTCATGCGCTTGCTCAAGCGTAGTCAATACCTGCCAGACTCAATTCTTCGGCCCGGTGGCAGGCCACCCAGTGCTCATCGCGCCATTCCCGCCATTCAGGCTTCTCCGTATGGCAAATCTCCTGGGCGTAGCGGCAGCGGGGGTGGAACTTGCAACCCGGGGGCGGGTTTGCCGGACTGGGAACATCGCCCGGCAAGACAAGGCGTTTCGAGACGTGATCGGGATCGGTGCGGGGAATCGCCGAAAGCAGGGCCTCGCTGTACGGATGGAGGGGATGGGTGTAGAGTTCCTCCGCCTGGGCCAGCTCAACGATATTCCCCAGGTACATCACGGCCACCCGGTCGCTGATATGCTCCACGACAGACAGATCGTGTGCAATGAAGAGGTAGGTCAGCCCAAACTCTTTTTGCAGGTCTTCCAGCAGGTTGAGTGTCTGCGCCTGCACGGAGACGTCCAGTGCCGAGACCGGCTCATCACACACGATCAGCCGGGGACGCAGTGCCAGGGCGCGCGCAATGCCGATGCGCTGTCGTTGCCCGCCGCTGAAGGCATACGGGTAGCGGTTCATATGCTGCGCTTTGAGGCCCACGGCTTCGAGCAGTTCTCTGACCTGCGCTTTGAGTTCCGCCCCTTGGGCCAGACCATGGATACGTAGCGGCTCGCTGACAATGTCCATCACGGTCATCCGCGGGTTGAGCGAAGAGAAGGGGTCCTGAAAAATGATCTGCATCTCACGTCGCAGGGGTTTCATCTCTTGCGTGGACAATTCGAGGATGTTGACCATCGCGCCATCTTTGCGGAACCATACCTCGCCGGCGGTCGGCGTGTAGGCGCGCAAAATACAGCGTCCGGTGGTCGTCTTTCCACAGCCTGACTCGCCCACCAATCCGAGCGTCTCGCCCTCGCGGATGAAGAAACTAACCCCATCCACGGCGCTGACCTGACCGGTCACCCGGCGGAAAAAACCCGTTTTGATGGGGAAATATTTCTTCAGGTTCTTGACTTCCAATAGAATGGGCGCCTTGGATTCCATAGGACCTCACAAAACGATGACTAACCGTACAGCACGCAACGCGCAAAATGGCCTGGCTCCACCTCGATCAATGGAACCTCTTGACGGCAGGCTTCCATTTTGGGAACGGGACAGCGGGGCAAGAAGGCGCAGCCGCTCGGCACGGAGTATGGATCCGGGATACTGCCTGGAATGGGGGTCAGCCGCGCTTTTACCTGCCGCCCCAGTTGCGGAATGGAACGCATCAGCCCCACCGTGTAAGGGTGGATTGGATGACGGAAGATGGTGCGCACGTCGCCACTTTCGACAATCTTGCCCATATACATCACGGCGACACGCTCGCACATTTCCGCGATGACGCCCAGGTTGTGCGTGATCATGAGAATCGCCATGCCGAGTTGCTCTTGCAGGTCCTTCATCAATTCCAGAATCTGGGCCTGGATGGTGACATCCAGTGCCGTGGTCGGCTCGTCGGCGATGAGCAGTTGGGGCTTACAGGAGAGCGCCATGGCGATCATCGCCCGTTGTCGCTGTCCCCCCGAAAGCCGATGCGGATATTGGTCGATGATCTGATTGGCCCCGCTCGTCCCCATGCCCACCCTATCCAGCCAGGAGAGTGCCTGTTGGCGCGCCGCTTCGTCATCGAGTCCTTGATGCAACTGAATCGCCTCGATGATTTGATTGCCGACGGTGTGCATTGGCGACAGAGACGTCAGCGGCTCCTGAAAGATCATAGCAATCTCGTTCCCGCGGATATTGCGGATCAGGTCGCCATTCGGGTCAACGGTTGTCAGTTCGACGGCCGGACTGCCGTCTCCCCGATCATACAGGATGTTGCCATGGACGATGCGGGCGGTCTTTTTGGGGAGTAAACGGAGAATCGAGAAAGCGGTCACACTTTTCCCACACCCTGATTCCCCGACCAGGCCAAGTGACTCTCCCGGCTCGATCTCCAGCGACACGCCATCCACAGCCTGGACGACGCCATCCAGGGTGTAGAAGTGCGTCTTCAGATCCTTGATCTGGACAATATAGCGTTGTTGAGTGGCTACCATGTTACCTACACCGTATAGGGGTCGGCGGCATCACGGAGACCGTCGCCTAAGAAGTTGAAGGCCAGGATCAGGAGAGCAATAGCCAGCGCCGGCGCAAATACCCAGGGATAGAGCGCGATAGATTGGATATTTTGCACTTCTTTGAGCAGCACCCCCCAACTCGTGACTGGCGGACGAAGTCCCAGGCCCAAAAAGCTCAACGAGGTCTCTGCCAGGATCATGGATGGCATCGACAGCGTCGAGACAACGATGATGTGGCTGAGGGTCGCCGGGATGAGGTGCCGGAAGATGACCCACGCATCGGTCGCCCCGGTCATTTTCGCCGCCAGGACAAAGTCTTCGTGGCGCAAGGAGAGCACTTTGCCCCGGAGCTGGCGGGCTAACCAGGTCCAACCGATCAGGGAGAGGATGACGGTTATAGCGAAGTAGGTCCGCAGCGGCGGCCAATGCGGCGGCACGGCGGCCGATAGCGCCATCCACAAAGGAATGGAGGGGAAGGAGCGGACTAACTCGATCAACCGTTGCATGAGGTCGTCAATCCAGCCGCCATAGTAGCCCGAGACGACGCCCAGCACCGATCCCAAGATCAGGCTCAGCATCACGCCGAGCAACCCAATGGTCAGTGAGACCTGACTGCCGTAGAGGATGCGGGAAAACATGTCGCGTCCCTGCCGGTCAGTGCCGAGCAGTGAGACGATCCCATCTGACGTCAGGAACAGATGCACGTCGGTGTCGATCAATCCCAGCAGTTTGTAGGATTCACCGTGGGCAAAGAATTGGAGCGGGAATCGTCTGTCGCAGTTGGGCGCATAGTGCTTGCGTAAATTTTCGTCGACGGTCAGTTCTACATCACAGACATACGGCTGTAGCTTCCCCGCATAGAAGATGTGAATCCGCTGGGGAGGCATATGGATGTATTGGACAAACCGTGCTTCGAGGGTGTACGGGGCGACGAAGCCTGCCAGGAGCGCCAGCAGATAGTAAAGTGCCACCACGATCCCGCCTACGATAGCGACCTTGTTGCGCTTGAACTTCCGCCACATCAGTTGCCATTGCGAGGCGGCGAAAATGGCGTCGAGGGCTTTTTGGTCTACCGACTCTTCCGATTCGAGGTCTGCGCTCGCGTCGCTCAATTCCTCGTATAGCCTGAATAGTTCTGCGGACTTGTTCGTTGTGTCGCTCATGTGTACACAATCCTTGGGTCAGCCCATGCCAGAGCCATATCGGCCAACAAGTTGGCGACCATTAATAACAGGGTCATGAAGAGCAGAAAAGTTCCGGCCAGGTACATATCCTGGGTCTCCAGCGCACGCCACAGCAGAGGGCCGGTGGTTGGCACCGACATGACGATCCCTACGATGGTCGATTCTGAAATGATTTTGGGGATTTCCATGGCCATCACGCTGATCAAAGGATTGATGGCCGCGCGTACGCCGTATTTGTTGACGACCTGTTTCTCTTTGAGCCCTTTGGCACGTGCGGTGGTGATAAATTGTTGTCCCATCACGTCCAGCAGATTGCCCCGCATAATGCGCTGGAGTTGAGCCGTGCTCGCCAGACCCAGAATCACGGCCGGCGGCCAGAGATGATTCAGATAGTCCAACACTTTCGCCAGGTTCCAGGGCTGGTCAGCCATGCTTTTGGAGAGCTCTCCGCCCACCGGAATGCGTAGCACGATGATGCCCAAGAACATCCATAGTAATGCGAGGAGGAAGCCGGGCAATGATAATCCCAGAAATCCTATCAGGGAGAGCGCATGATCGCCGAAGGAATACTGGTGGGTGGCCGAATAGATACCGATGGGAACGGCCACGGCGACCATGAAGAGGAGCGACAGCCCCCCTACTTGGAGAGTGTACCACATACGCTTCATCACAATGGGCAGAACCGGGCTATTCCATTCGAGCGAATATCCGAAGTCTCCACGCGGGAAGCCAGAGACCCAGCGCCAGTACTGAACATACAATGGTTTGTCCAGGCCGTAACGTTCTTGCATCTTCAGGACGGTCTCTTTGTCTTGCCCGCCGCCGCTCATCGCGATCTCGATCGCCCGCGTCGTGAAAAAGTCACCCGGCGGCAACTGGATGATAATGAAGGTGACGACGGATACGATAAAGAGTGTGGGGATCATTCCCAGAATACGTCTCCCCATATAAGCTAACATAACCGGCTCCTTCAAAATAGTCCTGTAGTCGTTAGTCTCGGTAGTCCACAAAAGGCTCCGCGGGGATCGCCAGACCCCCGTCCTGGTCTGGATCTGGCGATCCCAGACCGAGCGAAATCAGGTCTACTGAGTCTTATGGTCGGAGCAATAACGTACCGGGTGGGGTGCACTTTGCCGGAATGCACCCCACCTGTTGTTCGTTATTGTTCGATCCAGAATTGGGGTGGGTCCATCGTGCCCGGTGTGAAGATGATCCAGTCGGACGTGTGCTTTTCCATGACATTGTGGAAGTTGTTCTTAACCACCGTCAGCGCCGGCGGCTCTCCCACCGTGCCGATGCAGAACAAATTCTCGGTGGCTTTCCGGACAATCTGCTTACCGATTTCAATTTGCTTGGCCGCATCCACAGTGACCTTGTACTGATCGTACAGGTCCTGGACCTCTTTGAAGATCGGAATCGGCTCCTCACCCATCTCGCCGCCAGATTTGTACCAGGTGCCAAAGGCAGGTCCCATCCAGGAGCGCTCGTCGAAGGGGAACTGATAGATGGGGTCGACCATCGGTACCAGGCCGCGGTCGGTCTCCCAGGTGGCGATCATGATCTCGTTGCTGTTGGCCCTCGGCCAGTAGATGTCGCGCGACATCGTTTCCAGCACCGTCTTGAGGCCGATGTCGTTCCAGTTCTGGGTGACCAATTCCAGCGCATCCATGTTAGCGCCCGAAACCGCATCGGTGCCCTCGATGACCAGCTCTATCGTCGAGCCGTCTTTGAATTGATAGAAGCCATCGCTGCCTTTCTGCAACCCGATCTCCTCCAGCAAAGCTTGCGCGCCCGCCGTGTCATACGCGGCATAGTACTGCTCGATGTCCTCCTGGTACAGTGGGGAGTCGCGCACCACGGTGGTGTTGCGGGGAATGGCCTGCCCCAGGAAAGAGACCTCGTTGATCATGTTGCGATCGATGGCCAGTGATAGGGCCTGGCGGAACTTCAGGTTTTGCAGCAATTCGCGATACTTGAGATCGGGATAGCTCTGGTTGGGGAAGAGGGTGATAGTGGAGGCCTGCGCCGTGGGCCAAATGAGCAGATGATAGTTGCCCGCTTGCGCGTTCTCCTGATAGACCGTGTATTGGCTGAAGCTGATGCGGCGGTGCTGCATATCCAGATCGCCCGCAATAGCCATCAAGTTGAGGGCGTCGCCGCTCTCGACCAGGGCGTGGTGAATCCGATCAATGTAGGGGAGCTGCTTGCCGACTGGATCCACCTTCCAGTAGTAGGGATTGCGCTCGGAGATCATTTCGGTGGCACCGGCTTCCCACTGTACCACCTTCCAGGCGTACATCACCGGTAGCTCGGTGTTGAAGTTGAACGCCTTCTCCTCGAACTGCTCGTAGGTCGCACCCGTGGTGTGCTTGGGATGGTATTGTTCCAGATAGTGCTTGGGCGCGAAGAAACCGAAGCGCTCGAAGCCCAGCGGCCACTGGCAACCGTGGAAGGCCAGGCCCGTGGTTTCGGCCAGGCCGTTTGGCCCGGCGAACTTCAATTTGATGGTGACGTCATCGATCTTTTCCAGTTTCATCGGCTCGCCATTGACCACCCATTCAATGTGCCGAGAGGCCGTGATGTTCTCGTCGTTCTCGATGTCTTCCCACCAAAAGATGATGTCATCCATAGTGAATGGCGCGCCATCTGACCATTTGAGTCCCTTACGGAAGTACAGAGTCAGCTCCTTACCATCATCGGACCATTTCCACGACGTCGCCAGGCCGGGCTGGATCGGGTCCTTGGGATCGCGCGGCCAGCGTAGTACGGACTCGTAGATAAGGCGGCCCAGAGCATGAAAGTCTGCCACACCGAGGAAAGCACGGTGCCAGGTGCCGCCATATTCACCCAATGAGTCGACCGGTGGAACCACCAGTGGCTCTTCGGGCAGGCGCTCCTCTATCGGTGGAAGTCCCATACCTGCCAACATGGGAGCGTCGCTGTACTTCGCGGCTGGAATAGCAGTAGGCTGTACTTCCTCTGTCGGCGTAACCGCGACTGTCTCTTTGGTAGGTTCGGGCGTCGCTGTGGGTGTTATGCATCCGACCAACACGGTACCCGCAGCGGTTAAGGCGCTTAAGCGCAAAAACTCGCGTCGGCTGATTTGTCTCTTGTGCATTTGTTTCCCTCCTTTGCACTGACTTGATTTCATGGGTTGATGGTTTGAATTATCCTACTGGCTTATTGCGGTGAGTTTTAACTGCGCCGCGATGTATATGCCGGTGCCGTTATGCTAATATCATGAGCCAGTCTTCACCTCCTAACCCGAACAAGGCTGCTTTATCGTCAGACCGAGAGCGACGTTTTCCATGGGAAAGCCTGCGTCCATTTTCTTGTCCGGCGTGCTCAGTCTACAGGGATAAACTCTATCTGCCGCAGAATATTCACGGTGCGCTGTGGCGCACGATCAGTTCGGTCGGCAGGACGATCTCCTTACATACCTCTGTGTCGCCGGCGATGCGTTTCAACAACAATTCCATCGCCTGGGTCCCCAATTCATAGCGTAAGATGCGGCAAGTAGTCAACGCCGGCGTGACCAGAGCCGCCAGCGGGATATCGTCGAAGCCAACAATCGCGATGTTGTCAGGAACCGTGAACCCCAGTTCAGCACAGGTTTGCAACGCCCCGATAGCGACCAGATCATTGAAACAAAACAGCGCGGTCAGTTCTGGGCTGTCGTCGAGTAATTTGCGCGTACTTGCCCGCCCCCCTTCTACTGTGGGAGCGCAGTGTTTGATCCACTGAGGAGACATCTCTAGACCTGCCGCCGTCATCGCCATACGATAGCCTGCCATACGCCCCCGGCCACTGTGCGAAGTCGGTGGTCCGGCCAGAAATCCTATCGCTCGATGCCCCCGGTCTAGCAGGTGTTGGGTAGCCATTTGCCCGCCCGCGACGTCATCTAACGTCACCACGCCGACGCCACCCTGTTCAGCAGTAAACTCCAGCCGCCGGTTGACCAGCACAGCGGCCGGATGGCGGCTGATGGCCTCTTCCAGTTCATCTTCCGCCAGGCGCGAGCTGCACAACACAACCCCATCGACGCATTTTTCCTCCAGTGACTGTAGGACGGTCAGTTCGCGCTCGATGTCTTCTTCGGTATTGCATAGCAGAACGCTGTAATCTTTGGCGTAGGCCACGTGTTCCGCGCCACGCACGACTTCGGAGAAGTAGGGGTTAGAAACATCAGGAACCACCAGGCCGATAGCGCCGGTGCGTTTAGTCACCAGACCGCGCGCAATGTCACTGGGACGGTATCCGAGTTGTTTGATGGTGGCCTGGACGTGTTGGCGGGTGTCGGCGCTAACGTCATCTTTGTTATTGACAACCCGTGAAACGGTCATCAACGAGACGCCGGCCTGACGAGCAACATCGGCCATTCTGACACGGTGTGTCATTAGCTCAATCCCCCTCCTGTTAGCGCTACCGGCAACGCTAACAAAATTGTATAGCCGATTTTGCACTTGTCAAGATGTATCTAAATTCAAGCCCAGTAACCCTGGCGAAACGTATCTATTCAGGCTGGTAAACCTGACGAAGCCACTTATTCCCTATGCCAGGTTTGGCGTAGACTTTGGT
>DAOOGN010000016.1:0-50563 GCA_035415725.1 Anaerolineae bacterium | reverse complement strand
AACACAAATTCTTTGTGTCCTGCGTGCCCTTCGTGGTGAAAAGTTTTCATTCCACTTGTCACCCCCTCTTCCTCTTATCGCATCCGTGAATCGGCGTCGTTTTGCCACATATCCGGGTTCGGGCCGAGGGCGGCTTTGAGCGGATCGGTGGCTTTGGTCAGGGCCGCAACCATGTCGGCGGGCAGTTTGAGCGCAGCAGCTTCGGCGTTGGCGTGGACCTGCGCCGGGTTGCGCGCTCCCGCAATGACGGTGGCGACGCCGGGTTGTTCGAGCAGCCACGCCAGCGCGACTTGCGCCATCGGCAGACCGGCGTCATTGCAAATCTCGCGGATGGCGGTCAGCGCAGCGGCGGTTTCGGCCTCTGCGCCCGGACCACCGTGGCGTGCCATGGAGCGGTGCGCCGCGGCGAAGTGACGTGTCCGCGCGCGCTCGTCGGGGATGTCCGCCAGCGTCGCAAACTTGCCGGTGAGGATGCCGTGTTGCAGCGGGCTGTACGGCGCGATGCTCACCTGACGTTCCACACACAACGGCACGATCTCGTATTCGATGGCGCGGAAGAGCAGATTGTAAGCCAGTTGGTTGATCTCCACGTGCTCCAGCGCCAGAATTTCCGTGAGGTCACGCGGGCCGAAGTTGGAACACCCCACGAAGCGAATCTTGCCCTCGTCCTTGAGCCGCTGCATCTCGCCGACTGTATCGGCGATAGGGATGTCCCAGTTGGGCCAGTGGATGTAGTACACATCAACGGTCTCCATCCCCAGATGACGGAGACTGTTTTCGCACGACGCCCGCAGATCGGCGGGACGTAGATTCTCCGGCGAAACCTTGGTGGCGATGAGAACCTTGTCACGCAGACTGCCTTGGAATGCCTTGCCGATCAATTCCTCCGAGCGCCCCGCGCCGTAGCCTTCCGCGCTGTCGAAGAAGTTGATACCCACATCCACCGCCGCGTGCAGTGCGCCGATGGCCTCCGCCTCGTCTTGCGGCCCCCACAACCGGTCCCCGGCGATGGCCCAACAGCCCATCGTGACGACACTGACTTCCAACTGGCTCTTGCCGAGTTGACGATATTCCATTGTCACGATAAAAACTTTGCCTCCAGTTCTTTCACTTCTTCTGCCCCAATCGGCACAAGTTCCCCGATGTGCATGGTGTCGATGACGGCTCTGGCGCTGAATTCGGCCACTTCCAATCGGTCGAAAGCCTGCATCAGGGTCGCGCCGGTGGTGAGGATGGCGTCATTTTGCAGCAGGATGACGGGCGTATCTTTGGCAAGCTGTTTGACGACCTTTTTCCCCTCATCAAATTGGACCCCGTAGGGCAGAAGGGGAATGTCGCGCAGTACGATGTAGCTTTCCGGGATCGTCCGGGTGTCGAAACTGCGCCCGGTGACGCTGTACGCCGTCGCATTGGGAGACTGCGCGGTGATGATCGCGCCGATGGTGGGATGGGCCTGGTAGATCGCCATGTGCATGCGCGTCGCGCGGCTCGGCTGCTTGCGTCGCTCGCGCTGCCCATCGCGGATGAGCACAACGTCGTCCAGGTCCAGGTACAGACGGTCCACGCCGTAGGGGGTGATGAGGAAGCTGTTCTCGTCCACACGCGCCGAAACCGTGCCCGCCGTGCTGGTCATCAACTGCTGATCGTAGGCGCGATGCACGAGTTCGATGATATGCTGGCGCAATTCGCGCTCGCGGCTGGTGTGGAACGTCGGCTTGAAGGTGGCGAGCTTCTTGCCGGGGGCGCGCGCCAGAGCGATTTCTGCGTCGGTGAGCGAGTGCACTTCGCCCAAGACCTGCGCCTGGATGAGCGTGCGCGCGCAAAAGTCGAGTGTCTCGAAGCGCTGGAACGCCGCTAGCAGACTGTCCCCGCCGGTGACGACGCCGTGATTTTCCAATAGCACCACATCGAATCCCTGGGTAAAGGTTTCCGCGATGACCGCGCCGAGTTCGGCGCTGCCGGGCAGACGGTACGGCGCGTAGCCAACCTGCCCGCAGACGGTGTGCGCCTGGGTGATGATGCGCGTGTTGGGAATTTGGCGTGCGATGCTGAAGGCGATCAACGCGGGCGGGTGGGCGTGGACGATGGCGCGGAAGTCAGGTCGCTTCTCGTAAATCGCCCGATGAAACGGGTACTCCGATGACGGCTTGTGCGGCCCTACGATGGTCCCATCGGGTCGCACGCAGATGATGTCTTGCGGCTTGAGCGTGCCCTTATCCACCCCCGCCGGCGTGATCCACATATCGCCGTTTTCGTCCAGGATAGAGAGGTTGCCGCCGGATGTCGTCGTCATCCCGTAGCCGTAGATGCGCTCCATAATCGTCACCAACTGCACACGTGGGTGTAGCAGTGAGAATTTCATAGCCATAACTCCTTATTTCATGGGGCCGCAATAAGAAACCGGCCACGGATTTCACGGATTCACCCGCACAGGATAACAAATCCGTGTCATCCGGGGCAAAAACTAAAGCCGTTTATCCCTTACCACGCTAAGTCCCAAAACCGGAAACCGGAAATGAGAAAACCAAATGTGACCGGTAGCCATTCTCGGTTGAATTGTACTATCAGACGGAGGGAATGCAAAGGAATGCAAAAGAGGGAGGTCTAGTGCCAATGATTGGGAAGCGCTCGGGCCGGTCTCTGACCGCCCCTGCCTGGGTCAGCGGTGGCGTTCCTTCTCTCTTCCCCGGCTCTCTTCCCCAGGGAAGGGGGTAGGGGGATGAGAGGGTCAGCGCCTATGGCTGAAGTGTCAACCCATGATGCACCATCCCCAAAGTCCTGTTCGCAACCTGGCAGGGGTGGCTGAATCGTTACGCCGGGACAAAATAGGGTGAACCTTTTTCGCCTAAATCAAGTATGTGTAATAGCATGGGGAAGACGGAGCAGGCTGATGGGTGTTGCAAAATGCTGCAACATACATATAATATCTACCTAACCTATGTCCAGTGGCCACGTTGAGGGAATCATAAACGAGGAATTCTATGACGAGTCCAGAACATTTACTTGAAATACAGCATCTAACCACCCGTTTCCATACGGAAGATGGCATAGTCCACGCTGTCAACGATGTCTCCTATACTCTGGATGAAGGGGACACGTTGGGGATAGTGGGGGAAAGCGGCTGCGGGAAAAGCGTGCATGCTCTTTCTATCATGCGCCTGATTCAGATACCCCCCGGTGAAATTGCTGCCGGCGAAGTGCGTTTCCGCGGTCAGGATTTGCTGAAGCTGAACGACGACGATATGCGCAAAGTGCGCGGCGCCGAGATCGCCATGATCTTTCAAGACCCGATGACGTCACTCAATCCGGTGAAAACGGTGGGTTTCCAGGTTATGGAAGCCTTAATGCTTCATGAAGGCATGGACAAAGCGCGCGCCCGCGAGCGCACGATAGAGTTGTTGGATCTCGTGGGCATCCCCGAAGCGGCGCAGCGGGTGGATGACTATCCGCACCAGTTCTCCGGCGGGATGCGGCAGCGCGTCATGATTGCGATGGGTCTGTCGTGCAATCCCAGTATTCTCATCGCCGACGAGCCGACCACGGCGTTGGATGTGACCATCCAGGCGCAGATTATAGACCTGGTCAAGCGCCTGCAGCAGAAGTTCGGCATGACGGTGATCTGGATCACCCACGATTTGGGCGTGATCGCCGGACTGGCGCGGCGCGTCAATGTGATGTATGCCGGCCGGATTATTGAAACCGGTCCCGTCAAGGATATTTATGCCAGCCCGCATCATCCTTACACCGTCGGGTTGCTCGGTTCCCTGCCGAGTCACGGCAGTCGAGTTTCCTCCCGTCTCTTTTCGATTCCCGGTGAGCCGCCGGATTTGATTGGCCTGTCGCCGGGTTGTGCCTTTGCCCCTCGTTGCCAATACCAGACGCCTCGTTGCTGGAAAGAGACCCCGCCGTTAGAAGAAGTGGGCGTGGGGCACATAGCCGCGTGCTGGGAAAAAGATGCCGTGAGGAGGGTATAACCATGGCCGAGGCGCTCAAAACCGATTCGACGAAGCAAGCTCTACTCCATGTGGAAAACTTGAAGAAATATTTCCCCATCAAGCGAGGCGTTTTTCAGCAGCACGTGGGCGATGTCAAAGCCGTGGATGGCGTCAGTTTCGATGTGTACCAGGGGGAAACGCTGGGTCTGGTAGGCGAAAGCGGTTGTGGCAAGACCACGACCGGGCGTACTATCATCCGCATTTACGAGCCGACCTCCGGGCATGTGATCTTCAAGGGACGAGACCTGGCAACACTGCGGTCTAATGAGATGCGCGAACTGCGTCGCAGTATGCAGATGATTTTCCAGGACCCGTATGCCTCACTCAACCCCCGCATGAGTGTGTTGAAAATTGTCGGGGAACCGTTGGAAGTGTTTCACGTCGCCAATAAAGAGGAACGCCGCGAGCGTGTGGCGAACCTGTTGCAACTGGTCGGTCTAGACCCCGATTTTATGGTGCGGTATCCGCACGAATTCTCCGGCGGGCAGCGCCAACGTATTGGTCTGGCGCGCTCACTGGCGCTCAACCCGGAGTTAATCATCTGCGATGAGCCAATTTCGGCACTGGATGTATCGATCCAGGCACAGGTGGTGAACCTGTTGGAGGATTTGCAGGAGGAGTTGGGGCTTACCTACATTTTCATTGCCCATGACTTGAGCATGGTGCGACACATCAGCAACCGGGTCGCGGTGATGTATTTGGGCAAGATCGTGGAATTGACAGATCGAGAGACGCTGTACGCCAATCCCTTGCACCCGTATACGCAGGCGTTGCTTTCCGCGATCCCGGTACCTGACCCGACGATTGAGGAGACCCGCCAGCGCATTTTGCTGGAAGGGGATTTACCCAGTCCCGCGCACCCACCCAAAGGGTGCCGCTTCAACACGCGTTGTGCCCATGTCCAGGATATATGTAGACAGGAAGAGCCGGCGTTTATAGAAGTGGCCTCCAACCATTTCTGCGCATGCCATTTCGTGACACCAACAACGACATAACTTTTGCGTTTTACGTTCACAATAGCCCGACGATTCATCCTGGGGCTATAAAACTCTGTAATAGCCCGCTTCAGCGGGATTGAGTTATGAGCCTGGCGATGGATCGCCAGGCGGCTCGTGGCATAGGCGAATGATCCATTCGCCCTACCACACCGACGATGTTCATGGAGGAGGTGATGTCTATCGAGGTGAGTGACAAAAGATTTCCAGGGTATGGCAGTATATGATTCCCAATTAAAAAACCTTAGTTTGAAGGAGGATGAACGTGTTTAAGAAACTGTTGGGCGGCGCGGCGCGGCAGAAAGAACGTGGACATTGCCAGGTGAAGCGCGGGCGGAAGTCAGCCAGCTCTACCAGAACCGTGTGCAGTCGATGGGGCATAGCTCTGGCAGGGCGCACCAGGCACCTGCTCTATAGGTCGCCGCCCAACAGTGCTTCAAGCCCGACGCGGCTATCGCCGCCGGTCAGCGGCGGTGAAACGCACACAACCAGCTCTGCTCTCGCAGGTAGGGCGTCGCACCCGCCGCGCGGCTTAAGCCGGGGCGTTATGGACCGTCGCTGGCTTGTTGATTGTGGCCAGCATGGTGTTGGCCGCCTGCACGACGCCCACCCCTGAGGTGATCGTCGAGACGGTAGAAAAAATCGTCGAGAAAGAGGGTGAGCCAGTCACCGTTGTCGAGACGAAAGAAGTTGTCGTGACCGCGACGCCCGAACCGGAAAAGGCAGTGGAATTCAAATCTGCCGATCCCAGCACCCTGGTCTATGTGGCGATCAGCGAGGGCATTGACACTTTGGACCCGGCTCTGAACTACGAGAGCGATGGCGATGATGTGATCCTCAACCTCTACGATCAACTGGTCACCTACAAGGGCAGTTCCGCCACCGAGTTTGTGCCGGCGCTGGCCGAGAGTTGGGAAGTGTCGGATGACGGCCTGACCTACGTGTTCAAGATCCGCCAGGGTGTGAAGTTCCACGATGGCGCCGACCTGACCGCCGCCGATGTTGCCTACAGCCTGCAACGGGGCGTGCTCCAGGGTGGGACTGCTTCTCCGCAATGGTTGTTTACCGAACCGTTCTTCGGTGTCGGTGTCTACGATGTGGCCGAGCTGGTGGATCCCAGCGGCGCATTGGATGACGACGCCGAAGGTCTGAAAGCCGCCGATCCGGCGAAACTGGCGGAGGCTTGCCAGAAAGTCATGGATGCCATTCAGTACGACGAAACCGCCGGCACCGTGACCTTCAACCTGGCGACCCCGTGGGGGCCATTCCTGGCGACCCTGGCGCAAAGCTGGGGCTCCATCCTGGACAAGGATTGGGGCATTGCCAATGGCACCTGGGATGGCGATTGTGCGACCTGGCCCAATTACTATGGTGTTGTCTCCGAGAATGATCCGATCCGCGATAAAGAAGACGGCAGCGGCCCTTACATGCTGGAAAGCTGGACGCCCGGCGAGGAAAAGATTTTGGTGAAGAATCCTAACTGGTGGCGCACCGAACCCATCGCCGCAGGAATCGCCGCTCAGCCTAGCATCGATCGCATTGTGGTCAAAGGCGTGAGCGAGTGGGGCACCCGCTTTGCGATGATCCAGGCCGGTGATGCGGATGCAGTGGATGTACCACGCGAGAACGTGTCCCAAATTGACCCTCTGGTGGGCGAGTGGTGTGAATATAACCTGCAAACCGGCAAACACGACTGCGCGCCGACCGAGAATCCCGATGCGCCGTTGCGCCTGTTCAAGGGCCAGCCTTCAACGAGCCGCACCGACGTGCTCTTCAACTTCGACATTGCGGTCGAGGGGGGCAACCCCTTTGTCGGCAGCGGTCAGTTGGACGGCAATGGTGTTCCGCCTGACTTCTTCAACGACATTCATATTCGCAAAGCCTTCAACTACTGCTTCGACTTCGAGGCCTACATTCAGGATGCGCTGGCCGGCGAAGCCGTCCAGGTTTCGGGGTACTCGATCCCCGGCATGCTCGGCTATGATCAAAATGGCCCGATGTATACCTACGATCCCGACAAATGCGCCGAAGAGCTGAAACTCGCTTTTGATGGTCAGGTCTGGGAGAAGGGGTTCCGATTGCAAATTGCCTATAACACCGGCAACGTGACCCGCCAGACGACCGCGCAGATTCTGCAAAACAGCCTGTCTGCGATTGATCCCAAGTTCCAACTGGAGATCGTCGGTCTGCCGTGGCCGAGCTTCCTGGCTGCGCAACGCGAGAGCCGCCTGCCCATCTACGTGACCGGCTGGCAGGAAGACCTGCATGATCCCCACAACTGGGCGCAGCCCTTCCTGGTCGGCACGTATGCCAGCCGCCAGCGTCTGCCCGATGACCTGAGAAATCAGTTCAACGAGCTGGTGATGGCCGGCGTGAGCGCGACTGAGAACGCTAAACGCGCTGAAATCTACAAGCAACTCACCCAACTGGACTACGACAGTGCGATTGCCATTCGCCTGGCTGTGGCAACCGGCCGTTTCTATCAGCAGCGCTGGGTGGGTGGGTATTACTACAATCCCATTCAGGATCGCCAGGCTGTCTACTACACCTGGACGAAGCAGTAAACCCACTTTCTGTGCTCAAGCAGGAGAGAGCCTCGCGCTCTCTCCTGTCTCTCCAGGAGGGAAAGAATGGTCAATTACATTATCCGCCGCTTGATTGCCGTACCTTTTCTCTTGATCGGCGTGACACTTCTGATCTTTTTGATGTTGCTGGCCCTGACGCCAACGGAACGCACGGCCCTGTATGTGCGCGAGATCCCGAAAAACGACCGCGTGTTAGCGGGCATTATTAAGAAATATGGCCTGGACCTCCCGTGGTATGAACAGTATTGGCGCTGGCTGTTCGGCACCACCGTCACGAACACGGAAAATGGCGTGGTGACGGAAGAGCGGGTGGGCGGCATTTTGCGGGGCGATTTGGGTTACTCGCGGACCGCCTCCCAGCCAGTGGCCGAATTGCTGACCCGGCGTTTTCCGGCTACACTTGAACTGACGTTGTACAGTGTGATTCCGGTGATCGCCGGCGGCATCCTTTTGGGGGTGATCGGTGCCGTCAAACACAACAAGCCAATCGATCATATCGTGCGGATCTTCGGCATCGTGGGGTGGTCGTTCCCCGACTTTGTCTTCGGTTTGCTGTTGTTGATGGCCTTCTACGCCGGGACGGGTTGGTTCCCGCCGGGGCGCGTCTCGGACTGGGCGAACAAAATTATTATGTCGCCTGAATTTCATAACTACACCAGCCTGATTACGATTGATGCCGTGCTGAACCTGCGCTTTGATATTTTCTTCGATGCCCTGCGTCACCTGGTGTTGCCGGTCATCTCTTTGGCGTATCTGTGGTGGGCGTTGACCCTGCGGGTGACGCGCTCTTCGATGTTGGAGACGCTGCGTCAGGACTACATTATGACGGCGCGCGCCAAGGGCCTGAGTGAACATGCGGTGATTATGCAACATGCTTTGCCCAATGCCTTGATGCCGGTGGTCACGCTGTCCGGCGGCACAGTGGTTGGATTGTTGGCCGGCGTCGTCATCATCGAGACCGTCTTCAATTATCCCGGCATGGGCGCCGCCGCCGCCAGGGCCGCTTCGCAATTGGACGTAGTCACAGAACTGGCCTTTGTATTGTTCAACGGGCTGATCCTGGTGCTGGCCAATGTGGTGGTGGACATTTTGTACGCCTATATTGACCCGCGCATCCGGCTGGATTAAAGTCTGGGAGGAGATAAATCAATGACCGCACAAGAAATGCCCGTGCCGATGCTGACGCCGCGCACCCGTCGTCCCCCGAACTGGTTGGAAGCCTGGCTGGGTCACGATGCTTACCGCACCGTGAAAGGATTGGTCACCAATCCGATTTCGGTGATTGGGTTAGTGCTGTTGGCCCTGTTTATTTTCATCGCCGCTGCCGCGCCGATTCTAGCCCCGCCGCTGGACAGCAATGACCCTTATCGTATTCCCCGTGATGGATATGGGGCCGTTCCTAAACCCCCGGGGACAGCATGGAAAGTGCGCCAGCCGTCGTTGCCCTTTTGGTGGAAGGCTGTCACCGGCAAAGATGAGTGGGTGCACTTGATGGGCACCGCCAGTGGACAATGGGACATCTACTACGGCGTGATTTGGGGGACGCGCACGGCCCTGTTCGCCGGTTTGACCATCACCCTGGTCGGTGTCATCATCGGCGTGTTTATCGGTGCCATCTCGGCCTATTATGGCGGCTGGGTGGATATGATTTTGATGCGTATCACGGACCTGTTCCAGGCTTTCCCCTTCCTGTTGACGGCGATGACATTGTCGGCGGTGCTGACGCCCCGCCTGGGCAAAGGATTGTTGGCGCCTATGATCGCGTTGATCGTCTTTAGCTGGATGGGTTTCGCGCGCCTGCTGCGCAGTGATATCCTTTCGTTGCGGGAGCGGGAATACGTCCTGGCGGCGCGTGTCATCGGCGTCCGCGATAGCCGGATTCTGTTCCGCCACATCCTGCCCAACGCCATCTTCCCTACGCTGGTGCTGGCTTCGATGCGCATCGGCAGTTACGCCATCACTTTTGCCGGTTTGAGTTTCCTGGGCATCGGCGCCGAAGTGGGTTTCGCCGACTGGGGGCAGTTGCTCTCCTTCGCCCGCGACTGGATGACGCAGTTGGGTGAATACTGGTATATTGTGATGTTCCCCGGCATAACACTGGTGCTGTTTGTTCTCTCGTGGAACCTGGTGGGTGACGCCTTGCGCGATGTACTCGACCCCCGCTTGCAAGGTTCACGTTAGTTTTCTTTGTATCTATAGGACTTACGCAAATTTCGCCATAACGCAAAACCAATCCTGTGTAGGGTGCAGAGTCACTGTTCAGCCCCCCTATCCCCCGTCCCCTTTCCGCCAGCGGGAAGGGGGGCTGGCGGAGATAGGCTGAATAGTTACAAAAAATCAGTGAAATCCGTGTCAGCCGGGGCAAAAAACTAAAGTCGTTTTCCCCATCACCACGCTAAGTCCCAGAGAACCCGAATTCACATTGATCGACGGTGATGACGGCGTTCCCGTGGAAACGGCATGTCATTGCCGTCCCGGCGTCGAACTGCGCCGTCACGAACATCCAATCCCCCTTCTGCGCTGTGACCGTCAGGCGATAGGTGTCGCCAAGTTCTGCCTGATGTGTCTGGAGCCACGTCACCACATCCTCGGTGACGTTAAACGTTTTCATCGGGTTCGCCAGCCACGGACGCTCACCCGTCTTGCCGGCCTGCACCATCTGCCCGATGTACAGGTCTAACTTTTGAGAAAGATCGTCGCAAAACGTGATCCGCCCCCCCATCACCAGGCAGCGCAGCGCGAAGCCGCTGTCGAAGGCGATGTCGCTGTAAGCGGCGAAGAGCGTCTCTGTAGTGTTGTCGAATCCCGCAAAGTAGATGGTGTAGCGGGGCGTGAAGTGTGCGCCATGACGTTGCGCTTCGGCGATGTTCTGCCCGGCGGCGCGCACGGCAGCTTCGCCGCCTTCCAGGTACGTCTCGATGAAATCCGCTGCCCGCACTTGGGGCGTGCGGATAGGCGACAGCACCAGGTAATCCAGAACGAAGGCGGGCGGCAGTGCCATCACACAGGCGACCAGCAGCACACTCCACGCTCCCCCCTTCATCCGACCTTCCGGGGTGGCGCGATCCCAGGCCCATTCGATGGCCAGCGTCTCCACATAGCCTACACCAAATCCATATACGGTGTAAGCGATCACCACCAGCAGTGTGCGCAGTGCGTTGCCCTCCGTATAGGGCCACAGCGTCAGCCCGGCGAAGCGTGGATCGATGACGCCGGCGAGCCAGTTCATCCCGGCAAACGGGAGATGCCCGGCCAGCCAACCCACGCCTCCCAGCGTGATGCCCCACAGGCAGGTCGTGAGCCCCGCCGAGGACGACCATGCTCCCAGTATCCCTGCTGCCCCGCCGATGATGAGCAGACATGGCAGGCCCAACAGAAGTTTAGCCCAGGCCATGTCGGCCGAACTCCGGCTCAACGCCAGAGCGTCATATCCCCAGACAAACAGGGCGAATCCCAGCCCGAACAACAACCCATACCCGGCCCCGGCGCGCAGCAGCACTGTGCGGGTGATCTTTGGCCGCGGCAGAGGACTGGCTAGTTTTTCAATCATCGAGCCGCCCGGCTACGGCCGAACACACGCATCGAAATCCTTGCCTTCGCCGAGTACCTCGTGAACGACGACCATCCACTCACTGATGGGGATAGACTGGGGGCATTTATCCTCGCACGTCCGGCATTGGATGCAGGCGTTGGCCTGCGCCTCGGCGGCCATGGACGCATAATGGCGGCGGGCCTCGTCGAACTTGTTGTACATCGCAGCCCGGTTCAGCACATCGAAGAGGTCAGGAATTTTCAGGCCGACCGTGCACGGCAGACAGTATTCGCACTTGGTGCAGGGGATGGGACACAGTTCTTCATATTTCGCGCGGACGCGCTCCACGAGGGCCAGCTCCGCGGCCGTCAACGTGCCCACGCCGGAGTGCGCTGCACTCTCGACGTTCTCTGTGACGTGTTGCATAGTGCTCATCCCACTGAGGACCACCGAGATTTCGGGCTGATTCCAGAGCCATTGCAAGGCCCAATCGGCGGGCTTGCGCCGGACAGGAGCGCTGTCCCAGATGTCCTGTATGGGCTTGGGAGGATCCACCAATCGCCCCCCTAGAATGGGTTCCATCACGACGACCCCCAGTCCTTTAGAGGCGGCATATTGCACGCCCTTGCGTCCGGCCTGATTATGAACATCGACGTAATTGTATTGCACTTGGCAAAACGTCCACAGGTCTGTGGCGTCAATGATCGTCTTGAACACATCGAAATTATCGTGGAACGAAAAGCCCAGGTGACGGATACGTCCCTCGGCCAGAGTTTTCTCGGCCCATGCAAGCAACTTGAACCTCTGCACGGCTTCCCACCGCTCCTTGTGCAGACCGTGGAATAGATAAAAATCGACGTGATCGGTCTGCAATTTTTCGAGTTGTTCATTGAAAATGCGGTTCGGGGCGTCCTCAGAATCAATGAGCCACACCGGCATTTTGGTCGCCAGGCGAACCCGCTGCCGGTACCCCTCCTGCAGCACCCGTCCGACAAAACGCTCACTCTCACCGCCGTGATAAGGATACGCCGTGTCGATGTAGTTGACTCCATGGTCAATGGCATAGCGCACCATCTGTGTAGCCAGTTCCGCATTGATGTGGGAATGGTCACCGCCTATGGTGGGCAACCGCATACACCCAAAACCCAGCGCTGAAGGTTTCCAATCCAGCTTTCCAAATGTTCGGTATTGCATCGTTTGTCTCCTTTATGATGTGATCTATGGGTTTAGGTTCGATTTTACATAGGAGTGTTGTTTTTGGCAAGTGGATCGCGTCAGAGGGTCTCATCATCACAACATTGGCGTGATAGATCACTATTGCTTTAGCCTTTTTTCCATGCTATAATTTTAGTAATTAACTCAAGTTGTTACCTTACCTAAAGAAATGCGTTTTTTACCGCTGAGAGCGCAGAGTTCGCGGAGATTTCCTGGAATTTCTCTGCGTTTGCTGCGACCTCTGCTATAGGTGATGCTCCTCTTCTCCCCCGCTTGCGGGGTAGAAGAGAACGAAAAAAAATTACAAAAATTCCTCTTCCCTGGGGAAGAGCCACACTTGACCTCTTTGTCTGCTGGCATGGCACGTTGGTGCGTCAGATAAACTGTGGCGGTGTCCCCGACGGGGACACCGTTTTTGTTGTTGTGCTGCGTTTGGACGGGGATTGGGTGATTATTTCCTTGATCCTCAATCTGGAATCACGGATCACTATTTTTCACAGGAGGTTAGTTCTATGCAAAAGAAGAAATTGATTGTCAATGGTATCCCCAGAACCCTCATCGTAGACCCCGAAGCATCGTTAGCGTCCGTATTGCGCGAGCAATTGGGACTCACCGGCACGAAAATCGGCTGCGGAGCGGGCCAGTGCGGCGCGTGCTCGGTGATCCTGGACGGCAAGGTCGTCCGCTCGTGCATCACCAAGATGCGGCGCGTCCCGGACGAAGCGAGCGTCATCACCGTCGAGGGGATTGGTACGCCGGACGCGCTGCACGCCGTCCAACTGGCCTTCGTCGTCCACGGCGCGGCGCAGTGCGGCTACTGCACGCCCGGTTTTGTCGTCTCGGCCAAGGCGCTGCTGGATCAGAACGTCAATCCCACCCGCAGGGAAATCCGCGATTGGTTCCAGAAGAACCACAACGTTTGCCGCTGCAACGGCTACAAGCCCTACGTGGACGCGGTGATGGACGCCGCCCGTGTGTTGCGCGGCGAGAGGACGCTGCAAGACCTGGCCTTCAAACTGCCTGACGATGGCAAGGTCTGGGGGAGCATGCTCCCACGCCCGTCCGCCGTCCCCAAAGTCACCGGGACATGGGACTACGGTGCTGACATGGGCCTCAAGATGCCCCCCGGCACGCTGCAACTGGCCCTCGTCCAGGCGGAAGTCTCCCACGCCAACATCCTGGGGATTGACACATCCGCAGCGGAGAAAATGCCCGGCGTCTACAAAGTCGTCACCTACAAGGATGTGAAGGGCAAGAACCGCATCACCGGCCTGATCACCTTCCCCACCAACAAGGGCGACGGCTGGGATCGCCCCATCCTCTGCGATAAGAAGGTCTTCCAGTACGGCGATGCCATCGCCATCGTCTGCGCCGACACCGAGGAGAACGCCCGCGCCGCCGCCAAGAAGGTCAAAGTAGACCTGGAAATCCTGCCGGCCTACATGAGCGCGCCCGCCGCCATGGCCGAGGACGCCATCGAAATCCATCCCGGCACCCCCAACGTCTACTTCGAGCAGCCCATCGTCAAGGGGGCGGATACCCAACCGATTATGGAAAAGGCCGCCTACGTCGTCGAGGGCAACTACTATCTTCAGCGGCAGCCGCACTTGACCGTTGAACCGGACGTCGGCCTCGCCTACTTCGATGAGGAAGGCCGGCTGACCATCCACTCCAAGAGCATCGGCATCCACCTGCATCACGCGATGATCGCGCCGGGCCTGGGCATCGAGCCGGAGAAGCTGCGGCTGGTGCAGAGCAACGCCGGCGGCACCTTCGGCTACAAATTCAGCCCCACCATGGAAGCGCTGTTGGGCGTCGCTGCACTGGCGACCGGGCGGCCGGTAGTCCTCAAGTACGATTACAAGCAGCACATCACCTACACCGGCAAACGCTCACCGTTCTTCATCAAACTGAAGCTGGCTGCCGACAAAGACGGCAAACTGCTGGCGATGGAGAGCGATTGGACGGTCGACCACGGCCCGTACTCCGAGTTCGGCGATCTGCTGACGCTGCGTGGCGCCCAGTACATCGGCGCAGGCTACAACATTCCCAACATCCGTGGCCTGGGTCGCACCGTCTGCACTAACCACGCCTGGGGTTCGGCCTTCCGCGCCTACGGCTCACCGCAGAGCTTCCTGGCTTCGGAAAGCCTGATGGACGAACTGGCCGAGAAGATGGGAATGGATCCGCTGGAACTGCGCTACAAAAACGTCTACCGCCCCGGCGCGACCACGCCCACCGGTCAGACGCCCGAAGTCTTCAGCCTGCCCGCGCTGATTGACGCCGTTCGTCCGACCTATGAAGCCGCCAAGAAGCGCGCGGCGGAAACCTCGACGGCGAACGTCAAACGCGGTGTCGGCGTCTCCATCGGCATCTATGGCTGCGGCCTGGATGGTGTGGACAGTTCGGCGGCGGATGTGGAACTCACGCCTGACGGCGTCATCGTCTACTCCAGTTGGGAGGATCACGGCCAGGGCGCGGACGCGGGCGCGCTCGGCACGGCGCACGAGGGATTGCGTCCATTGGGTATCCGCCCGGAGCAAATCAAGCTGGTGATGAACGACACCGCCATCACGCCGGCCAGTGGGCCGGCCGGCGGCAGTCGCTCCCAGGTGATGACCGGCAATGCTATCAAGAACGGCTGCGAGAAGTTGCTGGCGGGGATGAAAAAACCGGATGGCACCTTCCGTACCTACGACGAGATGGTGGCCGAGGGTCTGCCGCTGCGCTACGAGGGCAAGTGGGCCGCCTCGATGAACAGCAACTGCGACGCCAAGACGGCGCAGGGCAACCCGTTCGCCGTCTACATGTACGGCGTCTTCGTGGCCGAGGTCGCCGTAGACACCAAGACCGGCAAGACGCAGGTAGAGAAGATGACCGTAGCCACCGACGTCGGCAAGATTAACAACAAGCTGGTGGTGGACGGCCAGATCTACGGCGGCGTGGCGCAGGGCATCGGACTGGCGCTCTCCGAGGACTTTGAGGATTTGGAGAAGCACACCAGCATGGTCGCCTGCGGCATCCCAGAGGTCAAGGACATCCCGGACAATTTCGACATCATCTACATCGAGACCCCGCGCGAGAACGGGCCGTTCGGCGCGGCCGGCGTCGGCGAACTGCCGCTCACCTCCCCCCATGCTGCCATCGTCAACGCCATTCACAACGCTACCGGCGTGCGCATCCGTGCTCTGCCCGCCCTGCCGGAGAAAGTGTTGGCCGGGTTGAAGGCCGCATAAAGTCTTTCACCGCAGAGGACGCAGAGAACGCAGAGAAAGAATAAAAAAACTCCGCGAACTCTGCGTTCTCAGCGGTGAATTTTTGTCTCTCCCCGCGAGGCGCTATGGATCAAGCACAACTGCGCAATTTGGAAGCTCAATGCATCCAGGAGCACGCGCCGCCCTGCACCGCTGCCTGCCCGCTCCACGTGGACGTGCGCGGTGTGCTGGCGGCGCTATCGCGTGCTGACTTCGACGCCGCCTTGCAGCTCCTCACCAAGCGCCTGCCCTTCCCCGCCATCATCGGGCGCGTGTGCGAGCAGCCCTGCCGCGACATTTGCCATCGCCGCGATCTGGGTGGCGCGCTGAATATCGCCGCGCTGGAACGCGCCTGCGCTGACTTCGGTACGCGGAAAGCCCCGCCGCGCACCCCCTCACGAGGGAAACGGGTGGCCGTGATCGGCGGCGGCTTGAGCGGTGTGACCGCCGCCTTCGATTTGACGCGCAAGGGCTATAGCGTCACACTCTTCGAGGCGACAAATCGCGTCGGCGGCAGCCTGTGGGAGACGGACGAGGCGACCTTGCCCCGTGACCTGCTCACAGCGGAACTCGACGCTGCCCTGCAAGGCGTGGATGTGCGTCTGAACGATCCCGTAGACGCCGACCGTCTCGCCACCCTGCACGCCGACTTCGACGCGGTCTATCTGGGCGTGGGCAGCGGTTCGCAAGCAGCATTTGCGCTGGGACTAACGCGATCCGTAGACCCCACCACCTTCGCCACGACCCAAGACGGCATCTTTGCCGGTGGTCGCGCCATTCACCGCAGAGACACAGAGGCCGCAGAGTTTCCCCCTACTCCCTACTCCCTACTCCCTACTCCCTTCATTCTCTCCATCTCCACCGGTCGCCGGGCCGCGCTCTCCATAGACCGTTTCCTGCAAAAAGCCTCGCTCACCGCTTCACGCGAAAACGAAGGCCCGTACACCACCCGGTTGTACGTCAACCTGGAAGATGTCCCGCCCGCGCCGTTCATCTCGATGACGACGCCGGAGCAAGGCTACTCCCGAGAAGAAGCCGTCGCCGAAGCCTCGCGCTGTCTCCAATGCGAGTGTATGGAGTGTGTGAAGGTCTGCGCGTACCTGGAACACTACGGCAGCTATCCCAAACAATACGTGCGGCAGATTTACAACAATCTCTCCATCGTGATGGGCGAGCGACGCTTCAATACCCTCATCAACTCATGCAGTTTGTGCGGTTTGTGCGGCGTCATCTGCCCCGAAGGGCTGGACATGGCGACCGTCTGCCATGAGGCGCGCCAGACGATGGTGCAACAAAAGCGCATGCCGCCTTCGGCGCATGATTTTGCCCTGCGCGACATGGCCTTCAGTAACGGGCCGCTGGCTGCACTGACGCGCCATGCGCCCGGCAGTGACCGTTCCGACTACGTCTTTTTCCCCGGCTGCCAGCTCAGCGCCTCCGCGCCGGAGCACGTCGAGAAGGTGTACGCTCATCTGCGCGACAGGCTGCCCAACGTGGGCTTGATGCTGCGCTGCTGCGGCGCTCCCGCCGACTGGGCCGGGCGCACCGACCTCTTGACGGCAGTGCTGGCCGACTTCCGCACCGACTATGAGCGCCTGGGGCGTCCTCGAGTGATTCTGGCGTGCTCGACGTGTTATCAGATGTTCAAGCGACACTTGTCGGACGTAGAAATCGTCTCGTTGTGGGGCTTGCTGGACGAGATCGGCCTGCCGGAAACCGCGCGCCAACTCCCCGCCGGCCCCCTCGCGCTCCACGATCCCTGCACCACCCGCTACGAGTCTGCCCTTCAGGATAGCGCCCGTAATGTGCTTGCCGCGCTCGGTTGTCCCATCGCAGAACTCCCGCTCGCCCGCGACAAAACCGAGTGTTGCAGTTACGGCGGCCTGATGTGGCTGGCGAACCGCGAACTGGCGCAGACCGTCGTCCGGCGCCGCATCGCAGAACAGCCGCTCGATTACGTGACGTACTGCGCGATGTGCCGCGACTTCTTCGCCGATCAAGGTAAGCCCACCCTGCACCTGCTCGACCTGCTCTACGAGCGCGACCTGACCGCCCGTGCCGCCCGTCCCGGCCCGCGTTTCTCGCAGCGGCACGACAACCGTGCACAGCTCAAACGCCGCCTGCTCAATACACTGTGGGAGGAAACTGTGAGCGAACCCCAGTCTATGCCTTTGCACTTCTCGGAAGAAGTCGCCGCCCGCGTGGATAGCCGCCTGATTCTCGAAGACGACATCCGCCAGGTCATCGCCTACGCCGAACGCACCGGCAACTGCTTCCGCAACCCCAACACAGGCCACTATCTCGCCTGCTACAAACCCGCCAATGTCACCTACTGGGTGGAATACACGCCCGCCGACAACGGCTTCACCGTCCATAATGCCTACAGCCACCGGATGGAGGTTGTGGGGAAAGGAAGTAGGGAGTAGAGACCTTAACTACATTCCTGCCAACGACGAACTTCTCGCGCAAACCGAGAGCGTAGGCCGTCTGCTCAACGGCCTCATCGCCAGCACAGAACGCCGTCTTTAAACCCTACTCCCTACTCCCATTTTCAGGAGACTTTTATGAATGATACACCTTCTGCCGCAGCCCCGCCCCCGTGGATGTGCGCCCGGTGCGGCGCAGCGCTCACGCAGGGCAAAATCGAGATTGCCTACCTGGGCAGTGCGTTCCCGGTGGACTTGTGGCACTGTCCCACCTGTGGTCTGGTGTTGATTCCCGAAGAGCTGGCCTTGGGGCGGATGCTGGAAGTCGAAAAAATGTTGGAGGACAAGTAACCGTCGGTGGCCGAGGTCTGCCGCGTCTATGAACAGCCTGCCCTGCGGCACGTCGCCGGCGATGTGCTCCGGCCCGGTGGACTGGCCCTCACGCGCCGCGCTCTGACAATCGTGGCGCTGCCGCCCGGCGCGCGCGTGCTGGATTTAGGCTGCGGCGTCGGAACGGCAGCAGCGACCTGTCGCGCCGAGTTCGACCTGGACGCCATGGGCCTGGATGTCTCCGCCGGGATGCTTGCAGAAGCACGCAGCCATCATCCTACGTTACCATTGGCGCAGGCCACGGGTGCGCGGCTGCCCTTCGGCGCCGGCACGGTGGATGCAGTGCTGGCAGAGTGTGTCCTCTCGCTCATGCCCGACCTGAACGCAGCCCTGGTGGACATCCGCCGCGTACTGCGCGAGGATGGCATACTCATCGTCAGCGATCTCTACGCCCGCGCGCCGGACGGCGTCCCCGATTTGCGCGACCTGTCGCTCGGCAGTTGCCTGCGTGGGGCGCTTCCTCGCGCCGACTTTGAGGCGCGATTGACGGCGCACGGCTTCATGCTGATCCTGTGGGAAGATCACGCCGAGGCGCTCAAAACCTTCACCGCCCGCCTCATCTTTGAGCACGGCTCCCTGGCGAGCTTCTGGGAATGCGCCACCGGCAATCCCGCCGCTGCCGGGCCGATTCAGCAGGCCACAGCGCGCGCGCGGCCGGGCTACTTTTTGGCGGTGGCAAGAAGAGGAAGTAGGGAGTAAGGAGTATGGAGTAGGCAGGCTTCCCTTACTCCCTACTTCCTACTCCCTACTCCATCCATTCTGGAGGTCAACTATGGACGAACTAACGATGCGCATTGCCCGCTACAAACAGCAGGGCTTTTATTGCAGCCAGATTTTGGTGTTGCTGGGGTTGGAATTGCAGGGGCAGGAAGCTCCAGACCTGGTGCGCGCGATGCACGGGCTGGCCGTCGGTCTCGGCGCGGGAGAGGTGTGCGGCGCATTGACCGGCGGCGCGGCGCTGCTGGGGCTATACGCCGGCAAGGGACAGGCGGAAGAATTGGAAGACCCGCGCCTCAACGCTATGCTCCAGACACTAGTCACCTGGTTCAAGGAAACCTACGGTGAACCCTTTGGCGGCATCCGCTGTGCCGAAATCCTGGCCGGCGACCCGCAGAACAAAGTCCGCTGTGGTCAAATGGTGCGCGGCGTCTACGAAAAGGTGCAGGCGTTGCTGCTGGAGAATGGTTTCGATCTGTACCAGGCGGTAGAATGATCCCACCTTATCATAGCGCCGGTTTTATTCATGAAACCTGTGTTTATCGCGCCAGTAAAAGTTCGGTATAGGATTAAGCGGCAACTTGGGTTATAATGAAAATAGCTGATAACCAGGAGGAGCGGAAATGACCATAGTAACCACCACGTTGACCACGTACCGTGGCGTGATAGAAAAGGATGGCATTGTGCGTCTGCGCCAATCCCCCCCCTTACCCATAGGCACGGAAGTGCTCGTTGTGGCAGCACAGCCACTCCCTTCCCTCGAAGAACAGCGCCATCGCCTGGCTGCACTCTCGCCGGAGGAGTGGCGCAAGCCGTTTGATGCCGTGCGCGTTGCCTGGGACACTTCCGAACCGGCTCCTGACGAGGATGCGCTTCCCAGCGATGGGGAGTTGGTCGAGCTGGTTCACAAAGTGCAGCAAGAGGGAGCGTAATGCCATCCGCTGTGATTGACCTGACCGAGATGGTGCGTATGGCCATGCAGCGCCCCGAACACTCTCGTTTGTTTCAGGCCTGGGAGAAACAAGCCTTTATCTGGATCACCTCAGAGTCGTTGCTGGATGAGTTTATCGAGGTGACCGACCGCCCAAAGTTCCGGCGATTGATCCGTCCTTTGGTGCGGGATGCCATCGTTGAGGCGTTGCGGGCGCGCGCCTGTATCGTAGAGCCAGCGCTCGAGCTCCCCCACTGCCACGATCCCAAAGATGACAACGTTATAGCCGCCGCCATTGCCGCTCGTCCATGCTATTTGGTAACAGCCGACCGCGATCTATATGATGACGCCGACCTGGTAGCCACACTGCGCGACCTGGAGGTGTGCGTCGTCCAGGTTGGCGAGTTTCTGGATGTGCTGTAACGACCCTGCGGCCAGATGGTGCGCGGCGTCTACGAAAAGGTGTAGGCGCTGCTGCTTGAGAATGGGTTTGATCCGTATCAGGTGGTAGAATAGAACACGAAGATAGGGTTCCTTCATTCAATATCCCATGGGAAAGCACACTTAAAAATTATGGATGAAAGATATTTAGAAAAGCGAAAAGGGATTGAGCAATTCTTCATCCCGGAAAACAGAATCACTGACTCGGGTGAAAGGGTGATTTCTCCCTTAGGCCGCTATGAGTTAGAGACATATCGTTATTCCACCGGTCCAAAGTCGTGGAATTACTCACGAGGAATCGTGAAACGCCTTTCCGAAAATAAAATCATTGCCGATGTTAAGCGAAATTACGGGCACTTCTGGCATACATGGGTGGAACACGCCAACGGAAACGAATATCTTCTGTGCGGAGAGGACTATCAAGGGTACTCCGTAATCAACCTGACTGAAGAAACGTATGATGTATTCTTTCCCGAAAGTGGTTACAGGGGTTTTGGCTTTTGTTGGGTGAAAGTACACCCATCTCCCGATGGCCTCGTTTTAGCCGTTGACGGGTGCTATTGGGCATGCCCGTATGAGATCGTCTTTTTTGATTTCTCTAATCCCTCTGTTTTGCCACTCCCAGAAATTGAACGGTGTGATGGTGTCACTGACCCTGTCATTGGCTGGACTGACAATGATACATTTGCTTTTACGGTATCCTATGATGTTCGAAAGTCAGATGGAGTGAAATACCAGAACCTTTCAGCGGAAGAGCAGGATGTATTGGACAAGGACCTCTCGCAACTTGGAGATGTCACTGAAAGATTCGAATGGAAGCGCTTTGACAGATGACTTCTTCTCCCGAATCCATCCTCACCGCCACCGAAAGCGTCTGCCCCGAATGTCTGGCCCGCATCCCGGCCTATCGCGTCCGGCGCGGCGATGACGTCTACCTCACCAAAGCCTGCGAGACGCACGGCGTCTTCGAGACGATCCTCTGGCGCGGCGAACCGGCTTACGTGACGTGGGTGCGTCCTAAAATCCCCACGACGCCCGCAACGCCCTTCACCCAGGTAGAACGCGGCTGCCCCTTCGATTGCGGCCTCTGCCCCGATCATCGCCAGCAGACCTGCACCGCGCTCCTCGAAGTGACGCAGCGCTGCAACCTGCACTGCGCCTTCTGCTTTGCCTCCGCTGGCGATGACGCCGCCGACCCTGATCTGGCGGCCATCGAAGGGTGGTATCGCAGCCTGCTTCGCGCGGGCGGGCCGTGCAATGTGCAACTGTCCGGCGGCGAACCGACCCTGCGCGATGACCTGCCCGCCATCGTGGCGCTGGGCCGCGCACTGGGCTTCGACTTCATCCAGGTGAACACCAACGGCCTGCGCTTCGCCCGCGACCCCGCCTACGTCACCGCGCTCAAGGAAGCGGGGCTGGCCTCGATTTTCTTGCAGTTCGATGGGACGGACGACACCATCTACACCAAACTGCGCGGGCGCCCGCTGCTGGCGGAAAAAGAAGCTGCCATTGCCACATGCGCCGAGCACGGCCTGGGCGTCATCCTCGTGCCAACGCTCACGCCGGGCGTCAACACGCACGCCATCGGCGACATCGTGCGCTTTGCACTGGCGCACGCCCCGACCGTGCGCGGCGTCCACTTCCAGCCGGTGAGCTACTTTGGCCGTTACCCCACTGCGCCGGATGACGCCGCCCGCATCACCATTCCCGAAGTCATCCGCGCGTTGGAGGCGCAGACCGCTGGCCTGGTCAAAGCCGCGCAATTCATCCCGCCGGGCTGTGAAAACGCACTGTGCTCGTTCCACGGCAATTTCGTCATTCTGGCGGACGGCAGCCTTTTCGGCTGGACGCGCCATCAGCCCCGCGCGTGCGGTTGCCGGCCCAAGCCGGCGGAGGAAGGGGCGGCGGAAGCGCGTAGCTTCGTCGCGCGTCAATGGACGGCGCCGGAACCAGGCCTGCCCTGCTGTGAGCACAGTCAAACGGCTTCCGGCGGCCCCAGTCTGGGCGGATGGGATGAGGTGCTCGAACGCGCCAAGGCGCACACGTTTTGCATCTCCGGCATGGCGTTTCAGGACGCCTGGACGCTCGATGTGGAGCGGCTGCGTGACTGTTGCATCCACGTCGTCGCCCCCGACGGGCGGATTGTGCCATTCTGCGCCTACAACCTCACCGCGCGGGATGGGCGGACGCTTTACAGACGAAGTCAGGAGTAAGGAAGTCGGGGTAAGGAAGTAGGGAGTAAGGGTCGGCGCCGCCACTCCGACTATCCGACTACGCGACTAATGACTACCAAACTATCAGACTTGACGCCGCTGGAACCCTGGATTGCACGCAAGATCGGGGTGAGCCGCCTTACCCGCGAGGCGCTGGCCGATTATCAACTGGCGCGACTGCAAGAGACGCTGGCCTGGGTTAGGGAGCGCAGCCGCTTCTACCGCGAGCATCTGGCGGCTGCGCCGTCGCATCTGGAGACGCTGGATGATTGGGCCATGTGGCCCTTCACCACCGCCACCGACATCCAGGACGACGCACTGCGCTTTGTCTGTGTCTCGCAGAGCGACATCGCGCGCGTGGTCACGCTCGACACGTCCGGCACGACCGGCGCGCCCAAGCGGCTGTACTTCACCGCCGCCGACCAGGAATTGACGGTAGATTTTTTCCAGGCGGGGATGTCCACCTTCACCGTGCCCGGCGACCGGGTGTTGATTCTGTTGCCCTGCGCGCGGCCCGGCAGCGTGGGCGATCTGCTGGCGCAGGCGGTGGTGCGAATAGGCGCGGAAGGCATCCGGCATGGCCCGGTGCAGGATGTGCGCGCCACGCTGAATCTGCTGGCGCGCGAGCGCGTCACCGGGCTGGTAGGGACGCCGGTGCAGGTGCTGGCATTGGCTCGTTTTCCAGAACAACCGCAGTACCTTATGCTGCGGTTCGCGCTCCTCACCACCGACCACGTCTCACAAGCTCTTGCCGCTGCCGTTGAAGCCGCATGGGGCTGCACGGTGTATAATCACTACGGCATGACCGAAATGGGACTGGGCGGCGGCGTCGATTGCGTGGCCCGGCGCGGATATCACCTGCGCGAGGCCGATTTGTACTTTGAGATTGTGGACCCAAACACCGGGCAGCCTCTTCCCGACGGCGACGAGGGCGAAATCGTCTTCACAACGCTGACACGACAGGGGATGCCGCTCGTCCGCTACCGCACCGGCGACCTGGGACGCTTCGTCCCCGCCCCGTGTCCCTGCGGCACCCTGCTCAAGACGCTGACGCACATCACGCACCGGCGGGACAACGTCGTACAGTTGCCGACGGGGGATACCCTCGCGCTGGCCGGACTGGACGAAGTGTTGTTTGCTTTGGAAGGCGTGGTCGATTTTACGGCTGTGTATGAACCCGGCGTTTTGACGCTGACGCTTGCTACATATCGAAGTGGGACTATAGTGCCGGAAGCGCAGGCGGCCTTGTTAGCGTCGCCGGTCATCGCGCGAGCGGTAGGAGGCGGCGCACTGCGCCTCGAGGTGAACGTCACACCGGCCGGCGTCCCCTCCCCGGCGAAGAGAACGTTTTTAGCCGCGAATTGTGCTCCTCGGCATTAAATTTTACGAGATGCGTGTGGACCGATGACTACAAGACTGCCGCACTAAAAACATGGTTTCAAGGGGATTGCCAGATGCTTTAAGGGGATCTGACGATCCTCTCTCAACATACTTATCAGGTAACTATTCAGCCACCCTTGCCAGGTGGCAAACGGGACTTTGGGGAGGGTACATAATAGGTTACCCCTTCGGCAGGTGATGACCCTCTCATCCCCCTGCCCTCCTTCTCCCCCGCCAGTGGGGAAGAAGGGCAGGGGGATGGGCTGATAGAAACACGAATATCTTGTCATACAGAAGCACCTGGCATACCAAAGTCTACGCCAAACCTGGCATAGGGAATAAGTGGCTTCGTCAGGTTTACTAGCCTGAATAGATACCTTATCAGGACTTACGCAAGCCTGGCTCGAATCAAGTGGCGGAGGATTTGTAGAGACGCCTTCAGGCGTCTCTTAGGAGCTAAGAACGGCTGAAGCCGTCACTACAAACGGAAATTTGCGTAAGTCCTATCTAAACATACCTATCTGATCTTGAGGAGGATCAAATGAGGAGGATCAAATGATGAAGTCATTATGGAAAGTTATGGCAGTTCTGGTGTTGCTGAGTGTGCTGGCAGGTTGTACGCCGACGCCTCCTCCGCCTACGCCGGCGGCTGAGGCCGTATCAACCACTGACGAGGCGACGTTGCACGTCACCGGCGCGATTGCCGGGGAGCGGACGTTCACGATCGAAGAACTCCGGGCATTGGGAACCCGCGAGACGGCGTACACCAACAAAGACGGTGAGACGGCCACCTACACCGGCGTCCCCTTCACGGCGCTGCTGGCCGAGGTGGGCGCGTCGGCGGACGCCACAACGTTGATTTTCTCCGCCCGCGACGGCTACGAAGCCCAAGCGCCGTTGGCCGACGTCACTGCCTGCGCCGAGTGCATCGTCGCCTTCCAGGATCAGGGCGGCTTCCGCGTCGTGTTGCCGGGATTCCCCGGCAACATCCAGGTGCGCGATCTCATCACCCTTCAGGTGCTCGCTGATACCGCGGCGATTCCCCAGGCGCCCTCAACGGGCGATGAAACCATCCCCAACGACGGCCCCGTGACGGTCACGGACGCCGCCGGCCGCACGGTCAGCCTCCCCCGGTTGCCGCGCCGCATCGTGATCGTGGGGCGCGGACCGTACATGGCGCTGCACTTGCTCTACACGTTCCCTGAAGGGCGGTCGCGCCTCATCGGCGTGGAAAGCAAGAGCGCCTCGCAGAGCGATTTCATCGTTCACGTGGACCCCGACTTCGTCGATAAGGTGGTGGGTCTGGCCGTGAATCCCAATCCGGAGCAGATCGCCGCACTCGAACCCGACCTTGTGTTGATGAAAAGCGTGGTCATGGAAGAGATGGGCGACGCGCTGGCGCAAGTCAACATCCCCGTCGTGTACCTGGGATTGGAAACGCCGGAACAGTTCTTCCAGGACGTGACCAATCTCGGCCTGTTGCTGGGGAACCCCACGCGCGCCGCAGAGATCATCGCGTTCTACCAGAGTCGCCTTGACCGCATTACAGCACGGGTGGCGGAGGTGCCGGAGAGCGAGCGCCCCCGCGTGCTGCTGGTTTATTACTCCGACCGGGGCGCTGAAGTAGCCGTGCAAGTTCCGGCGCAGGCGTGGATGCAGACATTCCAGGTGCAGGCGGCCGGCGGCATTCCCGTGTGGCTCAGCGAAGCGCAAATCACCGACGGCTGGACGGTGGTGAATGTGGAGCAGATCGCGGCCTGGAATCCCGACAAGATTTTCGTGGTGATGTCCTACGACCACGACACGCAGGCAGTGATTGATGGCCTCAAAGCAGATGTGTACTGGAAAGCACTGACGGCGGTACAAAACGGGGAATTGTATGCTTACCCGATGGACCATTTCGAATGGGACACCCCCGAACCGCGTTGGATTCTCGGCGTCACGTGGCTGGCGACGCGCATCTACCCCGATCTTTTTGCCGACGTAGACCTGCAAGCGGAAATCTACGCTTTCTTCGGCAAACTCTATGGGCTGGATCACGCTGCCGTGGATACCGCGATTATGCCGAAGGTCTTCCTGAATGTCCGTTGAGACGGAGGAGGCGGCGGGGCGCGCCGGGCGTTTCCGGCGGCGATTGTGGGGGCTGGGGGGCGCGCTGCTTCTGGGTGTGGCGTTCTCGCTGCTTTTGGGACGCTACCCCGCCCCTTACTTTACCCCGCCCGGCGTGCTGCGTGAGAACGAGTTGGCCCGCACGGTGGTGCTGAATTTGCGGCTGCCGCGCATCCTGACGGCTGTGCTTCTCGGCGCAACGCTGGCGGCGGCGGGAACCACCTTTCAACTCATCTTCCGCAACCCTCTGGTGGACGCCGGCTTCCTGGGCGTCTCGCAGGGAGCGGCTTTTGGCGCCTCTCTGGGCATCGTCTTCCTGGGCGGGTCTGCCGCCGTGGTACAGGGCAGCGCCGCGCTGTTCGCCTTTTTGGGACTGGCGGCCAGTTATCTGATGGCGCGACGGCTGCGGCTGGGGGATTGGGTGTTGCGGCTGGTGATGGCGGGGATCGGCATCTCCGCCTTTTACTCCGCCGGAACCGGCATCATCAAATACCTGGCCGATCCTCTCAAACAACTACCCGACATCACCTTCTGGCTGCTCGGCGGCTTGTGGGCTATCACCTGGGAGGACGTGCTCCACATCCTGCCGGTGGTCATCCCGGCGCTCGTCGTGATCTTCCTGATGCGCTGGCGGCTGAACCTGCTCTCACTGCGCGATGCGACGGCTTTTGCCCTGGGCGCACTGCCAGGCCGCGAACGCATGGTGATGCTCGTGGCGGCGACGGCGGCGACGGCGGCAGTCGTCTCCAAAGCCGGACAGATCGGCTGGGTAGGGCTGATTGTACCGCACATCGCCCGCCGCGTCCTCGGCGCCGATGCGCAATCGGCTGTTCCCGGCGGGATGTTGCTCGGTGGCCTTTTCGTGCTACTCTGTGACGACCTGGCCCGCACGGTGCTCACCGGTGAAATCCCCTTGGGGATTTTGACCTCGCTCATCGGCGCAGTTGCCTTTTTCGGCCTGCTGCTGCGCCATGAATTGGAGTTGAAGCGTTGAACGCTGCGGTTTCGCTCCACGGCCTGGCGTTCCGCTACACGCCGACGGCGCCCGACGTGGTGCAGGACATCACCCTCGACCTGCCCGCCGGCGCGGTGACGGCCATCCTGGGGCCGAACGGCTCCGGCAAGACCACGTTGTTGCACCTGATCTTGGGATTGCTCACGCCGCAGTGCGGGCAAATCCTGCTGGCGGGCGCGCTTCACGCGGATTACGCCCACCGGGAGGTAAGCCACATGCTGGGACTGGTGCCCCAGGAAGAGCCGGCGGCCTTCAACCTGAACGTGTTGGAGACAGTGCTGCTGGGGCGCGCACCGTACCTGACGTTGTTGCAGCGTCCTGGCGAGCGCGATTACGAAACGGCGTTTCGCGCGCTGGAGACGGTGGGCATCGCCGCCCTGTGGGATCGTCCCGTCCCGGCCTTGAGCGGCGGCGAGCGCCAGTTGGTCATCCTGGCGCGTGCATTGACGCAAGAGCCGGACATCCTGCTGCTGGACGAGCCGACATCGCATCTGGACGTGGGCAATGCCCGGCGCATCCTGCGTCTCATGCGCGACTTGCGCGCGCAAGGCCAGACGGTGATCTTCACCACCCACGATCCCAACGCTGCGGCGGCTACAGCGGATTATGTGGTTCTGATGCGGCAGGGGCGCGTGTTACACGCCGGCCATGCCGCCGAAGCGATGACCGCTGCGCACCTCTCGGCTACCTATGACGTACCCATCGACGTGCTACAGGATCGGCATGGGCGTCTGCTGGTCGTCGCATACTGAGGAATTCACCATTGAGCGGTGGTTCACCAGCGGCTGGATGAAAATACTAACCGAATCCCGGCTAATTTTTCAGGTTCTCTGGGAGTTTGGGCGGTGGTGGAAACACGGCTTTAGTTTTTGCCACGGATGGCACGGACTTTCACTGATTTTTTATACTTTTCGTGTTAATTTGTACTCGTTCAGGATGATATTGAACACATCACTATTCAGCCACCCTTGCCAGGCGGCGAAGGGGACTTGGGGGAGGGTGCCTCATGGGTTGACACTTCGGCCATCGGCGCTGACCCTCTCATCTCCCCACAATCCCCTTTCCCTGCCGGGTTTTTACGAGCCTGAATAGATACGATTAACGGTTCATTTCCAATGGAGGTTGACAGTGCAACCTATACCTGACTGGTTATCTCTGTGGCGCGAGTTGGTAGAAGCGCACGCGCGGGGGCGCGCCCAAGCCAAAGTCGACGAGCATCCCGACGTCTGGCGGGACAGAGCGCACACCTATCACGAGACGGTGCAGCGCCGTTGGGCCAAGCCGGATTCCAGCCGCGCGTTCATCGCCGCCGACCTGGAACGGCATCCCGGCGAGACCGTGCTGGACATCGGCGCGGGAACGGGGGCCTGGACGGCCTTCCTGGCGCGGGTCGCCCGGCATGTGACGGCGCTAGACCTTTCGCCCGCGATGCTGAACGTACTGCGCGAGAATGTCGCGGCGGAGGGACTGACCAACGTGAGCATTATCGCCGGCGGCTGGCCTGAAGTGGATGTCGTCCCGCACGACGTGGTGCTGTGCTCCCACGCGCTCTACGGCGTCGCCGACTTTGCAGCGGCGGTGCACAAGATGACGGCAGTGGCGCAGCGGCGCTGTTACCTGCTACTGCGCGTCGTCACTCCCGACGGTGTGATGGCGCAAGCCGCACAGCACATCTGGGGGCAGCCCTACGACAGTCCCAATTTCCAGGTCGGTTACAACGCGCTGTTGCAACTGGGCATCTTCGCCAACGTGCTCCTGGAAGACACGGGCCTGTGGAAGCCGTGGGTCAACGCCAGCCTGGATGAGGCGCTCGCCGATGTGAAACGCCGCTTCGATCTGGTCAACGACCCGACACACGACGTCTTTCTCCGTGATCTGCTTGCCCAGCATTTGACCGAGGTGAATGGACAATGGGTCTGGCCGAGCGGCACACGCTCGGCGTTGGTCTATTGGGACGTGGAGAAAGCACACCACGAGCCATAAGAGCTATGGGTTGACTGGCCTGAATAGTTACCGAAACTTTTAGGTCCTCTGCACTGCTAGGCCAACGCCGTTCCCAATTGGGCGATGAGGTAGCGTGTGATGTGGCTGACAGGCGTGTTCGCCGGCCATTCCCTGGTCGGCGTCGAGTCCGGCAGGATGAAAAGTTGCCACGTTTCCTCGCGCTTTATCAGGTGCGCCGCAAATAGATGGCGATCCCGCCAGCCTCCTGGCGCGCCGCTCCACGCCTGTGGATCACGGCATGGGTGCTGCGCGGCGCCTTCAATGGCCTGCTCCAAAATGACCGCCGTAGGCAGCCCCTTCTCCAGACTCACCTCTTGCACCGGTTCACATTCCACCCACCCCTGCTCCGGCAGGTAGCAGACCGGCACCACGGCAAAACCCCGCCCACTGGCATAGATGTGAACCCGCCGCTCGTCCATCGCCGCACTCACCCCAGTTTCTCACCGATGGATTTGGCCTGCGTGAAGAGCAGCATATAATCCGGGCCGCCGGTCTTAGAATCCGTGCCGCTCATGTTGAAACCGCCAAAGGGATGAATGCCCACCAGCGCGGCGGTGCATTTGCGGTTGATGTAGAGGTTGCCGACGTGGAATTCGCGCCTGGCGAAGGCGATGCGTTCGGCGTCGGTGCTGTAGTACGCGCCGGTCAGTCCGAATTCGGTGCCGTTGGCGATGGCAATGGCGTGCTTCCAATCGTCCGCTTTGATGATCGCCAGCACCGGGCCGAAGATTTCCTCCTGGGCGATGCGTGCGTCCGGCGCCACGTCGGCAAAGATGGTCGGCTCGATGAAGTAGCCGTCGCGTTCCAGCGCCCGTCCGCCGTAGATCAGCCGTCCCTCGCCCTTGCCGATTTCGATGTAGTTCAGCACGGTGCGGTACTGGTTCTTGGAGACGACCGGGCCGGTGTAGTTCTCGCGCTTGTCGGGATCGCCGATAATCAGCATTTGACGCGCCTGCGCCAGAATCTTTTCGATCAGCGCATCGTACACGTCCGCCACGATGATGGCCCGCGACCCGGCGGAGCACTTCTGCCCCTGGAAGCCAAAAGCGGAGACGATGATGCCGTTGGCCGCCGCATCGAGGTCGGCGGTTTCATCCACCACCACCGCGTCCTTACCGCCCATTTCCAGAATCGTGCGCTTGATCCAGATCTGGCCCGGCTGCGGTTTGGCTGCCCGCTCGTGAATACGCAGTCCGACTTCTTTGGAGCCGGTGAAAGAGATGAAGCGCGTCTTGGGATGATCCACTAGCGTCTCTCCCGCCAGCGCGCCGGGGCCGGTGAGGAAGTTACAGACGCCGTCCGGCAATCCGGCCTCCCGCAGAAGTTGGAAATACTCCCAGGCGATTTTGGGCGCATCGCTGGCCGGTTTGAAGACGATGGTGTTCCCGGCAACGATGGCGGAGCTGCTTATCCCCACGGCGATCGCCGCCGGAAAGTTCCACGGCGGGATGACCGCGCCCACGCCCAGGGGGATGTAGTGCAGCGTGTCGCGCTCGCCGGGCGCCTGGTAAACCTCGACCAGTTCCAGCTTGAGCATCTGCCGGCTGTAGTATTCCAGGAAGTCAATGGCTTCTGCCGTATCCGCGTCGGCCTCGACCCAGTTTTTGCCCTCTTCGTAGACCATCCACGCGCTGAGTTCGTGCTTGTGCGCGCGCATCAGCGCCGCCGTCTTGAGGATGATCGCCACGCGTTCGATAGTCGGGGTGCGGCTCCACGTCTCGAAGGCGACCGCCGCTGCTTCGATGGCCTGCTCGGCCAGCTCCTTGCCTGCCTTGGAGAACACGCCGACGACCTGGTCGGGATGGGCGGGGTTGATGGAATCGAAGGTGGCTTCCGGCCAGATCTCCTTGCCGCCGATGACGAGCGGGTGCTTTTTTCCGAATTGTTTCCGTACCTTCGCCAGCGCTGCCTCAAATGCTGCTGCGTTGTCCGGTTGCGAGAAATCGGTGAGCGGTTCGTTTTTGAAATCGCCAATCTGCGCCAACATGGCTTGAACGGTTTGCTTATCTTGCATTTGTAGCCTCCTTGAAAATGATGAAAGGGAGTAAGGAGTAAGGAGTAAGGGGGGATGGTTTAGCCCATACTCCCTACTTCCTACTCCATACTCCTAAAAAGTTAATCCACATCGAAGCGGATGCCCTGCGCCAGCGGCAGGTCTTTGCCCCAGTTGATCGTGTTCGTCTGCCGCCGCATGTAGGATTTCCAGGCGTCCGAGCCGGATTCGCGCCCGCCGCCGGTTTCCTTTTCGCCGCCAAATGCACCGCCGATTTCCGCGCCGCTGGTGCCGATGTTGACGTTGGCAATGCCGCAGTCGGAGCCGGCATGGGAGAGGAACTGCTCGCTGTAGTGCAGGGAACGGGTGAAGATGGCCGAGGATAGTCCCTGCCGCACGCCGTTGTGCAACGCGATGGCCTCGTCGAAGTCGCTGTAGGCGACGACGTAGAGGATGGGCGCGAAGGTCTCTTCCTGCATGATGGGCAGGTCGGGCGGCGCTTCGACAATCGCCGGTTGGACGTAATAGCCGCCGTCGCCGCCCGCCGGGTAGACGCGCTCGCCGCCGTAGAGCACGCGCCCGCCGCCTTGCTGCGCCGCCGCCAGCGCCGCCTGCATCTCTTCGCCGGCCTGTGCATCCACCAGCGGCCCCAACAGCACCTTCTCGTCCAGTGGATTGCCGATGGGCAGTTGTCGGTAGACACGGATGAGGCGCTCCAGGAACGCATCCTTGACCGACGTGTGGATGATCAGCCGCCGCGTGGTGGTACAGCGCTGCCCGGCCGTCCCCACCGCGCCGAACACAACCGCACGCAAGGCCAGTTCCAGGTCGGCGTCTGCGGTGATGATGACGGCGTTGTTACCGCCGAGTTCCAGCAGCGAGCGGCCCAGCCGCTTCCCCACCACCTCGCTGACACGCCGCCCCATGCGCGTACTGCCCGTCATGCTCACCAGGGGGATACGCTCGTCGTGCAGAATCCTTTCGCCGATGTCGTGCCCCGCCCCGACGACCAGATTGAAGACGCCTGGGATGGCGTACTTCGCCACCACCGGCGCGATGATGTTCTGCACGGCGATGGCGGTCAGCGGCGTCTTGGACGAGGGTTTCCACAGCATCACATCGCCGCACGTCGCTCCCAGGAAGGTATTCCATGACCAGACGGAGACCGGAAAGTTGAAGGCGGTGATCACACTGACGATGCCCAGCGGATGCCACTGCTCGTACATCCGGTGTTGGGGGCGCTCGCTCTGCATCGTCAGGCCGTAGAGCTGGCGGGAAAGGCCGACGGAGAAATCGGCCATATCGATCATCTCCTGCACCTCGCCGCAGCCCTCGGCGACAATCTTGCCCATTTCCAGCGTCACCAGCTTGCCCAACGGCTCTTTGTAAGCGCGCAACGCATCGCCGATCTCACGGACGACCAGGCCACGCTTCGGCGCGGGCAGCATCCGCCAGCGCTTGAAGGCCGCCTGCGCCTGGGTGACGATGGCTTCGTAGTCGTCGGCATTGGCCTGGATGACGGTGGCGATGGGTTTCCCGTCGATGGGCGAATAGGACACCAGGGGTTCGCCCCCGGTCTTGAGCCAACCATCCGGCCCGCCGGTCGTGGCACCGGCATTGACGTCATGAATCCCTAGTATGGTGAGAAAATCATACATCTGTACCCTCCTTATCATTTAGGTGTATCTCATTTCAGTTGTAGGCCTTGTGCCCGTTTCAAGCGTCAAAAACACGCCCACAAGGGGCTAGTACTGCGCGACACAAATAGTTCCCCGGTTGTATCTATTCAGGCCAGTAAACCTGACGAAGTAACTTATCCCCTATACCAGGTTTGGCGCGGATTTCAGTATGCCATGCGCTCCTGGATGATGAGATAGGTGTGTTTCTATAAGCCCATCCCCCCACCCAAAATCCCCCTTCCCCGGGGAAGGGGGATTTTGGGTGGGGGGTGTGGCGGGCAGCTTCGCTGCCCGCCACACCCCCTCTTTTTTGCCCCCTTCTCCCCCGCTGGCGGGGGAGAAGGGGGTTGGGGGATGAGAGGGTCAGCGCCTATAGCCGCAGTGTCAACCCCTGATGCACCATTTCTAAAGTCCCGTTCGCCATCTGGCAAGGGTGGCTGAATAGTTACCTCATTTGAAACATGCCCCCTTTGTGGGTGGACGATCCACAAGCTATCATAGCATGAGGGGGGTCTGGGGAAAAGTGAATAAAGACACCTTTACTTCAGTCTCCTGTGAAATAGCAAAGCCCCACTGCGTAGAGTGGGGCTTTGGCTTATCTACCCTCTAGACTTTGGTCGGATTACTTGACCTGGATTTCGATGAGGCCCTTGACATTGGTATTCTTGGCGAGGCCGGGCATCCGCGAGGTGAAGCCACCTTCCGCGCGGAACGACACGATGCAGTTTGCGCAAGCCTGCACGTCGGCCAGCGGAATCTCGACGGTATAGCCATCGTCGGCCACCAACACGAGGGTGGTAGCGTCGCTCTGGGGCGCGGCCAACGTCAACAAGATGGTGAAGGGTACGCCGGTGTAGGTTTCTTTCTCCCCCTGGCTGTTTTCCATCTCCACATCCATTGTCTGCATGGCCTTGAGTTCTTCCTCTGTCCAGCCCATTTCCTGGGCAACCTTGCCGGTGATCCGCAGTGCGGCGTTGCCGGCAGCAGCAGCCTGTGCATCGCGCCAGGGCTGGGAGTCGGGGACGAAGAGCGGCATGCCAAATTTGTCCATGCCGAAGGTCCCAATCTTTTCCTGCACCGGCACAGAAATGATCCAGTCAATGAACTGGTTCGCCAGCTCGCCTTTGATGTTCGGATTCTTCGCCGGGTTGACCGCCAGGACGCCGTAGGGATTGAACAACAGCGGGTCGCCCTCTACCATGATTTCCAGTTTCAACCCTTCCAGCGTCATCGCCAGGTAGGTCGCCCGGTCGCTGAGGGTGTACGCCTGCTGCTCGTCCGCCATGGTGAGCACGGCGCCCATGCCCTGGCCGGCAGAAACGTACCAGTCGCCGGATGGCTCGATGCCGGCCTCTTTCCACAAGGCTTTCTCCTTGACGTGCGTGCCGGAATCGTCGCCGCGCGAGATAAACGTGGCCTGCGCCGTCGCCAGCGTCTCCAGCGCACGCGTCGCCTTCCGCATCCCTTTGATGCCTGCCGGGTCATCGGCCGGGCCGACGATGATGAAATCATTGTACATCACGTCTTCGCGGCGTGTGCCGTGCCCTTCGGCCATGAAAGCGTCTTCCTGGCTACGGGCGTGAACCAGCAGGACGTCGGCGTCGCCGTCCTTGCCAAGCTGGATGGCCTGGCCGGTTCCCAGCGAGACGACTTCCACTTTGGCGTTATACGCCTTCTCGAAGTCGGGCAAGATGTAATCCAACAGCCCGGAGTCATACGTGCTGGTCGTGGTCGCCAGAATCAGCTTCTGCGGCTCCGGCGTCGAGGTCGGGGCGGCAGTCGGTTCTGCTGTGGGCGTCGCCGTCGGCGACGTACAGGCCACCAGCACCATGGCCAAAACGGCCCATCCTAAAACAACTTTGCATGCGAACGATTTTGTCAACATAGCTCCTCCTGAAATGTAATATGGAATTCAATACACCATCTCACCCTTGACAAACGCAGACGTGCGCGGGTCGCAGGGTGATTCAAAGAACGTTGGCGTGTCGGCGATTTCGACGATGTTCCCCCCCAGCAGGAGCGCCACGCGGTGCGCCAGGCGGTGCGCCTGGAAGACGTTGTGCGTCACCAGCACCACCGTGCACTCCTGCTCGTGGTTCAGCTCGGCGACGACGGTTTCGATCAGCCCGACGTTGTAAGGATCGAGGTTGGCCGTCGGCTCATCGAGCAGCAGGACGGTGGGGTGCAGCACAATCGCGCGCGCCAGCGCCACCCGCTGCGCTTCGCCCCCGGAAAGCGTGCGCGCTGAGGCGTGGGCCAGCGCCGTCAGACCCAGTCGGTCGAGCACCTTTTCAATGGCAGCCCGGCTATCGCGCTCGCCGCGCAGCCGCAGACCGTATTCGACGTTGCGGCGGACGGTGGTAGAGAGCAGGGCCGAGCGCTGGAACACTGTCGTCACTTCACGGCGCAACTCCAGCGGGACGGCCCCCGGCTGAAGAGCATGGCCGCGATATTTCAAGATGCCGCCGTCGGGGGGTTCCAGAAAGTTGAGCAACCGCAAGAGGGTAGACTTCCCCGCTCCGCTGGGGCCGACAATCCCCAGAATCTCACCACGCCGGATGTCCAACGCCTCCACGGCAAGCACCGTGCGCCCCTCGTAGGACTTGCTCACCTGGTGTAGTTCGAACAATGGCGTGTCACTCATTGGCCCTTCCTCTGGAACTGCGCCACGGTCAGATTTGTCAGGAATGCCAGTCCCAGCAACACCAGCGCCAGGCCGATGGCGAAATCGAAGTTTCCCCGACGGGTCTCCAGCATAATCGCCGTCGTCAGGACGCGCGTCGCGTGCTCGATGTTGCCGCCGACCATCATCACCGCGCCGACTTCCGAGATGATGCTGCCCAGCCCGCCTACCAGCGCCACGATCACGCCCTGGCGCGCTTCTTGCAGCACCGTCCAGGTGGCCTGGCGGCGCGTGGCGCCTAGGGCGCGGAGTTGCAGCCGCAGGTTCGGATCCACGTCGGAGACGGCGGCCATCGTATAGCCGATGACCAGCGGTATAGCGATGATCACCTGCGCCAGGACCATCGCGGAGACAGTGAAGAGTTGCGGAATCCAGGGCCAGTTCAGCGGCCCCAGGATGCCGTTGCGGGAGAGCAATAGATAGACTGCCAGCCCGATCACGACCGGGGGAAAGCCCATGCCAGTGTAGACCAATGCCTGGACAACGCGCCGCCCCGGAAAATGCGTCAGGCCGAGGAGCGCGCCCAAGGGGATGCCCAACAGGGCGCTGATCAGCAGCGCCGCCCCGCTGACCCGCGCCGAAAGGCCGATGATTTCCCACAGATAGGCATCCCCGGAGAACAACATCCGCAGACCCTCAATCAATCCGGCCCACACAACTTCCATACGCGCTTTTTTGACTCCTTTCAAAATAGCCACCGAGTACCCAGAGATCACAGAGAAAAAACTTCGAGGACTTGGCGTTCTCTGTAGCCTCAATGGCGGTTCTCCTCTCCAGATAGCCACCGAGTACCCAGAGATCACAAGGAGAAAAAAACTCTGAGGACGCTGGGTTCTCTGTAGCCTGAATTTTGGCTCTCGTTGGTGTGGAGTCCCGCATGGAGATTCCTTTAGAATATCGTGAATCTCTAAAAAATTAGCAGGGATTCGCGTGATTTGCGGTTGAGATTTTCATTCAACCGCCGATTGATGTTGACCTCTGGACAAAAAAACGGCATCCCCGAAAGGACGCCGTTGCACCCTCGATAGCCCGCACAGGAATATCGAGCACAGCGCATTTCCTTTCCAAGCACGGGAGGCGCAGTCGTTTCCCCCTGCACCCTAACGGTCTCAAGACCATAGACCTATGGCCCGTAGGTGATGAGACTCGGAAACGCTATGTTAAAAGGTTGTACTTTTCCTGTATCTATTCAGGCTAGTAAACCTGACGAAGCCAACTTATTCCCTATACCAGGTTTGGCGTAGACTTTGGTAGGCCAGGTGCTTCTGTATGACATTTCTATAAGCCCATCCCCCCTGCCCCCCTTCCCCTCAGGAAGGGGGATTTTGGGAGGGGGTTGGGGGATGAGAGGGTCAGCACCTGCCGAAGGGGTAACCTATTATGTGCCCTCCCCAAAGTCCCGTTCGCCACCTGGCAAAGGTGGCTGAATAGTTACAATTCTTTGTGCCCTTCGTGGTGAAAAGTTTTCATTCCACCGCTGGTGAACGCCAGTTAATGTGGAATTCCCCTATAGATAATCGCTGAAGATAATTGCTGATCGTTAATAATCATCTGAATGGCGTCGGCTTGCCTCTCAATACTCTCTGTGAGCCGGAACTGGACCAGCGCCCGGCGTAGGTTGTGCTCCGCATCTTGCGTCCTGAAATACACGTTGCCTTCCAGGTAGTCGGTGAAAAACCGCAGTCCTAACTCGAACGCAATCAGGTGGACGGCAGCATAGAGATACTCGTAGTCATGGCGGTTCAAGAATGGCTGCGCCTGAGAAAGATACCCCTCCAAAATCGTCTGGCATAAGTCGGTTTCAAATCTTACCTCGTCAAGAGCGCAGGTCTCCTCACCCAGAGGATTGCAACACGAGCGCAGACAGTCCCCAATATCGTAATGCACCAGCCCCGGTTTCACCGTGTCCAAATCCACCATGCTGACGGCCTGCCCGGTGATGTCGTCAATCATGATATTGTTCACCTTAGGATCGCCGTGAATCGGACGGATCGTTAATTCACGGCGCGCGACGGCATCTTCCAGGACAGAGGCCCATCCCCGGCGTTGCGCCACGAAATTCAGGGCATAACGCACCTCCGGCGACGATTTGTAGCCGTCTCTGGCAAGAACTTCATCATAATGGGCTAAATACCGCGGGGTGATATGAAATCCTTCCAGGGTATCGTACAGCTTTTCTACGGGAAGAGCACTGAGAAGACGATGAAATCTGCCAAGCGCGTAGCCGACTTCGGCGGCATGGCGGTAACTCTGGATCGTGTCATAGGTTTGTGCGCCTTCAACAAAGGTCGTGGCACGCCAAAAACCTTGTTCCGCATCCACGAAATAATCTGCGCCCCCTTTGGAAGCAATAATGTCCGGCGTTTCCCAGCGACGTTCTGGCAGCTCAGCAGACTGTTCCATCTCGCGGCGCAGATAATCCATAAAAGCGCGCATATTGAGGATGATCAACTCGGGGCGATGGAAGACTTGTTGATTGACCCGTTGGAGAATAGCTTTTCCATAAGGACCGGAGTCTAAGGTGACGAGGAAAGTATCATTCACGTTGCCCGAACCGTAACGTTGAACGTCGAGCACTTCACCACCAAAATCAAACTCTTCGGCAACCGCCACCAGCGCAGGCAAAATTATCCTCCCTCACCACAACAAAAGGGGAAGGTGTACCCACACCTTCCCCTCCACACCCAAATTCTACTGGCCGTAGCCGGTCTTGATGGAGCCGTCCTTGAGGCCCTTGTCGATAGCTTCCAGATTCTTCTTGACATCATCAGGAATCTTGCTGTCGAAGTCATGGAACGGCGCCAACCCGGCAGCGCCATAATAGTTGCCGCCCGGGAATTTGCCTTCCTTCGCCAGTTTAGCCAGCTCGACGATACTCGGCGTGATCATCTTCATCGCGCTGGACACCAGGCAGGCATGGGCGCCGGGCACGGTTTCCCACTGATCGGTGTCCACGCCGATGCAGTAAAGCCCCGGATGCGTCGCGGTTTCTTCCAAAGCGCCATTGCCCGTCATCCCACCCGCGCCGAAGATCACATCGGCGCCCTGGTCAATCGCCTGTGCCGCGGTCGCCGCGCCCCACTCGGGGTCGGTGAACGCCTGGCTGATTTCTCCGGGGTGGTAGGTAGAAATGACCTTGATATCAGGACGAACCGACTTCGCGCCGGCTATGTACCCTTCATTGAAGGCCACCACCGGCGGAACAAGGTCAGTACCCAACACCGCAGCAATGGTACCGCTCTTGGTCAGGTAGGCGGCCAAAACGCCGGCCAGATAACCGGCCTGATCCTCATGGAAGACCAGACCGGCCAGGTTCGGCAACGTCTCACTCTGAGATTGGTCTACACCAATGAAATTGATCTTCGGGTATGCCTTCGCCATCTTGATGGTGGCATCGCCCAGAGCAAAACCGACGGTAACGATCAGGTTGTAGTCTTCATCCGCAAACTGCTTGATGTTGTTTTCGTAGTCCTTGGCGTCGGTCGTCTCGATGTACTTCACTTCGGCATTGAGTTCCTTACCGGCTTGTTGCACGCCTTCCCATGCCGACTGGTTGAAGCTGCGGTCATTGATCCGTCCAACGTCGGTGACCAGGCCGATCTTGTAGGTAGCGCCACCGCCACCGCCACCGCAGGCACTCAGCAGCATACCGGCGATCAAAAGCACAGACAGTAGAGCCAAAACGGTTTTACGCATTAGTAATCCTCCTGTTTTTAGCAAAAGTTAGTAAGTAAACACACAGCCAAACTAAGTCCTCTCGCATTTTTGTGTAAGGTCGGGGGCATCACCTCCTTTTTTGATGTCACATCATCAGCTTTCCACCTCTTGCACTTCGGGCGCCGGCACAAGGGCGGGGAAGGGCGCAGGAGCTTCTGCCGCAAACTTCAGCCCTTCGTCACCCACATCGACCCGGATATGCGTACCGGCGCCGAAATTACCGCGCAAGATTTGCACACTCAGTGGACTTTCGACATAACGCTGGATCACCCGCCGCAGTGGACGCGCTCCAAACTGGGGATCGAAACCCTGCTCGGCCAGCCACTGCTTGGCCTCCGGCGTCAACGTGACGTGCAGATCGTACTCGGCAAGCCGCGACTGCACTTCCTGCATTTGCAGGTCGACAATGCGCGTCACGTCCTCCAGTGTCAGATTCGCAAAAATGATGATTTCATCCACCCGGTTGATGAACTCCGGGCGGAACGTTTCCTTAAGAGCGGCAAGCGTCCGCCGGCGGGCTTCTTCATCTTGCTGGTCGTCGCCACGGGCAAAACCCAAGGCGCCGCCGCGCTTCCCATACGTTGTGCCGATATTCGAGGTCATGATGACGACGGTGTTGCGGAAATCGACGACCCGCCCCTGTCCATCGGTCAACCGGCCTTCGTCGAGAATTTGCAATAACGCGTTCCACACGTCAGGGTGCGCTTTCTCCACTTCGTCGAAAAGCACGACCTGATAGGGGCGCCGCCGCACCGCTTCGGTCAACTGTCCGCCCTGATCGTAACCTACGTAACCCGGCGGCGCACCGAAAAGCCGTGAGACCGTGTGCGCCTCGCGGTATTCGCTCATATCGATGCGCAACAGGGCATCTTCGTCGTCAAAGAGGAAGGCCGCCAGGGCCTTGGCCGTTTCGGTTTTCCCGACGCCGGAAGCACCCAGAAACAGGAAGCTGCCGATGGGACGACGCGGGTCCTTCAGTCCGGCGCGCGCCCGCCGAATAGCGTCGGCGATGGCGCCGATAGCTTCGTCCTGTCCGATGATGCGCTGCCGGACGGCTTCTTCCATCCGCAGTAGCTTATCGGCTTCTTTCTCCAGGACCTGGTAGACCGGGATGCCGGTCCACGCCGAGACAACGGCGGCGATATCCTGCGCTTCAACCAGTTCGTCGAGCTGGTGACGGCTCAACCATTCCTCGCGTTTCGCCGTGAAATCCTGCTCCTGACGCAGACGCTGGGTTTTCACCTCGGCAGCGCGCTCGTAGTCACGCATGTTGCCCGCCGCTTCTTCTTCGACGCGCAAGCGGTTGATCTCGGCTTCCATCTGTTTGAGGTCCGGCGGCAGGGTGAAGAGCGCCACGCGCAAGCGCGCCGCAGCTTCGTCCATAATGTCGATGGCCTTGTCGGGGAGATGTCGGTCGGTGACGTAACGGTGCGCCAGCCGCGCTGCCGCAATCACCGCCTCGTCGGAGATGCGCACTTTGTGATGGGCCTCGTAGCGGTCGCGTAAGCCGAACAACATCGCAATCGTGTCTTCCACCGAAGGCTCATCCACGAAGACCGGCGCAAAACGGCGCTCCAAAGCGCCGTCTTTTTCGATGTACTGCCGGTATTCGTCCAATGTCGTCGCCCCGATGCACTGTAATTCACCACGGGCCAGAGCCGGCTTGATCATGTTCGAGGCATCCAAAGCGCCCTGTGCGTTCCCGGCGCCGACGACGGTATGCAATTCGTCGATGAAGAGCACAATCTCTCCCTCGCCCCGCTGCACTTCTTCGAGGATGGCCTTCAGTCGTTCTTCGAACTCACCGCGGAAGCGCGTCCCGGCGACCAACGCGCCCAGGTCCAACATCAGCAGGCGTTTGCCTTTGAGGATTTCGGGCACGTCGTCGCTGACGATCTTTTGCGCCAGGCCTTCGACGATGGCCGTTTTGCCGACGCCCGCTTCGCCAATGAGGACGGGGTTATTTTTGGTGCGCCGCACGAGAATCTGAATGACCCGCTGAATTTCTTCGTCGCGCCCGATCACCGGATCGAGTTTGCGCTCGCGCGCCATCTGCGTGAGATCCCGGCTAAACCGCGCCAACACGCGGTATTGCTCTTCGGCCTGGGGACTGGTCAACCGCTGGCCTCCGCGCATCTTCTGCACGACTTCCATCGTGCGCTCGTGGGTGATGTTGTTTTCCGCCAGCAGGCGGGCGACTGCCGTATTGCGTTCCAACGTGATCGCCAGGAACAAGTGCTCGGTGGAGATGTACTCATCTTTGAGCGTCGTCACCTCTTCCTGACTGAGATCCAGAACCCGCTTGACGCGCGGGGTGATAAAAACTTGCTGTCCCCCGCCAGCGCCGTAAATGCCGGGGCGGGAAGTCTGGCGCAAAATCACATCCAGGGCTTCGGATAGCTGTCCTGGATTGGCGCCCATTTCCACCAACAGCGCCGGGACGGTACCTTGTTGTTGTTGAATCAAGGCCATGAGCAGGTGTTCCACATCCACCTGACTGTGACCATAGCGTGTCATCAATTCGACGGCCCGCTGGGCTGCCTCTTGGGCACGCTCGGTAAAACGATCAAAACGCATCATGATGAATTTACCTCTATTTGTCTGTGAGTTGTTCTTCACGCATCAAGGTGGCTATTGCAGATCTGGCGGCGGCTTGTTCCGCCAGACGTTTGCTGGATCCCTGTCCCTCGCCCACCACCTCGGTCTTGAGCACGGCTTGCGCGGTGAATACTTTGGCGTGCTCCGGTCCTTCTTCGCCAACGATGTGATAGGCGGGCGTAACACCTCGTTCAGCTTGCGCCCACTCTTGAAAACGCGATTTGGCATCAACGTAAGTTTCGGCGTGCAGGATCGCTTCGGCTTCCCGGGCGAACCACGGTTCCATGTGCTCCCAGACGGTTTCTAAGCCGCCATCCAAATAGAGCGCCCCTACCAGAGCCTCCAAAGCGTCACACAGATTCGCCACACGTGCGTTTCCGCCACTTTCTTCCTCTCCACGTCCTAGACGCAACGCCTCACCAAGTCCCAGGCGCTGAGCAAGGGAGGCTAAGGTCGTTGTGCAGACCAATGTCGCCCGTAAACGTGTCAAAGGGCCTTCAGAAAAGTCAGGGTAAGTTTGGTATAGCCAGGCGGCGACCAGAAAATCTAGGACTGCATCTCCTAAAAACTCTAGCCGCTGATTGTGAAACTCTGCGCCTCCTTCTTCAGGATGCTCATGAGCATACGAAGGATGGGTCAGGGCGAGTTCCAACAAGTCGGGTTGTAGGAAATGATAACGCAGTCGGTTTTGGACCTCAAGTAATGGAAGTACACCCTCACCCATAATGTCTCCCCAGTTTTTTCTATTCTACTGCCAAACTCAGGCTTTGCAACAAGCGGGCGACTCTTTGCCACTCATCTGTCGTATACCCAACCGGCGTCACTGTGGTTTTTGTACCAGACGTTTGATTTCGTCCCCACTGATGACTTCTTTCTCCTGTAAGATGCGAGCGATCTCATGCAACGCCGTGCTGTGCTGCTGCAACAACTCCATCGCCTGCTGCTCGGCCGCTTCGATAATGCGACGTGTCTCTTTGTCGATCAACGTTGCCGTTTCCGGGCTGACATCCTGCCGCAAGCCGTCGAAACGCCCCAGGTAGTTCGTGCCGGCCTCCATCGCATAACGCACCGGCCCCAACGCCTCCGTCATCCCAAATTCGGTGACCATCCGCCGTGCCAATGCGGTGACGACTTCCAGATCGTTCGCCGCGCCCGTGGAGGTATCGTTGAAGATGAGTAATTCTGCCGCCCGCCCGCCCAACATGACCGCCAGACGTTCCTCTAACTCGTGCCGGCTCATCAGATAGGTGTCTTCCTCCGGCATCTGCATCGTGTAACCCAACGCGCCCTTGGCAGTGGGGATGATGCTGACCTTATGGACGGGGTCGGTATCGGGTTGCAACTGTGCTACCAGCGCGTGCCCGCCCTCGTGATAGGCCACGCGGCGCTTTAGCTCCGGCTTCAACGCGATCTTGCGTTGCAATCCGGCGACGACGCGCTCGATGGCGAGGTCGAAGTCGTTCATCGTCACCGCTTCGCGCTCGTTGCGCACGGCCAACAATGCGGCCTCGTTCACGATGTTCGCCAGGTCAGCCCCCGAAAAACCGGCGGTGATCTGCGCAATCCGCCCCAAATCAACGTCGGACGCCAATTGGACGCCCTGCGTGTGGATCTCAAGGATTTGTCGCCGGCCAACCTCCGTCGGCAGGCCTACCTGGATTTGCCGATCAAAGCGTCCCGGCCGGAGCAAGGCCCGGTCGAGAATTTCGGGGCGGTTCGTCGCGGCCATAATGATGACGCCCTGGTTGGGCTGGAAGCCATCCATCTCCGACAAAAGCTGGTTCAGGGTCTGCTCGCGTTCATCGTTGGCGCCAAGCGCCCCCACCGTGACACGCGATTGCCCAATGGCGTCGATCTCGTCGATGAAGACGATGCATGGGGCACGGCGTTTGGCCTGCTCGAAAAGGTCACGAACGCGCGCCGCGCCCACGCCCACAAACATCTCCACAAAATCGGAGCCGCTGATCGAAAAGAAGGGCACCCCCGCTTCTCCGGCGGTAGCCTTTGCCAACAACGTCTTGCCCGTGCCGGGCGGTCCCACTAGCAACACCCCTTTAGGCAATTTGGCTCCCACGCGCGTGAAACGCTGCGGGTCCTTGAGAAAGTCAATGATCTCTTTCAATTCGACTTCGACTTCATCAACGCCGCCGACGTTCTCGAATTTGATGCCGGTCTTCTCGCCGGTAATTTCCTGCGCCCGGCTCTTGCCGATGGACATCACGTCCGCGCCGGCCTGACCTATTCGCCGCATCCCGAAATACCAGATCAAGGCCAGAGGTAACATGGGAATGATCCACCCTAAAAGCGCCGAGAGCAGAGTGTTGGTTGGCTCTTCGGCGGAGAACGTCACGCCGGCATCGACCAACCGCTGGATCAAGTCGGGGTCGTCCACCCGCACGACGTTATTGACCCGTCCCTCCGTGGCGCCCTCGACGCCGGCGCAACACGTGTACATAATGCGATCCGTCGTCAAGTGCACTTCGGAGATCTCACCGGCATTGAGTTGAGCGATGAACTGGCTGTAAGGCACCTCGGTCCAGCGAATCACCATGGGTTGAAACACAAGCTGTTGGAAAAGTCCGGCCAGTGCAATCGCCACCAGCAGGTAAACCGCCGAAAAACCCACTTTTTTGCCCTGTTGTTTATTCATATCTGCCTCCTCTACGTTCTTGTACCAGTATCGCACAGAATGATTAGTAGAGCGTTAACAATGGCTTAGAATATACTAAACGAGTCTCTATTCAGGTTAGTCAACCTGACGCAGCCGCTTATTCCCTAGGATAGGTTGGGCGCGGATTGGGGTAGACAAAAGGCTCTTGGATGAGGCGATAGGCGTATTTCTACACGCCCATCCCCCTGCCCCCTTTCCCCAGGAAAGGGGGATTTTTGTAGGGGGTGTCGCTACACCCCCTCTTTTTCGCCCCTGAGGACGCAGAGAAATAGCATAGGACCGATGCAAATTTCCGTAGCCAAGACTAAAACCATTTTCCCATCCCCACGCCAAGTCCCGGAGAACCGGATTGTGCTATTCCGCAAGCAGATAAGCGACGATAAGGCGCGCCGTGGCCTCAATGGAATCACGATGGGTGCGCTCGTAGGCGTGTGAGGCATCCACCCCCGGGCCGATCAACGCCACTCTGAGATCCGCGCCGGCGTGCAAGGCGGCCTCGCCGTCAGAGCCGTAATAGGGGTAGATATCGACCCTACAGGGGATGGCATTAGCGTCTGCCAACTGTACCAGTCGCCGCCGTAAGCCCAGATCATACGGCCCGCCGGCGTCTTTGGCGCCAATGCCCACGCTGAATTCATCCGAAGTCTGACCTTCGCCGACAGCCGCCATGTCCAGTACCACCAGCTCCTGCACATCGGCGGGGATGCCAACAGAACCGCCGTGCCCCACCTCCTCATAATTCGAAATCAACACGTCCAGCCGGTAGCGCGGCGTCAGGCCTGCCCGGTGCAGCGCCAACAGCGCTCCGTAGAGACACGCCACGCCGGCCTTGTCATCCAGATGGCGCGAGCGGATGAAGCCGCCGTGAGTGACTTCCACACGCGGGTCGAAATAGACAAAATCCCCGACGTTGATGCCCAGTTGTTCGGTCGTTTCCGCGCTGTCGGTTCTCTCGTCGAGGCGTACTTCGTAGTTCTCCTGCGTGCGCTCCAAAGTGCGCGCTTCGGCCCCATAAATGTGAACGGAGGCTTTAATCGGCAGAATGCTGCCGCGATAGTACCGCCCTGCCGCCGTGACGACGGTACAGCCTTCCCCTTCAATAGAATGCCAATCGAAACTGCCAACGCTCGTCAGTTCCAGCCGCCCGTTATTTTTAATCCTCTTGACCATGGCGCCCAACGTGTCTGTGTGCGCCGTCAAAGCGCGTGGGCATGTGACGTCGCCGGCCCATGTCAACACCAGTCCACCTTTGTGGGTACGGTGGAAGGTCAAAGGCAGATCGCGGACGGCCTCTTGCACATAGGCTATAGCCTGTTCGGTATCGCCGGTGGGACTGGGGGTATCTAATAGACCAGCCAGAAATTCAATCGTTTCATCCATAGGAATGTCAGGAAGCATCATAAGTTTCTCCTCCGCAAAGAGTCTGATAGTCGTTAGTCAAGTCTGATAGTCGTTAGTCAAGGAGTCCTGTGATCATGGGCATAGGACAAAGTATGGGCAATGCTACTCAGGCCGGTCTCTGACCGTACCCGCCCCACCCCTGGGTCAGCGGTACCGCAGGTTCGACGACCCTCCTTCCGGGATGGTCAAACAGCCGTTAGTCAGATAGTCCTCTCCAAAATGCGACCCTGTCTTCCAGTATAATCCGATCAAAGTAACAGGCAACCGCAAGGTCAATCTATTCCGTCCGTAGGGGTGGTTCATGGGGGTCATTCGCCCCACGGGAGAGAAGAGAGAGGTATAAAAGGTAACTTAAAGCGCCCTTTTGTAATCTACCTGAATTAAGGTAAAATGGTGCAAAGAAATTATAGATGCGCAACGATAAACTGCCTGATCATAGGACTATCCAACTCACTGTGGAGGAGAATGATGCCCACCCCCTATAACCCACAAGAAATCGAACCGAAGTGGCAGGCGCGCTGGGAAGCCGACGGCCTTTACCGCTCACTCGTCGATCACAGCAAGCCCAAGTTTTACGCGCTGACGATGCTTCCCTATCCCAGCGGCGACATCCACATCGGCCACTGGTACGCCATGGCCCCCAGCGACGTGCGCGCGCGTTTCAAGCGCATGCAGGGCTACAACGTCCTCTTCCCGATGGGCTTCGATGCCTTCGGCCTGCCCGCCGAAAACGCCGCCATCCAGCGCGGCATCCATCCCAAAACATGGACGCTCGCCAACATCGAACGCGAGCGCCAACAGTTGCGCTCGATGGGGACGATGATCGACTGGCAGCGTGAGGCGATCTCCTGTCTGCCCGGCTATTATCGCTGGAGCGAGTGGTTCTTCCTCAAGTTCTACGAGATGGGGTTGGCTTACCGCAAAAAAGCACCGGTGGATTACTGCCCCAACTGCAAGACCACGCTGGCGCGCGAACAGGTGATCGGCGAGGAGCATATCTGCGAGCGCTGCGGCACACCGGTCTACAAGAAGGATCTGGAGCAGTGGTTCTGGCGGATCACCCAATACGCCGACGAACTGCTGGACTTCTCCAAGATCGACTGGCCCGAAAAAATTCGTCTCGCCCAAACCAACTGGATTCAGCGCAGTGAGGGCGCGGAAGTGACGTTCACGGTCGCGCCGGAGGACCTCCCCGTCGACGCCACGCCGGAAGAGGGCAACCTGGTGGTGTTCACCACCCGCCCCGACACGCTGTGGGGGGCGACGTTCATGGTACTGTCGCCGGAACATCCGCTCGTGGAGCGCATCACCAAGCCGGAGTTCCGCGAGGCGGTAAAGGCCTATCAGGTGCAGGCGGCCCGCCAAAGCGAAATCGAGCGCATGAGCACCGAGAAGGAGAAGACCGGCGTCTTCACCGGCGCGTATGCGGTCAACCCGGTCAACAACGCGCGTATTCCCATCTGGATCGCAGATTACGTGCTGATCACCTACGGGACGGGCGCGATTATGGCCGTGCCCGCCCACGATGACCGCGACTTCGCCTTCGCCGTCAAATTCGGCCTGCCGATTATTCCGGTGATTGACCGGGTGGACGGTCTTGCCAAGAGCTTCGTCTTCCCTGGTTCCGTCCGCGAGGGGTTCGCCGAGGCATTGCAGGAGGCCGGCCTCGAGTTCACCACCGCGCCGGTAGGTGACATGGGTGACGGGCTGTTCGTCACCCTGCACGGGAACGCACAAATCGACCGCTACATCGCGTTGATGCAGGCACACCTGCGGCCCGGCAACTGGAACGAGGTCGTCGGCGCGCGGTGGGCTTTTATTTTCTCGGACGGCGTCCGCGAGCTGGATTCCGTCCAGGCCGACGCCGAAATCCTGGCGCACTGCAAGGCGATCTATCCGCCCGTCAGCTCCAATCGCACCTGCATGGAAATGCTCAGCCATCTGCCGTTCTACCGGGATGTACTTTTCCACGCCGAGTACGGCACGATGATCAACTCCGGGCCGTTCAGCGGCACGCCCGGCGATGTCGCTAAACAGCGCGTTATCGCCTGGCTTGAAGAACAAGGGCGCGCCAAAGCCACCGTCAACTACCGTCTGCGCGACTGGCTCATCAGCCGCCAGCGCTATTGGGGCGCGCCCATCCCCATCGTCTACTGCGATCAATGCGGCGTGGTTCCCGTCCCCTACGAAGACCTGCCGGTGCTGCTCCCTGACGATGTGGACTTCATGCCTACCGGCGAAAGTCCGCTCAAGTATCATGCCGGCTTCCTGCATACCACCTGTCCCCGCTGCGGCGGTCCCGCCACCCGCGAGACCGACACGATGGATACCTTCGTCTGCTCTTCGTGGTACCAGTACGCTTACCTCAGTCCCTATTACCGCGAGGGCGAACCGGCGCACAGTGATTCGATTCCCTGGGATAAGGCAGAAGCAGACTACTGGCTGCCGGTGGACACCTACACGGGCGGCGCGGAACACGCCGTCATGCACCTGCTCTACACGCGCTTCTTTACCAAAGCGCTGCGCGACGCCGGCATCGTCAACTTCGACGAGCCGATGCTGCAACTGCGCAACCAGGGCACCATCCTCGGCGAGCCGCGCTGCGGAGACTGTGTGGAAGTAGCCGGCGCGTGGGAAGGCGCAGCGTTCAGGGCCAAGAAGATTACTGTCTACAGCTTCAAGGATCAGGCCACATGGCCGCCCGCCGAGCGCAGTGCGACGCTGGTGCGCGGCGAGGTGATCGACCGCGACGATGTCAGCCTCAAGGTGCAGACGTCGGAGGCGGGCGAACTGACGGTCGTGCTGGTGGACGAGGACATGCCCGTTATCATCCCCGGCAAGGAAACCGGCGGAACGGTGAAGGACATTCTCTATCATCTGGACGTGGAAAAGATGTCCAAGAGCAAGAAGAATGTCGTCGCGCCGGACGAGCTGGTGGCGCAGTACGGGGCCGACACGGTCCGCGCCTACCTGATGTTCGGCTGGCGCTGGGAACAGGGCGGCCCGTGGGACAGCCAGGGCATCGAGGGCATCGTGCGCTGGATCAACCGTGTGTGGAACATCGTCACCGAAACGCCGCCGGCCGGGACTGCGGAAACCCTCGGCGGGCGCGAGTTGCAGCGGGCGATGCACCGCACCATCAAAAGCGTCACCGAGGATTTGGAGAACTTCAGCTTCAACACCGTCATCGCCCGCCTGATGGAGTACGCGAACGCGCTCAGCAAGGCCAAAGGCACGTACTACGGCACCGCGCTGTGGGATGAAGCCGTCGCCACCCTGCTGCTCCTGGTCGCACCCGTCGCGCCGCACATGGCGGAAGAATTGTGGGCGTTCATGGGCAAGCCGTACAGCATCCACCAGCAGGCGTGGCCCACCTGGGACCCCGCGATGCTCGTCGAGGACGAAATCGAAATCCCGGTGCAGATCAACGGGAAGGTGCGGGGGCGCGTCACCGTCCCGGCGGACGCGGGCGAGGAGGTGATCAAAGCCGCCGCGCTGGCCGATGCGAACGTCCGGCGGCATCTGGAGGGCCAGCAGGTGCTCAAGGTCATCGTGCCGAACAAGAGGCTGGTGAGCATTGTGGTGAAGGGGAAGTAAGAGTGGAATGTACGAGGGGCTGGAGGGAGAATCCGGCCCTTCGTTACAAAATAGAGTTAGCCCGCAAAGCTTTGGTGAAATCATATGAATGAACAATTAGACGTTTTTTCCTTCCTTGGTGACAAAGACGCTAGTTTTGATTTCCCATCTACAATGGACATTTTGCTCGATTATTTTCGAGGATATGTATATGGCATGGAATCGAACTTGGAGCGCAATAGAAACCAAACCTGTCAACAGTATGAAGCAGCAGATGATCCAGATGAAAGAGAATATTTAAGTGAACATTTATTTGTACAGTCAAATATCTTTCCTGAGTTGCTTCGCAATTCATTCATAGTGTCCGCCTATTCCATTTTGGAGAAGGGACTTAGAGACAGATGTCAATGTCTTCAAGATTTACGAGCGGTGCCGATATCAGTTGACGACCTCGGTGGTATGGGGATTCAAAAATACAAAAAATATATTCAAAAATTGACAGCAATTGACATTTCGGAAATAAAAAAGAAGGATCAATTATGGAGTCAACTATTACAATATGGAGAGGTGCGTAATAGAATTGTTCATCACTTGGGAACAATGGATAAGAACAATAGTGGTTTGGTCCAATTCATAGAACAAAACCCTCATTTTGATATACGGAACGGTAAAATACTCATTGACAATGGAGCTTGTCAAACATTGATTGAACTAATAGCATCTTATTTCCAAGGACTAGATTCGCAATTGCCGTCAGATTGCTCAAACCTAGAGCCTCATTTTGGCTTTCGCCCATAGACACATTGTCATAGATGCAGTATAGTCAAAGAGTTGATTGTTAATCCGCTTAGTAGTGAGGAGTTTTCTATGACTCACAAACGCTCATCTAAACAGAGTAAAAACACCGGCTGTCTGGGTGCTGTATTTGGGTTGTTTGGAGTGCTGATTAAAGCTCTGGTAGCAGTTTTTGCAGGTTTATTTCAGTTTCTAGCTCGACAATGTTAGATTAGGTTTGAGATCGCTGAGTGCGTTGGGCTTTCATG